>JAUNPT010000056.1 GCA_030536565.1 Eubacteriales bacterium | reverse complement strand
ATTATAATAATGCTCTTTATGTTAATAATTATGATATTGTGGATAAGGCACAATCGAGAGTTGTCGTTCTTTCTCTGGACGGAGAGGTGCTGGAAGAGATCGTTTCAGAAACTTCAGATATGTATTTCGGCGATGACAAATATTTATTCTTCAGATATTATGCGGACTATGCGAAAACGAAGAAGGATGAAGGAACCGATGCGGATTATGTGTATATGGTCTATAATCGGAACACTAAGGAATTTAAAAAGATATTGCAGGGGACATTAAAATGATTTGGAAATGATTCCCAGGAATTATACGAGGGGGGTATGATGTGCAATGGAGTTTAAACGAATATGGAATATAAAGACCTGTGTCATATTATTGATTCTCTGTCTGATATCTGGCCTGCTATTTTATAACCAACAGATACAGAATGGGAATGAAGAGATTTTACAGTATGTAAAAGACTATGATTCCAGTACATTCAATATCCTGGATGTGAACCGTATGTACAATGAACTGATGGACGGATGGATTGAGAAATATGATTCTGGAGAGAACGTGGAAGAATCTGCTTTGAATGAAGAAATTAAGGCATATATGACCTCTTTTTACAAAGAATATATTAATAAAGAAGATGTCAGCTTTTCAATCTATATGGCGGCAAGTGAAATGTTCAAGGGAAATCTTAATTATGCTGCAGGATACCATGAGAGAATTGTACAAATGCGTGAGCAGTCGGCGAATTTGATTCATGTCAGTGCATTTTCAAACAGTGGGTCTTATTCGTATAATAATATATTAAAGACAAGATATGATATGAAGTTTAATGAAATGGTTACAACTGCACCAGGTGGAGAAAGAGCAGTGGATAGTATCTTCGAGTATAAACTTACGGGAGTTTTTCTGCTGTTGTTCATGATTTACATATTGTATCGTTTTCTTGAGGACAAGAAACTGGGGCTGTTCAATATCATATATGCAGCAGGAAATGGACGAGTGCGCTTGACTGTTCGAAGAATGGGAATATTATTCAGTTCATCTCTGATTGGTTCTCTGGCTGTCAATTTTGTGACCTATATAACGAGTTTTATTCTATATGGAGGAGAAGAATATCTTGGTTTAGAGTTACAGAGCAGTCAGACTTTTGCATATGTACCATTTTCATCTAATCGAATCACATTTTTAGTGTTTAATATCATTCTCTATGGGGTTAGTATCTTTGTTATAGCTATATTTGCATGGGGAATGCTGTCGATATTCTCCAATATTGCAGCAGCCGGTGCAGCGATGCTTATTGCCGGGGTGGTCAGTTTCCTATGTCATCAATATATTCCGGAAAGCTCTGTATTCGGCGTACTGAAATACACCAATTTGCTGGAGTTGTTGCTGCCAGGAGATGCAATGTATGCCTATTCCAATGTCAGACTGTGGGGAACGGTCTATGGACGAGGTGATGTTTATCTTATAACTTTGTCTGTGGTTATGATAATCTTTACAATTACAGTGGCGGCTATTTCCTATTGCAGACATCCGGTTGCCAATTATTCGAGGGCAAATGCATGGCTCAGTCGGATATTGACTGTTTATAGACAATGGGTCGCAAAACTAAATCCATGGGGGACAGATATTTATAAAATTCTGATTGGACAGAGGGGAATCATTGTAATAATCATTGGATTTTTCCTGATTAGCAGAGTGCAGATTTATGGGACTGTATACTATGATGGCGCAAGAGATATCATGCGCAATTATTATTTCGATATGAATGGCAGGGAGATGGATTCTTCCATATATGATGAGATTAAAGTATACGAAAATCAGTTGAATGACAAGAATGTGGAATACCAGCAATTGAATGCGCAGGCTGAACGGGGCGAGAAGGTGAACGGCTCCTATATGAAAACACTGACAGAAGAAATCAATGCATTAAGTGATGCCGTAGATGAGATGAAGCTGCAGGCAGATTATCTGGATAGAAAGAAGGATGGGGGAGATACCGTTCAGGTTATATCTCCATACGCCTATGAAGGAATCTTTAATGGAACCATGGACTACAGCTTGAACATGATAGACTTATATGTATATATGATGCTGATATTCTTAATCAATGGAAGCATTTCCTATGAACGGAAAGGAAGTATGGTACCGATGCTCGGAAGTGCTGCCAATGGAAGAAAACATTTTATCAGAAGAAAAATAGCGGTTAATTCTGTTCTTTCTGTTTTTCTGGGGTGTATTATTTATGCATATTATTACATACGTGTGTTGCAGTTATACAGCTGTTCGAATATGGACAGCAATCTGCACAGCCTGATGTTTATGGAAAAATTCCCGCTAAATATCACAATCAGACAATATATGTTTTTCGGTTTCATAGTAAAATTGTTTGTTATGTGGTCAGTCACGATGATGATTACACTGATTTCATTATACGCGAATGAGAAATATACATTAATTATCTGCTTTATTTTACTAATTCCACATATTCTTTATTTGATTGATTTTGTATTTTTTCAGTATGTTTCAGTAGTATTGCCAATGAATGACTGGCATCTGCTTCGCATATGTTCCAGTGGGATTATGTATTGTATCATGTACGCAGCAGTTGTGGAGACTGGGATATTTAGTATGTTCATGGTAATTCGAACATGGGTAAGGAGGCATTTATGAAACTCAAACTTGAAAATGTAAAGAAGACATATGGAATGGTTCAGGCATTAAAGGGAATCAATTACACATTTGAACCGGGAATTTATGGCATACTGGGAGCCAATGGCGCAGGAAAGAGTACGATGATTAACTTAATTACGGACAATGTGGCGAGAGATGGCAGAGATATACGGAATAGTACAAAGAAAAAAGATGTTTAGACAGGCAAATATACAGGTGGCAGAATTATCTATATTGATGAAGAAATCTGTGGGCTTGAAGGGGAGGATATTCTAAAACTTGGAAAGAAGTTTCGTGCATTGGTAGGATATATGCCACAGCAGCAGGGATTTTATGAAGACTTTTCACCGAAAGCATTTTTAAAATACATGGCAGAAATAAAGGGCGTGAAAGCAGTTACTTTAGCTGATGGGACAAAGAAGAAGGTCAGTCAGCAGATAGACGAGCTTCTTGAGGTTGTAAATCTCACATCTGTTGCATATAAGAAGTATTGCTGAATTATCAAAGGATAAGATTATTCTTTTCGCAACCCATGTGGTCAGTGATATTGAATGTATTGCCGATAAAGTACTTTTATTAAAGAGTGGAGAAATTATTGCTACGGGAACACCGGAGGAATTAATTGAACAGATGCAGGGAAAGGTAGGGGAAGTAACCTGTACCTTAGATGATGTGGGAAAGCTGCAGGAAAAATATCACATTGGCAATAGAATGAATTTTCCCCTAATCCAGCTTCCTATAAACAATAAAATACATGGCAATAAAGCAGCACAGACCACCGATTATATTAGAGACGGGCTCTGCAATAAATACACCGTCTACTCCTAACCCAAGCAAGGGCAGAAGATAGACAAGTGGAATTACCAGAAACACTTTTCTAAACAGTGAGAAAAATACAGCATTTTTTGCTTTGCCAAGAGCTGTGAATACTGTCTGTCCTGAAAACTGGAATGCCATGAACATGAATGCAGCAAAGTACAAGCGCAGTGATTTAACACCGATTTCAAGCAGCTTTGGGTCATCATTAAAAAAGAAAATCATCTGCTTTGCAAAAAGCTCCACAAGAATAGTTACTGCAAATGAATATATAATAAGGGAAGCTGTCATATATTGTATTGTGGTTTTGATTCGCTTATTTTCCTTTGCTCCGTAATTATAGCTTATTATAGGCTTGGCACTGTCAGATATTCCGGAAACAGGCATCTGTACAACCTCGCGGACAGAGTTAATAACAGTCATTGAGGCAATGTAGATATCTCCGCCATAGGCTGCAAGGTTAATATTATTGATAACTGCAATAAGGCTGTTGGTAAAACTCATAGTAAAAGGTGCAAGTCCCAGTCCTAATGCGCTTAATACTCTGTGGCTTTTCAATTTGAAATATTTAGGGGAAAGCTTTATTATAGTCTTTTTACCAGTTAAGAAGTGAAACGTCCAAAGTGCAGCAATAAACTGTGAAATAACAGTTGCAATGGCAGCACCGGAAACCCCGAGATTTAATACAAATATTAAGACCGGGTCAAGTATGATGTTTGTTACAGCTCCGATAGATACGGTTAACATTCCTGTTTTTGCAAAACCCTGGGCATTTATAAAAGTATTAAGACCAAGACTTAGCATAACGAATATATTTCCCAGTAGATATATGGATATATAAGAGCTGGCATATTGATATGTTACATCGCTGGCACCAAGCATATATAGAATAGGTTTCTTAAATACCAGTCCAGTAATACTTAAAATAAATCCTATGATTACAAGCATTACAAAAGCATTTCCCATTATGTACTTAGCTTCCTCATCATTGCCGCGTCCTCTTTCAATTGAAAAAAGAGGTGAACTTCCAAGACCTATTAGATTGGCGAAAGCAATAATAATTGTACATATTGGAAATGCAACTCCAAGCCCTGTAAGTGCATTGGTTGCGTCAACTGGAAGTCTTCCAATAAACATTCGGTCTATTATGTTATATAGCACGTTGACTAACTGAGCCAGCGTCATGGGAACAGCAAGTCTTACAAGATGTGAGGCTATGCTGCCTTTCGAAAAATCGTCGTAATTAGTTGTAGTCTTCATGAAGTCTCCAGACCTGTTATTTAATAATGCTTTTATTTTATCAAGCATTTAAAAAAATTCAAGTGCGAATTAAAAAATTGAACAAAAATAAGCTTGACAATTCCTAGTGATATGGTATGATAATAAACAGCTGTTAGATAGAACTAACTATCAGGCAGCCTTCTTTTATAACTATAAGTTCGAAATGACTAATAATAGTTAGACTAAAAAATAAAAACGAAAGGAGATGTTTATGAAAAAATACAGAATTACAATTTGTCTGGGATTATGTCTTGTGATTCTATCAGCAATATCTTTATTTGTCGGGGCTATTGATGTAACGCCCATATCATTGTTCACAAAAAATGGGGATGCAATAGAAGTGTTCTTTATATCCAGGATTCCGAGGCTGATAGCGATTTTATGTACTGGATTTGGAATGAGTGTGGCAGGTCTTATAATGCAGCAGCTGTGCATGAATAAATTCGTTTCACCTACAACGGGAGCAACCATTTCCTCAGCCCAGTTTGGAATACTTATAGCGCTTATATTTATGCCGGACTCCACGCTTTGGGGCAGAGCTGTATTTGCGTTTGTGTCGGCCATTGCCGGAACATGGATATTTGTATATTTTATACAGCGGCTCAGGTTTAAAGATGCAGTGATGGTTCCGCTTGTTGGAATAATGTTTGGAAATGTTATAGGAGGTGTGACATCTTTTCTTGCATATAAGTTTGAGATGACGCAGGCATTATCAACATGGCTGGTAGGACATTTCTCAATGGTCTTAAAGGGAAGGTATGAGATTGCTTATCTTGTAGTACCGCTGGTAATTGCTGCATTTATGTTCGCTAATCATTTTAATATCGTTGGTATGGGAAAAAATTTTTCAAAAAACTTAGGAGTTCATTACAATCTGGTTTTGTTTATGGGACTTACTATAGCAGCGATGATTACAGCAGCAGTTGTTGTAGTGGTTGGCTCAATTTCTTATATTGGTCTGATTGTTCCTAATATAGTCGTGATGTTTAAGGGCGATAAGCTTCGTGGAACGCTAGTGGATACGGCTTTGTTTGGCGCTATATTTGTACTCGTATGTGATATGGCAGGAAGAATAATAATATTCCCATATGAACTGCCAATTGAACTGATTGTAGGTATCTTTGGCAGCATATTGTTTGTCGGACTGCTTATGTACAGATTAAAACATGGACGTAAGGCAGTAAAACTGAATAAAAAAATACTGGGAGGTGTTGTGCGTGAATAAAAAAGCATTAGCTGGCAGAATTTTAATAATGGCAATAATAGCATTATTAATAATAGCTGTTTACATGACTATAGGAGTAAAGTTCCATAATGAAAGATTTTTCAGGTATGCAATAAAGCTTAGGGTTCCTAAAATGACTGCTATGCTGGTTACGTCTTATGCAATTGGAACAGCTTCTTTTGTTTTTCAATCTATAATTAATAATACAATAGTTACGCCATGTCTTTTGGGGCTTAATTCCTTGTATACAGTGATTCATACAGCAGTTGTGTTTTTTGCGGGTTCAGGAAGTATGCTGGCTTTAAACAGTAATATGTCTTTTGCTGTGGATTTAGTAATTATGGGGATAGTCTCTATGGCAGTTTACAGTTATCTATTAGAAAAAACAAAGCATAACATATTATATGTCCTGCTTATTGGGACAGTGATGTCTTCATTTTTTGCAAGTATTCAGAGTACGCTGGTAAGAATAATGGATCCAAATGAATATGATATCCTCCTTACAAGTCTGGTGGCAAGCTTCAGTAATATTAATTCAGGTATTATCGCATTTTCAATAATATTACTTGCAGTAATTGCAATCGTACTTAGAAAAGAGATAAGGCTTTTAAATGTGCTTACGCTGGGACGAGAGCAGGCGGTCAGCCTTGGAATTGATTATAATAAGTCTGTAAGAAAGCTTCTATTAGGTGTAACCTTGTATATTGCGGTTGCAACAGCAATGGTTGGGCCTGTTTCATTTCTTGGTCTGATTATTGCAAACCTGTCACGTCAAATGTTTAAAACCTTTAGGCACAGCTGGTTAATGGCAGGCTCAGTTTTATTTGGCATAATTATTTTAACAGGCGGTCAGCTGATAACTGAGAGGGTGTTTACATATTCAATTCCTGTCAGTGTATTTATTACAGTAGGTGGAGGATTGTATTTTCTTTACCTTTTACTGGGGAAAAGGAGGATATAGATATGTTTATAAAAAATGTAAGCAAGCATTATGATGGAAAGAAGGTTGTCGATGATATAACCTTTAAAATTCATAAGGGCTGCGTAACTTCTTTAATTGGACCCAATGGAGCAGGAAAATCAACTGTTATGGGTATGATATCAAGGCTTATAGACAGTGATGGCGGGGACATATCAATTGAAGATAGAAAGCTTACAGAATGGAAAAGTACAAAACTGGCTAAAAAGCTTGCAATACTTACCCAGACGAATAATGTACAGATGAAGCTTACAGTAGGTGAACTGGTGGCATTTGGAAGATTTCCGCATTCCGGTTCAAGGCTTACAAAAGAAGATAAGGAAAAAATCAATGAAGCAATTAAATATATGGAACTGGAGCAGTATAAGGACAGCTTTATTGACGAACTGTCGGGAGGTCAGAGACAGCGCGCGTATATAGCCATGGTAATTGCCCAGGATACAGAATATATTCTTTTAGATGAGCCTACAAATAATCTGGATATTTATCATGCGACGAATATGATGAAGATTGTGAGAAGATTGTGTGATGAACTAGGAAAGACAATTATTATGGTTATTCATGAAATTAATTATGCAGCGTTTTATTCAGATTATATATGTGCTTTTAAAAATGGAAAAATTGCAAAATATGGAACAGTAAATGAAGTTATTACAAAAGAAGTGCTTTCCGGGATATATCAGGTTGATTTTGAAATTATGGAGAAATCCGGAAAGCCATTGACAATTTATTATTAAATGATTCAGGAGAAAGAAATGAAAAAAATTATCACGTCAGTATTAATATTAGTTATGGCAATTGCTCTTGTGGCATGTAAAAATGATAAAGTACAGGAAAAAACATCACAAGGAGAAACAAAAACATATATTACAATTACAGCTTTAAATGGAGAAAAAGAAGAAATCCAGCTTGAGGTTTTGTATAATCCGCAGCGTATTGCAGTTCTTGATTTAGCAGCCCTGGATATTATTGATAACATTGGAATGGGTGAACGTATAGTTGGGAGTGCTGACAACTCTATTGAATATTTATCTGCTTACGTAGATAATCAAGAGATTGCTGATTTGGGGACGATTAAGGAAGCAGACCTTGAGGCAGTTTTTGCCTGTGAGCCGGATATTATATTTATTGGAGGACGTCTCGCAGCTTCTTATAATGCTTTAAGTGAAATTGCACCAGTAGTATATCTTGCCACAGATACAAAAAATGGAGTTGTTGAAAGTGTAAATAAGAATGCGGCTGTTATTGCCTCGATTTTTGGGCTTGAAGATGATGTGACGGCAAAGACAGCAGATTTTACGTCAAGAATCGATGAATTAAGGAAAATTTCAGATGGCAGAACGGCGTTAGTGGGCATGACAACGAGCGGAAGCTTTAATCTTCTTGGGAACGATGGAAGGTGTTCAATTATTGGCAGGGAAGCTGGCTTTAATAATCTGACGTCAGCTGCCGGGACAGCTTCACATGGCAATGAAGCTTCATTTGAAACTATTCTAAACCAGAATCCTGATTATATATTTGTTATGGACAGGGATAGTGCCATAGGAACAGCAGGCACCAGGTTTGCAAAGGAAATTATGGAAAATGAACTCGTTAAAAGTACAGAGGCTTATAAAAACGGAAGGATTATTTATCTTGAAAATCCTGCGGTATGGTATACAGCAGAGGGCGGAATAACAGCCCTTGATATCATGCTTAAAGATTTAGAAAAAGGTTTAAATTAGCTTGACCTTTAATTGCTGATTTGCTATCATTACAACTATAAATAAGAGGGAGTAGCTTGCATGATTTATTCATGTAGTGTGTAATCGTCAGTACGGGAGTTATGGTAATAGCTGTTTAATTCCCCGGTGCATGTTCTTAGAAGCAAGACTTTTATCGTATTTTTAGTACGATAAAAGTCTTTTTTTACGATTATTTTTCCCTGTAATTCATATAATACATAATTGAAAGGAATAAGTTATGAAAATTTTACTTGATTTGGTTTTACTCCTTGTGGGCTTTGTGTTTTTAATTAAAGGTGCAGATTATTTTGTTGAAGGCAGTGCGGCGGTTGCAAAGAAATTTAATATTCCAGGTGTTGTAATAGGCCTTACAATTGTTGCTATGGGGACAAGCGCACCTGAGCTTGCAGTAAGTGTATCAGCTGGAATCGCTGGTTCAAATGCTCTTGCCATCAGCAACGTAATTGGTTCAAATATATTTAATCTCATGGTGGTTTTAGGTGTGTGTGCCATACTCTCACCTGTGGCAGTTGAGAAGGATATTGTAAAAAGAGATTTCCCATTTTCTTTAATAGCAACAGTCTTAGTTGGGCTTTTTATAAGTGATATTGTATTTAAAGGCAGTGTGGCTGAGGTTAATGGTTTTGCACAGTCAGGTACAATAAGAAGATGGGAAGCAGTTATACTTTTGATTTTCTTTGTAATGTATATGTACATTACAGTAAGAAGCGCAATTAAAAACCGTGAGGCCGGAGAAGAAATCGAATCACTTCCAGTATGGAAAAGCCTCACTTTCATTATACTTGGAGCGGCGGCTATTATTGGCGGCGGACAGCTGGTAGTAAACAGTGCAAAAGCAATTGCTCTTTTCTGTGGAATGAGCGAAACTCTTGTAGGGCTTACAATAGTGGCAATTGGTACATCACTTCCTGAGCTTGTTACATCTATTGTAGCTTCTAAAAAAGGACAGAATGGAATGGCAGTTGGTAATGTAGTTGGTTCAAATATTTTCAATCTCCTTATGATTCTGGGTGTTTCAAGCTCTATAAATCCTATAGTTTCAAGCATCGAGTCAGTGGTAGATATTTCCGTTCTTTTGGTTCTTAGTATACTTATACTTATTTTCTGCAGGACAAGAGGAAAGATTAATAGGACAGAAGGTTTTGTTATGGTTCTTTTGTATGCAGCTTATACTTTTTATGCAATTATCAGATAAAAAGATTGTTAAAAAATTGTTAATTCTCTCCTGATAAAATTGACATCATATTTTGCAGATGATATTCTAATGATATAAGAAATAGAGACTTTTGCTTGGCAAACATAGGAGGTTTTATGATTACTTTACAGGGAAAAAGCGTATATAGTGATGTATGTATGGGCAAAATTTTATTTTACTCAAGGAAAGAACAGGTAATTGTAAGATATCATGTGGATGATACCAAGGCTGAGGTTGCACGTTTTAACGCAGCTAAAGCTGAGGGAATTAAACAATTAAAGAATCTATATGATAATATTGTGGGAACTGTCGGAGAAGCTGACGCAGCGGTATTTGAAATTCATCAGATGATGATGGAAGATTTGGATTACTGTGATTCTATTGAGAATATAATTACTACCCAGAATGTTAATGCTGAGTATGCGGTTGGCACGACAGCCGATAACTTTCAGGCAATGTTTCTTGCCATGGACGATGATTATATGAGGGGAAGGGCAGCAGATGTAAAAGATGTTTCAGAGAGGCTTGTCAGCATATTACAGAATGAAAATACTTCTCAGGACATTGCAGATGACGACGAAATGTATATAGTTGCGGCAGATGATCTTGCACCATCAGAGACAGTGCAGCTGGATAAGGACAGAGTTCTTGGCTTTGTGTTAAAGCTGGGTTCAACTAATTCACATACGGCTATTCTTGCAAGAAGCATGGGCATTCCTGCGATTATCGGACTTGGGGAGGAACTTAAAACAGAGTATGACAGGAAATTCGCAATTGTAGACGGTTTTACCGGAACAGTGTATATTGATCCTGATGAGGAAACCCTTGCATTGATGAAGAAGAAAAAGGAAGAAGCAGACCATTATAAGGAGCTTCTCTTAAAATTAAAGGGTAAGGAAAATATAACTAAAGATGGCACAAAAATCAATATTTATGCCAATATAGGAAGCCCGGCAGATGTTGCGAAGGCTCTTGCCAATGATGCTGGTGGAATCGGATTGTTCAGAAGCGAATTTCTTTATCTTGAAAATTCTGATTTTCCGACAGAGGAACAGCAGTTTTTGGCGTATAAGCAGGTGGCAGAAAACATGGCAGGTAAGAAAGTTGTTATCCGTACATTAGATATTGGTGCAGATAAACAGGCAGCTTATTTTAATTTAGACCATGAAGAAAACCCAGCACTTGGGTATAGGGCAATAAGGATATGCCTGACACAGCCTGAAATATTTAAAACTCAGTTAAGAGCTCTTTACAGGGCGGCAGTATTTGGTAATATTTCGATTATGTTCCCTATGATTACATCTGTTGATGAGGTTATAAAAGCAAAGAAAATTGCAGCTGAGGTTCGGGAAGAACTTGAAAAAGAAAAAATACCTTATAAGAAAAATGTTGAGACAGGTATTATGATAGAGACTCCTGCTGCAGCCTTAATCAGCGATGAGCTTGCGAAACTGGTTGACTTCTTTAGTGTTGGAACTAATGATTTAACGCAGTATACGCTGGCAATTGACCGCCAGAACAGAAAATTGGAGCCATTTGCCAACACCCATCACAAGGCAGTTCTTAAACTTATTGAAATGGCAGCAAAGAATGCCCATAAAGAGGGTATATGGATTGGTATATGTGGTGAACTGGGGGCAGATACAACGCTTACAGAAGAATTTTTACGTATGGGAATTGATGAGTTAAGTGTATCTGCAGGCATGATATTACGGGTTAGGAATGAGGTACGCAATATAAGTCTTTCATAATTTTTTATAAAACTATAATTTTACATTTATCCTGCTATGTTATATACTTTTGTAAGACTGCAAAAGTGGTAACATGGCAGGTTTTTTATTTATAACAGACATGAGGATTAATTATGAAGATTTTTCTGGCAGGGGATTCATTGGTAAAGGATTATAAGGAAGAAGAATTTATTGGCGGCTGGGGACAATATCTGCGGCAGCTATGTGATTTGGAGGTTGTAAATTATGCAGAGGGCGGAAGAAGTTCAAGATTATTTATAAACGAAGGCAGATTAAATGTAATTGATAAAGAGATAAACAGAGGAGATTATCTGTTTATTGAATTTTGTCATAATGATGATGACAGCAAGGAATATAAAACAATGTTTAACAGGCTTACGCCGCTGGGCAGGCCTGATGCTCACGGAAGGTATCCGCTTATTCCAGGCGAGCAGACAGACAAAAGATATCTGCCGCCTGAATATCTTGCGAAATTATATAAAGATGATAAGATATCAGATAAGCAGGCAGTAATTAACAATATATATAATATGTTTGATGCATATCCTGGTGATAAATATTACCCATATTCAGAGGATGGTTCAAAGGGAACCTATAAATGGTTTTTAAAGCAGTTTCTTGATGCTGCACGCAGGAATGGAGCAGTTCCGGTATTAGTTACTCCTCCTGCAAGGACATTTTTTACACAGGAGGGGAAAATTGCTGATGGTGCAGGACTGCATGGCGGTGATGATTTTTCATATGTACGTGCTATGAAGCAGCTGGCAGTAGAGACAAACACTCCTGTGATTGATTTATTTGAAATGTCAAGAGAATATTTTGAAAGCATTGGACGGGAAAAAATACATTTTCTGACCTCTATAAAGTCTGGTGTGAATAAGGGCATATGGCCTGATGATTTTGATAGAGAAATAAAAAAGTCTGAAACAGTACCGGAAAATACACATATGAATAAATATGGTGCATATATTCTGGCATGTAAAATAGTTGAAGCAGTAAAAAACAGTAATGACAAACAGCTGGAGCAGTTAAATAAACATTTTGCTTTAAAAGATTTAGGTGTGGCGGTGCCGGACGGACTGCAGTAGAAGGGGATTGGACATGAAAAAGATTTCTGTAATAGTGCCATTATATAATGGTGAAAAGACAATCAGACGTTGCATTGACAGTATATTGGCCCAGACATATTCAAATTTCGAGATACTTGTAATCAATGATGGTTCTACAGATAAGAGCTCAGAAATTGTCTCAGAAATGATGAGAGACGACTCACGAATTGTATTAGTTAATAAGAGCCATGAAGGAGTATCAGCGGCAAGAAATATAGGACTCTTAAAAACTACAGGTGAATTGCTCCAGTTTATTGATGCAGACGATTATATTGAACCTGATATGTT
>JAUNPT010000217.1 GCA_030536565.1 Eubacteriales bacterium | reverse complement strand
GGTTTATGGCAAAGAGCTATCAGGTAAAACGATACTACTCACTGAGGAGGCGTATATACAATATGTTCAGATGATAAATATGTGGATAAGTCAACAGGTACAATATTATTTAGAAAACAACAGAGAAAATCTACGGGTAAAACCGGATGGATTGTATATCAAGGAAGGGGAGGAAGAAATATGTTTAATAAGAAAATAGAAAAACTATATCTTAAAATGACACGCATTATAGCTGATGCAAATTACATAGATGCGGTTACTTTAGACGCTAAATCAGAAGCGAAAGTAAAGCGTATCGAAAAGAAAATATATGAATTGATTAACAGGAGGTAGATTTAATGACTCAATATCTTACTAGAGACACGGTTCAGGAAATGCTTGGACTGTCCGACAAAAAAGTTAGAGCTTTATTTTTAACAGAAGGTTTCCCGGCTTTCAGGCTGGGAGGCCAAGGCTGGTATATCCGGGCAGATAAGCTGGATAATTGGCTGGAGGAACATGAAGGAACAACAGTCGAATTGGACTACACTAGGGTGTGATATGAATGGAAATATGCTTAAATGAAAACACTGCTCTGCTGGACAGGGCGGTGTTTAATAATATACAGATAAACGGATTTTTAAATATGGAAGAGCTGCTACACAGGGGAATTGTAGAATACAATCCTCACTGTAAAGTGAATTACATCACAGAGCTGGGGCAGGAATTTACGAGACTGAATATAGAGGGGGCGGGAAGCATCCAGAAATTATTTGCCAGTTCTATTCTAAAAGGCAATGTAAGAATGGATTACTGTAATCTGCATACAAGTCCCGTGAAGGAAGAAACAGGCAATTTGTATTGTTATACTGTCCAGCAGTACCAAGATCATTTAAGACAGATACAAGACGATTTGATCTGTGAATATGGAATAGATACTGATTTTTCTGGTGTCTCCCTAAAGGAACTGGAGATCAACAGAACCTTTAAACTGGATGGAGATTTTTATGACTATTACCGTGTACTAAGGCTGCTGATAACCAACCTTCCCGGGAAGGATTTTAAATTCTTTCATTATGCGGAGGAAAAGGAAAACGGGATATCAGATATCAACACGTATTATGGCCGTACTACCAAACAGGTAAAACCGGGGAGGAAATATGCAGAGCTGAAAATATATAACAAGTCCAAACAATTGGAGAATGTTATTATTCTTGATGGCTCTTATATGCGTGTGGAGATCAAGCTTGTAGGGACAGAACGGATAAAACGTGCCCTTGGCTCAAATAAGCTCTCAGAACTTACCGATGAAGGGATTAATACCTATTACCGGAAACAGGTTCAGAAATGGCTTGTAAAGCCTTATGAGAAGTGGAAAAAGGAACGTGACCGCTATTTGCTAAAGCTGATGAAGGAACAGTATATAAAAAATGAACGTCACTGGCAAGTAGACACACTCAGGATATTGCAGAATATGGAAATAGAAAACAAATATAAGCCTGTTCTGCTGGATGTATCAGAACTTATGGATTTAGTGAATGAGGTGATACCGGATAAAATGAAACGGTATCGTGCAAAGTACACACTGCGAAAACAGGCGGAAAAATATGAGTCTGCATTCTGTCATGGAGATCATAACAGGGTAACAGAAATAATCAAAAAGGTATCGTCTTAACCGTTACCATAGATTTTGTAAATTGAACCAGAATATTTCTGGCTTTTTTTACGTTTTTTGGGAGAAATTTAACGTGAGTTTGGACTGGATAGCCATAGACCACCAATCACTCCACTCACTCTGTTCTCTCACTCACTTCTCGCTTCACTCTGTTCTTTTGAAACTCTCTAATACATTTCAACAATATTAATATCAAATCTAAGCTGGCTTGGCTTTA
>JAUNPT010000055.1 GCA_030536565.1 Eubacteriales bacterium | reverse complement strand
AACGAAACTGCAAAACAATGTAATCTAACGAAGAAAGCCATTGAATATTATTTGGAACAAGGACTAATAAACCCTGCTATTTTAGAAAATGGATACAGAGATTTTTCAAAGCAGGATTTAGAAAAATTAAAACAGATTGCATTATATAGAAAACTTGACTTGAAAATATCTGAGATAAAACATATTTTTTCTAATTCTAACTATTTAAAATGTCTTTTTGATAAAAAAACATTGGAGTTGGAAGAAGAAAAAATTAAACTATCCATATTACAAAAATTATGTAATGGAGAAAGTGTCAATAATTTAGAACAAGAAATAAACGAGATTAACTCGAAAACCATTATTATAAAAAAATTAGTAGAACTATTCCCGAGCTATTATGGAAAATTTATTAGTTTAAATTTTTCAAGGTATCTTACAGGGAAAATTGAGACCGCAGAGCAAATGCAGGCATTTAGTGAAATCATTGATTTTTTTGATAGTGTTTCAGATATTGACATACCAAAGGATTTACAAGAATACTTGGATAATTATTTAGAAGAATATTCTAGTGATAGTGGAATAGATAAAATCAATGCAGTTATACAAGAGAAAGAAAAAGCATTTGGAAATATTGATGAATTTGTAGTACAAAATAGAGAAATACTGGAACAATATAAAAGTTATAAAGAAACAGATGAATTTAAAAACTCTCCTGCAAATAGATTGATGTTGTTGATGCAGAAGTTTTGTTCAGAAAATGGATACTATCAAAAATTTATACCCGCAATGCGAAAATTAAGTCCTTTGTATAATGAGTACTATGAACAAATGTTAAAAGCTGATAAACAATTTAGTGAAAAATATCCTGAACTACTATAAAAATATTAAATAGTAATCAATTCAACTGATAAATAGAACCGAGGCACTGTCCTCGGTTTTCCTTTTGCTAAGGCTAAAAACATCGAAGTATTTCGACAAAATATTACCGAAAATATTACCATAGAAAAATTCTATTAGATTTATTTTTGATGATATAAAAAATACGGTATAGCCAAAAACCTTTGAAAACGGCTTAAAATGGCACTTTTTGAACGAAAAGAGCTATATAGAAGGAAAGTAAAAAGTCGGGGGTACTATATCGGTTTAAGATGTAGTAAGTACCCGGACTGTAAAATAATACGGGCTGTAGACCACAGATTATTTATAAGCTATGGTTATATCTAAAGCATTTTTCTATTCATTAGTTAAAATCCCAAAATAAAAAAATAGAAATATTACTTGACCTGTCGTAGTAGTTGATGTATTATAACTATATACTACGACAGACGTAATACTATTGACGTAGTACGACAGACGTATTATATCGCAGTAAAGTATAACGAATCATATTATGAAAGCAGGTGAGAAGATGATAAGCAGCGATGTCATAAGAGGCTATAATGATACAATTATTTTGTATCTGCTATTAGATGCGCCCTCTTATGGGTATGAGATTTCTAAGAAAATCAGGGAGCTTTCGCAGGGACGTTATGTGATTAAGGAAACAACCTTGTATTCAGCATTTTCAAGGCTTGAAAGGAATGGATATATAACCTCATTCTATGGAGACGAGACGGGAGGAAAGCGAAGGACTTATTATCGTATAACTGGTGAGGGTGAGGCTTATTATAGGGAAAAGTGTGATGAGTGGTCGCTTACTAAAGATGTTGTTGAAAGGTTTATCAGAAAGTTTTAGAGGAAAGCATAATTCTTAAATAAAGCAGAAGCATTAAATATGAGGTAAGAATGGAGGATAATATGGAAACAATTAAACTGTATCTGGAAAATATGTTTATGAATCTGCCTAATAGTGAAAAGGTAGAGAGGGCAAAAGCAGAATTGCTTGCTATGATGGAAGATAAATATAATGAGCTAAAGGCGGAGGGCAAAACGGAAAATGAGGCTGTAGGAATTGTAATCTCTGAATTTGGAAATTTAAATGAATTAGCAGAAGATTTGGGAATTAAAGACACGCTGGATAATGCCGATAGTGTTCCTAAAGGAAGAATAGTTACAATGGAAACTGTAAAGAGCTATCTTAATGTGACTGCGATAAGTGCCAGACGTATAGCGATTGGCGTATTCTTATGTATCTGCTCACCGATTCTTATTGTGGTTCTTAGTGGAATGAGTGAGAGCAATATGGGGATTTCGGAAAATATAGCAGCTGGTGGAGGGGTTGGTGTACTCCTTGTGCTGGTTGCGGTTGCAGTTGCATTGTTTGTCTACAACGGAATGGCACTCTCAAAGTATGAATATCTGCAAAGGGAATCATTTCAAATGGAATATTCAGTAAAACAGTACGTTATGCAGCTGCAGGATTCTCATAAATCAACATTTATGCTGCATATCACGATTGGAGTTGTTTTATGCATAATTGCCGTTGTTCCTCTGATTATTACAGCGTGTATAGCAGAAGAAAATGAATTGCTTATATGTGTTATGGTGGGTGTTTTGCTTTTTATTGTGGCAGTAGCAGTACTTTTCTTTATAACGGCTGGAATGGAGGAGGGAGCTTATAGAATCCTTCTCCAGCAGGATGAGTATGCGCCAGCAAAGAAGGATAACAAGGTTCTTCAGGCAGTTGGGGCTCTGTATTGGACTATTGTTACAACAGCTTACCTGTTATGGAGCTTTATAACATTTGACTGGTATATTAGCTGGATTATATGGCCAATAGCAGGTGTTTTATATACCGTAATTGAAGCAGCTTTGAAAATGAAGAACAATAATGGAGATTACCATGCTTGATATTATTATGGAAGATGATAAAAAAATAATTGTGTATAAAAAGGCTGGACAGCTTTCACAGAGTGGAAAATCTTTTGATTTGGATTTAGTCAGTGAGGTTATGACTTATAGAAGGAAGAAGAAGGAAGCGCCATATGCAGCAATAATAAACAGGCTTGACCGTCCTGTGTCCGGGCTTGTACTTATGGCTAAGGATAAGAAGGAGGCGGCAAGACTGTCAGCACTTATGCAGAAGGAGCATTTGAATAAGGAATATGATGCAGTTATTTGTGGAAAGCCGAAGGCAGATGAAGGAGAATTTGTGGATTACCTTCTAAAGGACGGTAAAGAAAATATATCCAGAAAGGTTACAGAAAAGACAGCAGGGGCAAAATGTGCCCGGTTAAGATATAAAGCTTTAGAATGTGAATGCAGAGAACTCCCGGAAGATGGTTTGTTTACAATGGTGCATATTCAGCTTATTACCGGAAGACATCATCAGATTCGTGTACAGTTTGCTTCGCGTGGGCTTCCGATTCTTGGAGATATAAAGTATGGCGGCATGGAGTTTGATGAATGCGGCAGAAGATACATAGGACGAAACCAGATTGCATTGTGTGCGAGTTCGCTTACCGTTGATGGGAAGACGTACACTGTTAAGCCTGAATGGATTGAATAAATCAGACATGAATAATAATCCCTTTCCCGGTAAATAATTTATTTATAAGTATACGGGGAAGGGATTTTATGCATATGGGTGAAAAGTCACACGTTTTTATTGAATGGGGATTAAAAGACAAGTTAAAATATGTTGGCGGAATTGTTGCAATAACTGGAGCGGTATACGTTAGCTTTAAATATCTTTTTGAAATAGTGTGGCCTTTTTTGATTGCTTACCTGATTGCTCTTGCAATTGAAAAGCCTGTGAATGCCCTTGCGAAATGTTTGAAGGGAAAGAAAGCTTTAAGTTCGACGATAATTGTAATAATTTTGACTGCTGCGCTTGCAGCCGGACTGGGATATCTTGCGTATCTTGGATTTATGGAGATAAGGACGTTTGTAGCAAAATACGATTATTACATGATTGGAATAAGGCAGCGGACAGCAAAAATGTGTTTTAATGTTGATTCAATTCTGGGATTGTATTCAGGCTGTACTTTAAAAAATCTGGAAGGTTTAGTTAATAAGGCAGGGGCAGTAATAAACAGTGCTGATGACGGACAGATAGTTGTCATCGCAAAAAATATTCTTTTTGGCTCTGTACCGGTGGTTACGCATATAATACTTGTGATTGGTGCAATTATTGTGTGCTTTATTTCTGTGGTATATCTTTCAAATGTTTTGGACGAGGTGCGTCAGTGGCGAATGAAAAGTGTATTTCGTGAGGAGGTATGCGTAGTTACTGCGGCAATGAACCGTCTGTTAAATGTTTATTTCCGTGTGCAGCTTGAAATAATGGCAATCAATGGAGCTGTATGTGTGGCGGGGCTTTGGCTGATTAGGAATCCATATGCAGTAGTGCTTGGTGTTTTAATTGGAATTGTGGACGCTCTGCCATTCTTTGGTACAGGGACTATACTTATTCCTTGGGTAATTGCTGAGGTTCTGATGAAACAGTGGAAGCAGGCGGCAGTTTTGCTGACAATTTATCTAATAACGTATTTCGTGAGGGAAATAATGGAGTCCAGATGTATGGGGAGCCGTCTGGGAGTGTCTTCATTTATAATGCTTATGGTTATATTTGTAGGGATTATGGTTTATGGGATTTTTGGGTTTATACTGGGGCCTGTATCTTATGTCATTATAAAAGCACTGGTACAGTACTTGAAAACAGTGTTGGAACATGATAGACTTTAGTTTAATGAAAGAAGTTTTAATGCCGCAAATTGGCTGCGGTTAGAAGGAGATTACAATGGCAGAAGACAAGAAGTTAGTTGAAGCGATTACATCTATGAGTGATGATTTCGCACAATGGTACACAGATGTAGTTAAGAAGGCTGAATTAATGGGATATTCAAGTGTTAAGGGCTGTATGATTTTCAAACCTGCAGGCTATGCAATATGGGAGAATATCCAGCATGAACTTGATAAAAGGTTTAAGGAAACAGGTGTTGAAAATGTTTATATGCCTATGTTTATTCCTGAAAGTCTTTTGGAAAGAGAAAAAGATCATGTCGAAGGATTTGCTCCGGAGGTTGCATGGGTTACTATGGGAGGTTTAAATCCGCTTCAGGAAAAGTTGTGTGTAAGACCTACATCTGAAACTTTATTCTGTGATTTTTATAAAGATGAAATTCAATCATATAGAGACTTGCCTAAGGTTTATAACCAGTGGTGCTCAGTTGTGCGCTGGGAAAAGGAGACAAGACCATTTCTGCGTTCAAGGGAATTTTTATGGCAGGAAGGACATACAGCGCATGCAACAGCACAGGAAGCAGAAGAAAGAACTCAGCAGATGTTAAATCTTTATGCGGATTTCTGTGAAGAAGTTCTTGCAATTCCAGTTATCAGGGGACGTAAAACGGATAAGGAGAAGTTCGCTGGTGCAGAGGCTACATATACAATAGAAGCTCTTATGCATGATGGTAAGGCGCTGCAGTCGGGTACAAGCCATAACTTCGGTGATGGCTTTGCCAAGGCATTTGGCATTCAGTTTACAGATAAGGATAATAAGTTAAAGTATGTCCATCAGACTTCATGGGGAATGACAACACGTCTTATAGGAGCTATTATCATGGTTCATGGTGATGACTCAGGTCTTGTACTTCCACCTAAAATAGCACCAGTTCAGGTGGATATTGTGCCTATCATGCAGAAGAAGGAAGGCGTTCTTGACAAGGCATTTGAAGTTAAGGAAGCATTAGTTAAGGCCGGACTTCGTGTTAAGGTTGACGATAGTGACAAGAATCCTGGCTGGAAATTCTCAGAGCAGGAGATGCGTGGAATACCAGTACGTGTTGAGATGGGGCCTAGAGATATCGAGGCAGGTCAGGCAATTGTTGTAAGGCGTGACACAAGAGAAAAGATTACAGTTGCAATAGATGAGCTTTGTGTTAAACTTCCAGAAATCCTTGATACAATGCAGAAGGACATGCTGGAGAGAGCAAGAGCACACAGAGAGGCACATACTTACACAGCTGCAAGTTATGATGAATTTAAGGAAATAGTTGCAGCAAAGCCAGGCTTCGTAAAAGCTATGTGGTGTGGCAGTCAGGCCTGTGAGGATAAAATTAAAGAAGAAACAACAGCTACATCAAGATGTATGCCATTTGCACAGGAGCATCTTTCAGATGTGTGTGTATGCTGTGGCAGACCAGCTAAATCAATGGTTTACTGGGGTAAGGCATACTAAGAATGTAAGACGTATAAGAAAAACAACGTATTTAACCTAAGCTTGTTAAGGTTAAATACGTTGTTTTTTAAATGTGGTTTTGTAATACCGTGGAAAAAGATCATAGCATCTTATATTCCCTAATCAAATTCTTATACCAGTAAAAAGAGTCCTTAGGTATACGTTTCTGGGACGGGTAATCAATGTAGACAAGTCCGAAGCGCTCGTCATAACCGCTGTGCCATTCAAAATTATCAGTAAACGACCAGTGCATATAGCCTCTGACGTCAACTCCAGCTTGTATTGCCCTGCCAAGTTCTATCAGATAACGGTTTAGAAAATCAATTCTGTTTGTATCATGAACCTTGCCATCTAAGGAAACCACGTCGTTGCAGGATAATCCATTCTCGCATATGAAAATAGGCAGATGATAGCGGTCATATATAAATTGAAGTCCGTAGTTCATGACAGCAGGAGTTACAGGCCATTTGAGCGCGGTGCGCGGAAAACCAGTATAATGCGGTGTAAAAAGTGGATTTCCGGAAGCATCGGCAGTAACTTCACTTCCGTTGTATATGTTTAAACCTAAAAAGTCTATTGCCGGGCATAATGTTTCACAGTCGTCCCATGGAGCAATTCCAATTGAAGAAAAATCGGGCGCTTTTCCCAGAATTGCAGCATCGCAGAATATCTGATGACAGAACGTCCATGAATCTTCGTTTGTGGTAAACGCTGCACTTCGTGCAGCTTCGATATCAGAAGATAATGGGAGGGCATTGCCTTTAGGACAATGCGGATAACATAATCTGCCAGTGGAGGCGAAGCCGATTTTAATGTCTTGCTGGGCGGAATTACGCATCGCAGTAACAGCTTTGCTGTGAGCAAGAGCGAGCTGGTGCAGCAGGGTAATGGTACGTTCCTTGTCAAGGTGCCTGCCGGGGGCGTGTATTCCAAGATGATAGCCGAGATTGGAGATAATCTGGGGCTCATTAATTGTGCAGAAATAAGTTACACGATTTGAAAAGTGTTGACTTACCCATGCGGCATAGCGTTCAAAATATAGTATAGTTTGAGGGTTAAACCAACCTCCCTGATCCTCAAGGACTTGGGGAAGATCCCAGTGGAACAGGGTAATGATTGGTTCTATATCGAATTGATGGCAGTAATCTACAATATCATCATAGAATTTCACACCGGGGGAATTGATGTGGTCAGGTCTGCCATCGGGAAAAATACGCGGCCATGATATGGAAAAGCGATATGAATTAATTCCAAGCTTATGCATTAAATCAATGTCTTCCCTAAAATGGTGGTAATGGTCACAGGCAATATTGCCTGTTTCGCTGCGGCTGGTGTTGCCTGATATGTTGGAAAAGGTGTCCCATATAGAGGCACCTTTGCCGTCTATGTTATAGCCGCCTTCTATTTGGTAAGAGCTGGAGGCTGCGCCCCATTTGAAATTGGCAGGGAAATTCTTTATCCAGTCTGAAATGTTTAAATCACCCATTATAAGACCTCCGTAAATTAATGGAAATAAATTAAAAGCAATAAATTACATAGTTGCAACTACTTTGTACTCTTTAACATCAGGGTTGAAGAAAATGATATTGCCAGTGATGGCTTCACCATTTACAGTCATTGATTTTAAACCTTTCTGAGATTTGCATGGGTTTAAAATGGTTATGTCATAGTCAGCACCACGAAAACGCCGGGTAATATGCAGCTTTGTAAGATTTTCAGGAATGCACGGGTCAATGCACAGTCCGTCAAACTCCGGGCGTATGCCGAGTATGTATTGGGATACATTTGTAAATGTCCATGCAGCAGTTCCGGTAAGCCAGCTGTTTTTGGCTTCGCCGAATCTTGCAGCATCTTTTCCAGCAATCATCTGAGAATAAACATATGGCTCAGTACGGTGAATATCACTTATATCCTGAAGATATGCGGGACAGGTCTTTTTGTAAATGTCAAATGCCCGGTTACCGTTCCCGACAATTGTTTCAGCAATAGAAATCCAGGGATTATTGTGACAGAATATTCCGGCGTTTTCCTTGTAGCCCTTAGGGTAAGAGGTGATTTCACCTAATTCCAGATGATATTCTGAGTAGGCTGGCTGTAAAAGTACAATTCCATATTTTGTGTCAAGATGGCTTTCAACAGAGGAAAGAGCCTTTTTTGCCATGCCATTGTCAAGTCCGATTCCGGCCATAACACAGAAGCCCTGAGGTTCAATATATATTTTGCCTTCGTCGCATTCGTTAGAACCAACCTTGTTTCCATAGGCATCGTAGGCACGTAAAAACCAGTTCCCATCCCAGCCTTTTGATTCTACAGCTGTAATCATCGAACCAATGTTTTTTTCGGCTTCATCAGCTTCATCATTTAATCCAAGATGCCGGCATATATTAACATAATCTTTGCCATATTTAACGTACATACCAGCAATGAATACAGATTCTGCTACAGGACCCTCTGAGGGGCCTGTGGTTTGGAAGCTTTCATCTGGCGTTTTTGAAAAACAGTTAAGATTAAGGCAGTCATTCCAGTCGGCCCTGCCAATCAGTGGAAGCTTGTGCGGCCCAAGATTGGAGGTTGTAAATGCAAATGAACGTCGCAGGTGCTCCATTAGAGGTGCACAGTTATTAGGATTGCAGTCAAAAGGAACAGATTCATCTAAGATAGAATAATCGTTAGTTTCTTTCAGATAGGCTGCTGTTCCGGCAATTAACCACAGAGGGTCATCATTAAAGCCGCTGCCAATATCAGAATTGCCCTGTTTCGTTAAAGGCTGGTACTGATGATATGCGCTGCCATTTTCAAACTGTGTAGAGGCAATGTCTAATATGCGCTCACGTGCTGCATCTGGAATCATATGTACAAAGCCAAGTAAATCCTGACACGAGTCTCTAAAGCCCATGCCGCGGCCGGTTCCTGATTCATAGTACGAGGCTGAACGCGACATGTTAAATGTAACCATACATTGATACTGATTCCATATATTTACCATGCGGCAAAGCTTATCGTCACTTGTCTGGACAGTATAGGTTGACAATAAATCATTCCAGTATGCCTTCAATTCAGCCAGTGCCGAGTCAAATTTTGTTTCTGATAAATAGGCATTAATCATTGCATCAGCCGGAGCTTTATTGATTATTCCGGGTGCCTCCCATTTGTCTTCTTCGGGATTTTCAGCAAATCCTAATAGGAAACAGACGGAAATCTGCTCATGTGGGGCAAGTGTAATATCTTTTCTAAATACACCGACAGGGGCCCAGCCGCTGGCAATAGAATTAAGTGAGGTGCCTGCTTTTACAGCTTTGGGAGCTGCTGGACTTCCGTAGGTTCCAAGAAAGGATTCACGGTCTGTATCAAAACCATCACAACTGCTGCTGCAGGCGTATACAGCATAATGGCTGCGGCGTTCTCTGTAGTCTGTTTTGTGATATATTCGTGATGGATAAACTTCGACATCACCTGTATTGTAGTTGCGCTGGAAGTTGTTTGCGTCGTCAACTGCATTCCATAAACAGAACTCAACATATGAGTAAAGTGAAAAAGTTCTGTCAGTATCTGAGCTGTTTGTTAATGTTATCTTTGTTAATTCGCAGCTGCCGCCTATAGGTACAAGGACAGTAACTTCAGCTTGAAGCTTGTTGAGCGCCCCCTTATAGGAAGTATAGCCAAGACCATGCCGGCATTCGTAATCATCAAGAGTTGTCTGGCTTGGCTGCCAGCCAGGATTCCATATGGTGCCGTCTTTTTCACGGATATAATAATAATGTCCATTGGAATCGAGGGGGGCGTTATTGTATCTGTAGCGTGTCAGGCGCAGCAGCTTTGCATCTTTATAGAAGCAGTAACCTCCTCCGGTATTGCTTATAAGCCTAAAGAAGGACTGGCAGCCCAGATAGTTAATCCAAGGGAGAGGTGTGGCTGGCGTCGATATGACATATTCTTTTTTTTCGTCGTCAAAATAACCATATTTCATAATGTTATCCCCGTTTCATAATTTTTACTGTTAGAAATAGTTAAATGATTGTTATAAAGTGTTAGAGAATTAAATTAAAAGTATAAAATCTTTTACGAAAATATGCGAAAACGATTACGTAAATGGCGAAAACAGAAGGATTACTTTAATATTATAGTTTATTTTTGAAAAAATTAGAATAAAATATTATACTTGGAGTATATTTTATTAATTGGAATTAATCAAGAAGAATTGTTAATTATATTTACATTTGTAATAAATGCATAAAAAATTCATACAATTATTGGGTAAAATATTAATTTTGCAAAAAGTGTTGCATTTATTTGGGTTAAGTGTTATATTGAGTTTACGAAAACGATTACGTTAACGCAGAAGACACAAAAAGGGGATTACGACTATGGTTTCAATGAAAAATATCGCAGACCGGTGTCAGGTTTCAGTGGCTACGGTCAGTAAGGCACTTAATAATCATAGCGATGTCGGAGAGGATACGAAGCTTAGGATAAAGCAGGCAGCTGATGAGATGGGGTATCATCCTAATGCAGCAGCAAGGGCACTTAAGACTCACAGATCCTATAATATAGGAATCCTTCTTCGGGATGAAGCAAATTCGGGACTGACTCATGAGTATTTTTCTGAGGTTCTTGATGGCTTGAAGGTTGAGGCTGAGCAGAGAGGATATGATATTACATTTATTAATTCCCATAATAATAAGATGACTTATTATGAACACTGCAAGTATCGTAATCTGGATGGTGCAGTTATAGCATGTGCAGATTTTGATGACCCTGAAGTGGTTGAGCTGGTTAACAGGAGTCTTCCAACAGTCACTATTGATTACATTTTTAATAACTGTACATCTGTTAGTTCTGATAATGTAAAGGGAATGAGAGAGTTAGTCCTCTACATATTGAATAAGGGACATAAGAGGATTGCCTTTATTCACGGAGAGAAAAAATCCGAGGTAACCAAAGAGAGAGTTGCTTCATTTCACCGCACGTTAGAAGAATTTAACGTAGAAGTTCCAGATGAATATGTAAGAGCATCAGAGTATCTTAATGCTACTAAGGCGGAAAAGATTACAAAAGAGCTTATGAGCTTAAAAGAACCGCCGACCTGTATTATTTATCCAGATGATTTATCATATTCAGGTGGTCTTAATGCAGTACGAGACATGGGAATGTCAGTACCGGAGAATGTTTCAATGGCCGGATATGATGGTATTAAGCTGGCACAGATTTTTAATCCTAAGCTTACCACAGTTAAACAGAATTCCAAGGAAATTGGTAAGCTTGCGGCACAACAGCTGATTTCAGCAATTGAGAAGCCAAAGACAACATTTGTACAAAGGATTATGGTGGAAGGAGAACTTCTGCCGGGAGAAACAGTCCGCACTCTTAGTTAAAACTGGTGCTTTAAGCGCATTTCAGAGAATATATTTTAATACTAAGATAAGAACGGATGAGAACATGGGGTAAAAAATAATAATTTAGGAGGTAAGGATTATGAAAAGAAGGTTTTCTAGTTTATTACTTGTTGTGATGATGGTCGTTATGACCGTTACAGGCTGTGGAAAGTCAGATGGAGGGGCTTCGGCAGTTGAGAAGGATCCACAGAAGCAGGGAAAGGTTTTAAACATTTACTGCTGGAATACAGAGTTTCAGGACAGATTTGAATATTTTAAGAAATCTGGAAAACTGCCATCTGATGTTAAGGTTAATTTTGTGATTACACCGAATGAGAATAATGCATATCAGAATGCATTGGATGCGGCATTGTTAAAGCAAAAAGATGCGGCAGATGATGATAAGATTGATATGTTCCTTATAGAAGCTGACTATGCGTTAAAGTATGTAGACAGCGATCACACTCTTGATGTAATTAATGATGTTGGTCTTTCAAAAGATGACATTAAGGATCAGTATAAATATACACAGGAAATTGTAACTAATGATAAGGGTGTTATAAAGGGTGTGACATGGCAGGCAACGCCTGGACTGTTTGCTTACAGACGTTCAATCGCAAAAGATGTTTTAGGAACTGATGACCCTGTAAAGGTTCAGGAAGCTCTTGCAACATGGGATAAATTCGATAGTGTTGCTGCTCAGGCTTCAGCTAAGGGTTATAAGATGCTCTCAGGTTATGATGATTCATACAGAGTATTTTCAAACAATGTATCAGCTCCTTGGGTAGGTGCTGACAACAAGATTAAGATTGATCCAAACATCATGAAGTGGGTTGACCAGACAAAGACATACACAGAGAAGGGCTACAATAATAAATCAGCACTCTGGGATACAACATGGGCAGCAGACCAGGGCCCTAAGGGTAAGGTATTTGGTTTCTTCTATTCAACATGGGGCATTAACTTTACACTTTTAGGAAATGCGCTTGAGACACCAGTTAAAGAGGGTGGTAAAGAAGAAGTCGGAAATGGTATATATGGAGATTATGCAGTATGTAAAGGACCTCAGAGCTATTACTGGGGAGGTACATGGATTTGTGCAGCGGCTGGAACAGATAACGCAAACCTCGTTAAGGATATTATGTACACAATGACATGTGATTCAGCAACAATGACAAAGATTACTGAGGATACACAGGATTACACAAATACCGTATCTGGTATGAATAAGCTTGCAAACAGTGATTTTAAATCAGCATTTCTTGGCGGACAGAATCATATTAAATTATTTGCTGAATCAGCTTCAAAGATCAGCATGAAGAATATGTCAGCATATGATCAGGGCTTAAATGAAGAATTTCAGAAGGCAATGAAGGATTACTTCGATGGAAATGTTACTAAGGATAAGGCATTAGAGAACTTCTATAAGGCAGCAACAGAGAAGTATCCAAACCTTACACACTAAAGCTATATAATAAAGATTTTGTTTAGGCGGGAGCAGGTCAAGAATCAGTCGGCATTAACCTATTATTCTTGTCAGGCTCCCATTTATTTTAGGAAGGAAAGGTCTGGTGAAAATGAAAAATAAAAAGTCTAAGTACGTCAGCTATGCTAAATGGGGATATATTTTTCTTCTTCCTTTTTTTCTGGTATACATAATTTTTTCATTGTTGCCATTGCTGTCTACATTTTATAACAGCTTTTTTGAAAATTATATGGTTGGCCTGCAGCATGTTGGGCCTAAATTTGTTGGATTTGAAAATTATGTTTCTATATTTTCTAATGGAGAATTGGGGACTTATTTAAAGAATACATTTATTATCTGGATGATGGGATTTATTCCACAGATTATTTTTTCATTATTATTTGCTTCTTGGTTTACGGATTTAAGGCTGAGATTAAAATGTCAGGGCTTTTTTAAGACTGTGATTTATATGCCAAACCTGATTATGGCTTCTGCATTTTCGATGCTGTTTTATGCAATTTTTGCTGATATCGGGCCTGTAAATAGTGTACTTCAGTCAATGGGACTGCCTACATACCGTTTCCTTGCGGAGGTTGCAGGAGCAAGAGGGCTTATTGCTTTAATG
>JAUNPT010000054.1 GCA_030536565.1 Eubacteriales bacterium | reverse complement strand
AAAATCACAGAGAAATTTAGTGATATGTATCAGAAAGCGTTGCAAAAATATCCATTTTGGGTAAAGGAATTACACAAGCTTATAATTACAAGCAGAGGTTATTTTATTTTATCAGGTGCAATGTTATTATTGGTATATTGTAATTATATTACATACAGGCCATATACCTCATTGGATATGGAACAGATAGTGCTTTATAGTAAAGAAGGGGGACAAAATTATTATGCAATCCGGCAGGAAGTAGATAGCAGGAAAGAAGACTATTTAGATAGTTTTGCAAAGACACAGAATGCATTATCAGAATATAATGCTGGAAAGATAGAATTCAAGGCGTATTATGATATATATAATAAAATGGAATATTATAGAAGTCTATATGCAAGGGTATCAGTGCTGGAAGAAAAGATACAGTATATTGATGGTATAAAAGAAAAATATGGAATAGAAGTATGGCTGATTCCTGACATTGGATATGATTTTATTTTTGGGCCAGGCTCATATGAAAGGGAGTTAGTAATTGCTTTTATTATATCAGTTAGTATTTTTTTACTGATTATTAATTGTATGCTTATGGAAAAGACATATGGACTGCAGCAATTATTATATGCATGTCCCAATGGCAGAAATTGGTTTATTAAACGTAAAATATATGTGTGTCTTGGCAGTGCTGTTATATTTAGGGTTTTTACTGCTATATGTCAGGTGTTATGGCTTGGATATTTATATGGCTTTCATTTCTTGGAAGCGCCAGTGTATAGTCTTCCGTTTATAAATACCAATTTGTTTGGGGTATTGAATGGATTAACAGTGGCTGGCTGGTTGATTGTGTATTATTTGCTGCGTGTAATCATGTCAGGGCTGATAGCTGGAGCAGCTATTATATTTTCATCAATGTGGGCACATAAGAAAAGTACAGCTGGAATTCCATTAGTGTTACTTGTTTTGTTATTAATTGTATGGGTTATAATGAAATTAAGTTATCATTGTGCATACATTGCCTGATAGGATTGTGATATGTATTTGGGGAGTGACAATGATATTTGACGTTTATTTCTTGGAATGGTCTGCTGGATTGTTACAATATATAGAGAAGTTTACAGGAAATGGAGGATATGAAGTATGAAACTGGAAATAAGGAATTTGAAGAAGACATATGGAACGGTTCAGGCATTGAAGGGAATCAGTTATACATTTGAGCCGGGAATATATGGCATTCTGGGAGCTAATGGAGCTGGAAAGAGCACGATGATTAATTTGATTACGGATAATGTAGCAAGAGATGCTAAAGGAGCTGGCGGAAATATTACATATCAGGATGATGATATAACAGGAGACAGTGCACAAGATATATTAAAGCTTGGAAGTAGGTTTCGGGCACTTGTAGGATATATGCCGCAGCAGCAGGGGTTTTATGAGGATTTTTCACCTAAAGCATTCTTAAAGTACATGGCTGAAATCAAAGGTGTAAAGGCTGTTAAGCTGCCTGACGGAACAAAGAGGAAGGTTTGTCAGCAGATAGATGAGTTGTTAGAGGTTGTAAATCTTACATCTGTAGCATATAAGAAGATTGGCGGTTTTTCTGGAGGCATGAAACAGCGGGTATTACTGGCACAGGCACTTTTAGGAAATCCAAAGATATTGATTCTTGATGAACCTACAGCTGGATTGGATCCGAAAGAGAGAATAGGAATACGTAATTATATAGCAGAGCTGTCTAGAAATAAAATAATCCTTTTTGCAACTCATGTGGTAAGTGATATTGAATGCATAGCGGACCATGTGCTTTTGTTAAAGAAGGGAGAGATAATTGCCGATGGAACACCTGTAGAGCTTATTGAACAGATGCGTGGAAAGGTAGGAGAACTTACCTGTACATTAGATGATGTGGGAAAGCTTCAGGAAAAGTATCGTGTGGGCAATATCAAGCAAAGAAAAGACGGACTTGCGCTTCGTCTTGTCGGTGATGAGCTGCCGGAAGATGCAGTTAGAGTAGATAGCAATATAGATTTAGAGGATGTGTATTTATATCATTTTGAATAAAAGAAGAAATGTATATTTTATTGATAAATATGTGGTAAAATAATTAAACAGGGACATTTTTATGGCCGAATATACAAAGAAAAATACGATTTGTATAATATTAAACTAGATGAGGTAAAGCAGATATGAACAAAACAGATTTTAAGATTGAACGACCGGATTTTCCAGAATATTCGGTGAATATTACAGAGTTTGGTGCGATTGCCTATGCTTATGAGCTGGAGGATAGCAGAAATAATGCAAAGGCTATCAACAATGCAATGGCAGCAGTTTCAGAAAAAGGTGGTGGAAGGGTAGTTGTGCCAGCTGGGATATGGGTAACAGGTCCAATTAAGTTAATGGATAATGTTAATCTTCATCTTGAAGCACAGTCAGTGTTGAAATTTTCCAAAAATATAGAAGAATATCCATTGATACTTACAAATTATGAGGGACAGGAATGTATTCGTACAGTTTCACCAATTACGGCAGACCATGTAAGTAACATTGCCATTACAGGTAAGGGCGTTATTGATGGAAGTGGAGATTTATGGAGACCAGTAAAGCAGTTTAAGCTTACAGACAGACAGTGGCAGGAAAGATTAAGAAAAAGCAAACACGTTATTGAAACTAAAGAGGGCGGAATCTGGATGCCTACGGAGTCAGTTTTAAAGGGAAATGAAAAGAATATTCAGAAGGGCGAGGAGGACGCACTTAAAAAAGCTGAGAAGTATTACGATTTCTACCGTCCGGTTATGGTCAGCTTAAGGTATTGCAATAAAGTGCTCTTACAGGAGACTACATTTATGAATTCTCCGGCATGGAATATACACCCATTTTTCTGCACTAATTTAACAGTTGAAAATGTTCAGGTAAAAAATCCATACTATGCACAGAACGGTGATGGTATTGATGTTGAGTCATGTACCAATGTTGAAATCTGTGGAAGTACATTTGAGACAGGTGATGATGCTATATGCATTAAGTCGGGAAAGAATGCTGAAGCAAGAACATTTGAGGGGCCTTGCAGCAATATATATATTCATGACTGTGTTGTTAACGAAGGTCATGGAGGTTTTGTTGTGGGAAGTGAGATGTCAAGGGGTGTTCACAATGTATTGGTGGAGGATTGTACATTTATGGGAACAGATGTCGGAGTTAGATTTAAGAGTGCACTTGGACGGGGTGGTGTTGTAGAGAATATTGAAATCAACAACATTAATATGACTAATATTAAGGAAGAGGCAGTTGTTATGACTATGTCTTATGTACTTAATTCTCTTAACAGGAACGAAACTATTGCGAAGGCAGATGAGGCAGATGTTCCATACTTTAGAAACATCTCCATGAGTGGTATTCACTGCATGGGAGCAGGGATTGCAGTTAAAATAGAACCATTAGAGGGAAAAGCAGAGACAATTTCAGGTATTACTATTAAGGATTCAGTGTTTGTGGCATCAAAGGAAACACAAATTGCTGGTGAAAATGTTGTTATTGCTGGTACAGAATTTAAATAAATGAATAAAAACGCATACAGGAAGCATCAAATTACTTTTCTGTATGCGTTTTCAGTATTGATATATGATTATTCTTTCATTGCCGCTTCATATTCATCAAAAATATAATTAAGCACAGGTGCCATTCCTACAAATTCACAGCCATATGAGAACATATCGGAATCTTCAATTGGCAGGCAGCGGATGATTTTTACAACACAGTAGATTACATCATCTTCCTGACCAAGACGCAGTGCTGCGTTAAAATAAAAGTCAACAGGAAGAATGCTTCTGGCTTCAAATCCAATGCCGCTTTTTGATACGTTAGTTACATTGATGGGTGAGTCAATATTGCTGATTTCTACATTGTTCTGTTTGAACAGCGATGATACATTTAGTTTTAAATCGGCCTTAATACGTTTATGGCGTCTTTTCTCAATTCCGTCGTTCATACAATCCTCCTATGTTTCCGAAGGAAAAATCCGGGCCCTATGGCGGGGAGAGGATTTATCCTCCTTGTTTTGTATTGTTTTAATAATAATACAACCTATTATGAAAATATGCAAGTTTTGTGGTGATTATTTGATGCTTAGGAAAAAACATTTCAATTCAATGTCTATTGATTTTAAAAAAACCATGTTATATAATTCTTTAGGATATTTAAAATCTGCATGAATTTAAATTAACAAGTCAAAACAATGGAGGAAAATTATGGAAAAGTTAGAACTGCTTTATGAAGGAAAAGTCAGAGAGGTATATGACAATAACGATAGCCTTATAATGGTAGCTACAGATCGTATATCAGCATTTGACCACATTTTAAAGAACAAGGTTACAGACAAGGGTGCAATTCTTACTCAGATGTCAAGATTCTGGTTTGATTTTACTAAGGATATCGTTTCAAATCATATGATTTCTGTTGATACTAAGGATATGCCAGAGCAGTTCCAGAATGATGAATATAAGGGAAGAAGCATGAAGTGCAAGAAGCTCAAGATGCTCCCTATTGAGTGTATCGTTCGTGGATACATTACGGGAAGTGGCTGGGAAAGCTATAAGAAAAATGGCACAGTATGTGGAATTAAGCTTCCAGAGGGACTTGTTGAATCAGATAAACTGCCTGAGCCAATCTATACTCCAAGTACGAAGGCTGAAATTGGCGACCATGATGAGAATATCTCATATGAGAGAAGTATTGAGGTGCTTGAGAAGGCATATCCTGGAAAGGGCGAATACTATGCAGCTAAGATTAAGGAGTGCACAATAAAGCTTTACAAGAAGTGCGCAGATTATGCATTAAGCAAGGGTATTATCATTGCAGATACTAAGTTTGAATTTGGGCTTGATGAGAATGGAGAGGTTGTAATCGGTGATGAGATGCTTACTCCAGACAGCTCAAGATTCTGGCCATTAGAGGGCTATAAGCCAGGACAGGGTCAGCCATCATACGACAAACAGTTTGTAAGAAACTGGTTACTTGACAATCCAGATAGTGATTATCTTCTTCCAGAGGAAGTAATAAATAAGACAGTGGATAAGTATAAGGAAGCATATCAGCTTTTAACAGGAACTCCATTTGTAAAATAAAAACGAAAAGATTATGTAGATGACAAGGGCTTTATGGAAATGTTTCAAAGAAGAGGCATTTTCATAAAGCGTTTTGCGTGTAAGAGCTATTTTTAAGAAGTTAAGAAAATAAATAAACAGTCACAAAGAGAGGCTATCAATGAATAAAAGTGTAGAAGAAAATGAAGAAATCGACGGACTTCATGAAGAATGCGGCGTTTTTGGCGTGTATGATTTTGATGGTGCAGATGTTGCATCAACTATTTATTATGGATTATTTGCATTGCAGCACAGAGGACAGGAAAGCTGTGGTATTGCAGTGAGCGATACAAAAGGGCCTAAGGGTGTTGTAGCATCATACAAAGATATGGGACTTGTAAATGAGGTGTTTAATCCAAAAAATCTTGAAAAATTAAAGGGTAATATAGGTGTCGGACATGTACGCTATTCTACGGCAGGCAGCAGTGTACGTGAAAATGCACAGCCGCTTGTGCTTAACTATGTTAAAGGAACATTAGGCATGTCACATAATGGAAACCTGTTAAATGCGCTGGAGCTTAGAGAAGAACTTTCATATACCGGGGCTATTTTCCAGACTACAATTGATTCAGAGGTGATTGCGTATCTTATCGCCAGAGAGCGTTTGAAGGTGGGGACGGTAGAGGAAGCAGTTGGCAATGCTATGAAAAAAATCAAAGGTGCATATTCTCTTATTGTAATGAGTCCAAGAAAGCTTATAGGAGCGAGAGACCCGTTTGGTTTTAAGCCATTATGCATTGGGAAAAGAGACAATGCATATTTCTTATCATCAGAAACATGTGCTCTTGATACTGTAGGGGCAGAATTTGTAAGAGATGTGCTTCCGGGTGAAATAGTTACTATAACAAAAGATGGGATTGCTTCAGATACAAGCCTATGTCAGAAAAAAACTGCCAGATGTATATTTGAATACATATATTTTGCCAGACCAGACAGCAGAATTGATGGAATGGACGTATACGAAGCGCGTGTTAATGCAGGAAGAATCCTTGCAAAGACGCATCCAGTAGAAGCAGATTTAGTTGTAGGGGTGCCAGAATCAGGAAATCCGGCAGCTTTAGGATACTCACTGGAATCGGGAATACCTTATGGGAATGCTTTTATCAAAAACAATTATGTAGGAAGAACATTTATTAAGCCAAAACAGGCACAGAGGGAATCAAGTGTAAAGGTTAAGCTTAATGTGTTAAAAAATGCAGTTGAAGGCAAGCGTGTAATCATGATTGATGATTCTATAGTTCGTGGTACTACAAGCGCAAGGATTGTAAGTCTGTTAAAGAACGCTGGAGCTAAGGAGGTTCATGTGCGAATCAGTTCACCTGAATTTTTGCACCCCTGCTACTTTGGAACAGATATTCCATCAGAGGATCAGCTTATTGCTTCGGGTAATTCGGTAGAGGAAATCTGTAAAATTATAGGTGCAGATTCTCTGGGATACCTGGAAGTTGACAAATTAAGTGAAATGATTAATGGGGGTACGGGCTACTGTGACGCCTGTTTTACAGGGAACTATCCTATGGAACCGCCAAAGATGGATATACGTGGTGAGATGGGATAAACTAAAAGATATAGGTAATGATGTTTACAGAGACGGGAAGAAGTGTCCCGTCTCTGTTTATGTTAAGGATATAAAAATGGTTTATAAATTGTAATCTACATCAGGATTAATTACTACATCAATCGTATTTTCAAATACGCCATCTCCAGCTTCTGCAAAAAGTGAAAAAAGTGTGCCTGTGAAGGTCATAGTACGGGTCCCTTCAGTGCTTAAGCCAGCATTAAGTCCAAAGCCAATTTGGCGGAAAGCTGTTTTTGCACTGGCGCTGCAGGTATCTGCAATTGCATAGGAAAAGGTATAGCCTTCCCTATCTGTATCAATTTTAAAAATTACATAAGCCGGGTTATCAGATTCAATATTAAGAGGTATTCTCGAAAGCTCTGCCCCCATGTCATGAATGTGTTTGTAGAAGCCAATATATTTTCCGTCAGAATCATTTCCAATATATATTTCATAATGATAATCATTGTTGTAGTAGGCAGCAATTCCGCTGCGGCGGGCACTGGTTTTAGCAGGATTCATGACGGCAGTAAGAGTTGTTGTAAATTCTGGCTGCTTAAAGCTAAGAATAGTAGGAGATTTTCCTGGTTCGTTAAGGGAAATATCCGTACCCTTTAAAGTCAGAGAACCGGCAGCCGGATTGTGGATATAATTTCCGCTCTCCGGGTTTCTTGTGTACTGCAGTCTGCGGTCAAGTTTGTCTTCGCTTAAGCTGATATGTATGCTGTGGTCTGCCAAAAGTGCAGTTTTCCCTATAATAGAGCTGGAAATTTCTGCAGCAGTTTTTATACCATATGAATTTGTAGGAACAGTGTCTTTGAAAATGTGTCCGCCCTTAGTATAAAGTGAAGGGTTAGTGATAGCATCACCTTCTTTTACTATATACTGATTCTTTTTTGTGATATCATGGTCTGCGGCTGGAAGGGGGGCGTCCATTACAAGCTCAACCGTACCATTTCCGTTATAGCCTGCAACAGGCCAGCCATCGTCACTCCATGATACAGGTGCCAAAAAGGTTTCACGTCCAAGATTATGCAGGAGGGCATGGGAGAATCTGCGGATTCCTAAGAATACAAGCCACCAGTTCCCGTTGGCATCATCAACTAAATCAGCATGTCCGGTCGCCTGAATCTCAGATTTTTTATACTCCTTGTGGGAGATAATTGGATTGTGTGGACAAGGCGTGTAAGGGCCGAAAATATTTGCGGAACGCTGAACAGTCTCTCTATGGGCATATTCGGTACCGCCCTCTGCGATAAAAAGATAATAGCAGCCGTCCTTTTTATAAATATGAGGGCCTTCAGCACATTGTCCTCCGCAGCCTTCACTGATAAGCTTTTTGTCTGACAGTATTTCCCCAGTCATAGGATTGATTTCAAATGCTACAATTCCACGTATTCCATCAAGGATTCCTGTAGAACAATAATAGCAGCGGTCATCATCGTCCCAGAATAAAGAAGGGTCTATACCACCCTGGTCAATCCATACAGGCTCAGACCAATCTCCTTTAATGTTATCAGTATGTACAATAAAATTTCCCTTGTCTGTTACATTTGTGGTAATCATGTAGAATATGCCATTGTGGAAGCGGATTGTAGGAGCATATATTCCTCCGGAGTTACGGCAGCCTTCAAGCTCAAGCTGAGAACGTCGGTTAAGACAGTAGCCGGTAAGTTCCCAGTTTATAAGATTTTTGCTGTGATATATTGGTACCCCCGGGAAAAATTCAAATGTGGAATTGACCAGATAAAAATCGTCGCCGACGCGGCAGATACTTGGGTCTGGATTGTAACCGGGTATAATTGGGTTTTTGTAAAGCATGGAAGAAACTCCTTTCATATGAAAATAAACAACTTTTGTAAAATGTATTTACAAATGATTATAGGTTAGTTGCTTTTGCAAGTCTAGCGAAAAATTATATGGTTTATGTAAAATACAGGAAATTTGAATATTATTGAAAATAATATAAGTATATGATATAATCTATAAACTAATGGTCAAATTGTTTGGTTTGTAACGATTCAGGGCTATGGTATATTATGAAATATATTGATATATTATTTTGAAATAATAAGATGAAAGGCGGATTTGACAATGAACGACAGATATCAGACACCACTTGCAGAGAGGTATGCCAGTAAGGAGATGCAGTATATTTTTTCTCCTGATATGAAGTTTAGAACATGGAGAAGGTTATGGATTGCTTTAGCTGAGACTGAGAAGGAGTTAGGGCTTCCACAGATTACAGATGAGCAGATTGCAGAACTTAAGGCTCATCAGGAGGATATCAATTACGAAGATGCAAAGAGACGTGAGAAGGAAGTAAGACATGATGTTATGTCACACGTATATGCTTATGGACTTCAGTGTCCTAAGGCTAAGGGAATTATCCATCTTGGAGCGACTTCATGTTATGTAGGTGATAATACTGATATTATTATAATGACAGAGGGCTTAAAGCTTGTAAGAAAGAAGCTTATCAATGTGATTAATGAATTGTCCAAGTTCGCAGACAAATATAAGGCGCAGCCTACACTTGCATTCACGCATTTTCAGCCAGCTCAGCCAACGACAGTAGGTAAAAGAGCAACACTTTGGCTGAATGAGTTAATGCTTGATTTAGAAGACCTGGATCATGTACTTGATACAATGAAGCTTCTTGGATGTAAAGGTACAACGGGTACGCAGGCATCTTTCCTTGAATTGTTTAATGGAGACCATGACAAGATTAGACAGATTGATTCTAAGATTGCAGCTAAGATGGGATTTAGGGAGTGTGTACCTGTTTCAGGACAGACATATTCACGTAAGGTAGATACAAGGGTGCTTAATGTCCTTGCCGGTATTGCAGCAAGTGCACATAAGTTCTCTAACGATATCAGATTGCTTCAGCATCTTAAGGAGGTTGAGGAACCATTTGAAAAATCTCAGATTGGCTCATCAGCTATGGCTTACAAGAGAAATCCTATGAGAAGTGAAAGAATTGCTTCACTGGCAGATTATGTCATCTGCGATGCGCTTAATCCGGCTATAGTTTCATCAACACAGTGGTTTGAGAGAACTCTTGATGATTCAGCAAATAAGAGACTTTCAGTACCAGAAGGCTTCCTTGCGGTAGATGGTATTCTTGATTTGTTCCTGAATGTAGTAGATGGCCTTGTGGTATATGATAAGGTTATTGCTAAGAGACTTATGTCAGAGCTTCCATTCATGGCAACGGAAAATATTATGATGGACGCTGTTAAGGCAGGTGGAGACCGTCAGGAGCTTCATGAAAGAATAAGAGAGCTTTCAATGGAAGCTGGCAGGAGAGTTAAGCAGGAAGGTCTTGAGAATAATCTTTTAGAGCTTATTGCAGCAGACCCTATGTTTAACGTAACATTAGAGGAGCTTCAGGCTAAGCTGGAGCCTATGAAGTATGTGGGACGTTCTAAGGAACAGGTTGAGGAATATTTATCAGAGGTTATTAATCCAGTGCTTAAGGCAAATGCGGCAGATTTAGGATTAACAGCCCAGATTAATGTATAATTAAATGCTTGAATAAAAATCGGGAGGAAGAATAATGGATAAACTTAAAAATATGCTTGCGAGGATATTGCCTGCATATGCCATACTTCCCCTGATTTTTTGTTTTTTGTGGAACAATGTTGTATATGGTGGTTCCAGACTGATTAACCAAGGATTAACTCATTATGATTTAACAATTGAATTTGACAGAATGACTCCGGTAGTTCCGGAATTTATGCTGGTATATTTTGGCTGCTTTGTTACGTGGGGAATATTTTATATAATGTGCGGGCGTGTCAGCCGTGAGTATTGTGCCAGATTTGTTGCATTTGACGTTGTGACAAGGACGGTATGTGGAATTATATTTTTAATACTTCCTACATATAATGTAAGGCCGGAGGTGTTGGGGACAGGAATATTTGAAAAGCTGCTTCTTTTCTTATACGAGATAGATGCAGCAGATAATCTGTTTCCATCTATACATTGTCTGGTAAGCTGGAACTGTTTTGTTGGACTTAGAAATTCAGGATATTATAAAAAAAGAACGGTTGCATTATCGGCGGTGATTGCGGTTTTAGTATTTATTTCGACGCTTGTTACCAAGCAGCATGTAATAGCAGATGTAATAAGTGCGGTTATTATTTCTGAGGCCAGCTGGTTTGTGTGTAACCATACAGGCTTGTATAAGTGTGTAAAAAAGAGCATGGAATGGTTGGATTTATTGAGGAAGCAGAAAAGAGAGTAATGTGAAAAACTTACATGTGAAAAATTTTTTAAAAAGAAATAAGAAGAACATTTTTAACATAGTATTCCTTGTTTTAGTATTTGGATTAACACTGTACTATGTGTTTCATGGCGAAGATGGAGATTTATCCACTCTTATGGGAAAGATGAATAAGGCTGATGTGCGCTGGCTTGCCGCCGCTGCTGCAGCAATTATATTTTTTATATATGGGGAATCACATATAATTCATTATCTGCTTCATACTTTGGGAATGAAGACAAAGCGGTTTACATGTTTTCTCTACTCCTGTATAGGTTTTTTCTTCAGCTGTATCACACCCTCTGCTTCGGGAGGGCAGCCGGCACAGATATTGTATATGAGAAAAAACAACCTGCCGGTGCCAGTGACAACAGTAGTGCTTATGATTGTTACTATTACATACAAAATGGTACTTGTTGCAGTAGGCCTCTGGCTGGTAATATTTGACCAGCAGTTCATTGGAAAGTATCTCATGGGAGTGCTGTGGATATTTTATCTTGGTATAGGATTAAATGTATTCTGCGTTACATCTATGATGATTCTTGTGTTTCACCAGAAGCTTGCAACATGGATTGTTATATCTTTAGTAAAATTTATGGAGAGAATACATTTGCTTAAGCACAAGCCTGAGAGGGTGGATAAGTTCTTAAATTCAATGGCGGTTTATGCTCAGACGGCGAAATATCTGAAGGGGCATGCTCCGGTTATTGTCAAAGTATTTATAATTACTATTATACAGAGGTTTTCGTTCTTTTTTGTGACTTATTTTATCTACAGGTCATATGGACTTAGTGGAAGCAGTATGTATGTAGTTGTTATGCTGCAGGCTGTAATTTCACTGTCAGTTGATATGCTTCCATTGCCGGGTGGAATGGGAATCAGTGAGGCTTTGTTTAATATTGTATATCTTCCGGTATTCGGGCAGGCATTTTTACTGCCTGGATTGATTTTGAGCAGGTCATTTAGTTTTTATACAGAATTGTTTGTAAGTGCGGCATTGACGGTGTTTGCACATTTTTATATAGGACGTTTTACCAGAGAAGAAGCCAGTTATGCGAAGGGGTGGGAATTTAAATGATAGGAATATATGATTATACAGTAATTTTGACATATTTAAGTGTTGTGGTATCCTTCATTGGAATGATGCTTGCATCGGATGGGCATTACAGAACCGCAATTGTATGTCTTGCAGTTTCAGGACTACTGGATATGTTTGATGGTAAGGTTGCAAGGACCAAGAAGGACAGAACAGAGGAAGGGAAACGATTCGGAATACAGATAGATTCAATATGTGATATTGTATGCTTTGGAGCTGGGCCTATTGTTATCTGCCACAGCATGGGCGTTGGTGTGAGAAAGGATATTATTGGTCTGTTAATACTGCTTTTCTATGGTGTTGCGGGCGTAATCAGACTGGCATATTTTAATGTCGCAGAGGAAATGAGGCAGAAGCAGACCACAGAAAATAGAAAATACTACCAGGGACTTCCGATTACCTCAGCAGCAGTGGCGCTGCCGATGATTTATATGCTAAGGCCAATGTTTACTGAGGAAATTTTCCTGTTAGTATTAAAAATCATGATGCTGGCAGTAGGGATACTGTTTATTACGGATTTTAAATTTAAAAAGCCTTCTAATGGAGTTATTGCAGTTATGGTAATTATGGTGGCATCAGCACTGCTGTATATATTTACAAGAGAATGGCATATGTGGAGAATAGGATGAAATACGCAGACAGAAAAGGAAATGTTATAGGAGAAGATAATGGACAGGATAAGATGTTAAAGAAGCTGTATGGGACTGTGGCAGGCAGAATGCTTGTGAAAGTCCTTGTTAATCCTGTTTTTTCTAAAATTGGAGGGGCGGTTTTATCAACATCTGTATCGTCTCTTGCAATACCTTCTTTTTGTAAAAAAAATTCAATAGACATGTCGGATTATGAGGAGGTGAAGTACACTTCTTACAATGATTTCTTCACCAGAAGGATTAAGGCGGGCAGAAGGCTTTTTAATCCAAATCCAGATGTGCTTATAAGTCCGTGTGATTCTAAATTAAGTGTTTATGCTATTGGAGAAAATCTGCATTTTAATGTTAAAAATACTATGTATACAGTGTATTCCCTTCTGAGGGATAAAAGTCTGGCAGCCAGCTATAAAGGTGGATATGCCTGTGTGTTCAGGCTTACGGTCGATGATTATCACAGATATGCATATATTGACAATGGATATGTGACGAGACAGCGCTTTATTAAGGGAGTGCTTCATACAGTGAATCCTGTTGCCAATGACTGCTATCCTATTTATAAGGAGAACAGCCGTGCCTACAGTATATTAAAATCAGAAAATTTCGGTAATGTAGTAATGATGGAAGTCGGAGCATTGATGGTCGGAAAAATTGTCAATGAGAAAGGTCAGCGTTATGTATGCAGAGGACAGGAAAAGGGACATTTTGAATTTGGCGGCTCCACTATTATTTTGCTGTTTAAGAAAAACAGGGCTGTTATTGATGAAGATATTCTGAATAATTCAAGAAGGGGCATAGAAACGAAGGTAAGACTTGGGGAAACTATCGGTCATGCATAATCTGTCAGCCATTATATCAAATTTTCAGTCAATATGTACATTATGTCAGATTATGAATGGTATGGCTGGGTTGTTACCATAATTTAGGGATAGCCTTTGGTCCGGGTTGACAAATATGTGTTTATGAATATAATATATAGAAAAAAGTCTATATGAGAGGCTGAAATGATGAATATTGATTACGAAAATAATGCAAGAGTGTTTAAGGCAATATCTGATC
>JAUNPT010000053.1 GCA_030536565.1 Eubacteriales bacterium | reverse complement strand
GCAAACCAGCGTGAAAAGAATTGCAGCATTTATGGCAGTATTCTGCCTTGTTTTGTCAAGTCTTTCACCAGCAGCTGCAAATGCAGCAACGTCTGATGGTACTGTACCTGCTGTTGAGGAAGTAACCCGTAAATCACAGGAAACTGCAGGATATCTGTTAAGTCTTGCAGACTATTCGACGATGACAGATACGTCTGTTTTCTACAATGCTTCCAGAAATCTGTTCCTTGCAATCCGTTCAGGGCTTGAATGTAATGATAAGGTTTTATCTTATATCACTGCCATAAAGCCTTTGCTGGATTCGGAAGGAAAACTGACAATTCCTGTGGCGAAGTGGGGATATGCTAATGATGTTATTGCGTGCGAGGCATATATGATTAATATCCTTGCTGCGGCAGGCTTAGATGTCAATAATTTTGATAATAAAAATCTTGTGGCAGCATTAAATGAAATGTTGAGTGACAAAACACTTGATGATTACAGTAACAATTTAAATTGTTATCATTTGGGCATGCTTTATGCTGCTGTTGATATATATTCGGCAGGAATTACAAACAGCAGCCAGATAAAAGAACTTCTTTTATCAGTAATAGAACAAAAATCTAATGAAAATGGATTTGACTGCTGGGGTTTTGGAGGTTTTGCTGATGATTATGGAACAGTGCTCCCGGGATTTTCATCTTTGTATGAAGTAAATTCTTCATTTAAAACTATAATTAATAATTCTAAGGCCTATGCAGATAATAATTTTATTTATGGAGATAATGGCGGGATTTTGTCTGGTTCAGAAATTTCAGCAAACAGTACAGCGCTTGCCTTAGCATTTTTTACAACATTTGATGAAGCAGAGAAAGCGGCTGTTTTATACAATGCATTGATGTCTGCTGCGTCCAATGATGTTTCTGGCCAGTTTACGGGATACAATCCAATTCTTGCTTCTCAGGACGCATTGCTTGGACTTGTTACCTACCAGTATTCATTATCTGGTATAGCAAATGTTTTTGATACAAGAAAGACACTTGTAAAAACAGAAGATTCCAGCAACAGTGAGAGTGATGCTGAGCCGAATGATAACACTGACATGGAGGATATACAGGCGGGTACACTTAAACCTTTTGATACATCGGCTGACAGCGTAGAGACCGCTGATGTAAGCACCCCTGCAGTTTATACTGTAATGCTGCTTGCTGCAGTATGCAGCTTAGCTGCCGCAGGAGTACAGAAGGTTAGAAAGATATAATCAAATCAAGAAGGATACAAAAAAACTTCCGCCGCAGGTTTGCGTAACGGAAGTTTTTTTAATAAATGTTCCCACCCAGAGTCGAACTGGGGATTGAGACTTAGGAGGTCCCCGTTATATCCACTTAACTATGAGAACAACTGCATATTATTTTAACACAATTTAATGCGCTGGTCAAATTGAAATATGAATACATAAAAGAAATTTATAGTAAATTGCTTTTATTTTTGATATACTCTAAAAAGATATAAAAGTTAAATATCAGAAGATGTAGACGAGGATTATTATGAATTATATAGTTTTAGATTTGGAGTGGAACCAGAGCGCAAGAGGTAAGAAATATGCACTTTCGGAAATGCCATTTGAAATTATTCAGATTGGGGCAGTTAAGGTTAATAATCAGTTTGAAATTGTGGATGAATTTGCAGAAATTATCCATCCACGTGTATATATGCAGCTGCATTCCAAGGTACAGGATATATTGGAAATTTCCATGAAGGATTTAATGAAGGGAAGGAATTTTGTCCCTGTTATGGAGGATTTCTTAAAATGGTGCGGCAGCGACTATATTTTCTGTACGTGGGGCAGCATGGATCTTTTTGAGCTGCAGAGGAACATGAAGCATTATAATATGGAAAATGTTTTTCCAATGCCATTTTTATTCTATGACCTGCAGAAGCTGTTCAGTCTCTGCTATTCCGATGGCAAGACAAGGATTACGCTCCATAATGCTATTGAAAAAATGCAGCTTTCAGAAGACGGAGGATATCATACAGCGGTAAATGATGCCAGATACACTGCAAGGCTGCTTACAAGGCTTGATATGGAGGCTGTGAAAGGATTTTACAGCATTGATACATTCCGCATTCCGTTAAGCCGCAAAGAGGAAATCCACATGAATTTTGGAAAGTATGAAAAATATATTTCCAGAGGCTTTACAAATAGGGAGGTTGCTGTTACGGACAGAGAAGTCCGTTCCTGTAAATGCTTTATATGTAAAAAAAGCATGAAAAGAAATATAAAATGGTTTGCAACCAATGGAAAAACATATTATGGATTGTTCACCTGTGAGGAGCATGGACTGATTAAGGGGCGTTTTAAAGCAAAGCAGAACGATAATGGAAAGTATTTTACGGTTAGAATTATGAAGCAGACAGACGAAGATGGGGCAGAGAAAATACGTATGCGCCAGAAAAAGGAACGTGAACACAGAAAACTAAGAAGGATGGGACAACATGATTTTTAAACAGGTATATAATATTGGGCTTGAAGATGTTGGAATTGATGGAAAGGCATTGAACAGGACTATTCTTGCCATTATGGAGGACGTAGCAGGCCTGCATTCATCAAGTGTGGGATATGGGCTTATGGATATTGATGGAAGCAAAGGAGCATGGGTTTTATTAAACTGGCATGTGAAGATTATTAAAAGACCAGTATATAAGGATAAGGTTGTATGCCACACATGGTCGAGGGGAGCAGACAGACTGTATGCACTTAGGGATTTTGAGCTGTACAGTGAGACTGGAGAGCTGCTGGCAGCTGGTGCATCAAGATGGATTATGATGAATCTGGAAAAGCGCAGGCCTGTCCGCATAGATGAAGAATTGGTAAGCATCTATAAGCCGGAATTGGACAGGCATGTGTTTAATGAGGATATCAAGGATATCACAGCTGTGGCAAGCGCAGATTATACCCAGGATTACCACATTATGAGAAGAGATATGGATATAAATGGGCATGTACATAATCTAAGCTATCTTGACGGTGCATATGAGGTATTGCCTATAGAGGTATACAAAACTAAAGAATTTAATGAAATCAGAATCTCTTACAAGAAAGAAATCCGCCCGGAGGATAAGGTAAGGGCTTCATATAAAGCAATAAGCAAAGACTGCTGTCAGGTCGTATTTGCAAGCGATTCAAAAATAAATGCGGTGGTTCAGCTGGAAGTTTAATTTACATCAATCCGTAAACAACCGCAAGGCCAATGACAATCTGAATGATAGCAAAACGGAAGACTACCTGTGCATCTGACCAGTCTTTGTTTTTCCGCATATGGTCATGAATAGGAGTACGGAGGTTTTTCATAAGGTTAACATGCAGAAACCTCATAAATGAAACCTTAATTAATCCAAGACCGCCATCCAGAATCAGCATAGCTGCAACTGGAATATAGAGCAGTGGGTGGTGGAGCTTTAGAAATGCAAACGCAATAAAGATTCCAATTGCTCTTGAGCCGGCATCACCCATAAGCAGCTTGCTCGGAGAGGCATTAAACCAAAGATATCCCAATATACAGACAATCATTAAAAGAATCACATGACTGAAATATGGTTCCAGGTCAAAAAGCCTGAATAAAAGATATGCTGTAGCCAATGTTATTGTTGAAAGTGTTCCGCATAAACCGTCAACTCCGTCTGAGCAGTTAGTTACATTAATACTTGCCCAGATAAGAATAACTATAAGAATACCGTAAATAACAGGATGGAGTGTAATAGACATGTCAAGGAAGGCAATGTCGAATGTATTAGGATTGTAATGAAGATATGTGGCTGCAGCCATAACTGCAATGATAAAATCAATAATTCCCTTCTTTAATTCACCCCATGGAGAGGAAGAACTGTCATCTAAATATCCTGAGAGCATTGCGGCAAGAACAAGAATAAGATATATGACAAACTCAGCTGTCATTGGTACAAAAAGTACGCATGATAATGCAAATGTAAGGATAAATATAATTCCGGCACCGCGAGGTTTGCCTACAGATTTAGAGCCATTTATGGCAAAAGCCCTGCCTGCATCTCTTGGCAGGGTGTTTTTACCGAATGCAATTGCTGCACAGGTTAGGATAAATGCAAAGAGAACGCTTAAAAATGTAATTTCTTTCATAAAATCCTGATTAACAAGATAAAATAACATGATACAAACTCCTTTGAATATATAAGTATATAAAAAATCTAAAAAACAGCTATATGAAAGTATATCACAAATATATTAGAAAATATATCCCTACATAAAAAAATATGACGGGAAAATTCATTATAAAATAGGATTTTTGGTTTTGTTTCTTTGTAGAAATCAGACACTTAGTATGATATAATATGCTAAATAGCAGTTTCGGATTTTTATATTTTGAAGAGAAAGGCGGACTGATTACATGGCAGTAAATAAAGATGACGAAAAGATTTTTTTGACTGAGGTAGATGCGTATTTATATGGACAGGGCACGCATTATGAAATCTACAATAAGATGGGGGCGCATGCTGCCAAAAAGGACGGAGTTGAAGGAGTCTATTTTGCCACATGGGCTCCGGCAGCAAGAGAGGTTTACGTAGTTGGAGATTTTAATGACTGGAAGGCCTATGGTTATGATATGAAGCCAGTATCAGATGGGGGATTATATGATTTGTTTGTTCCAGGTGCCATAAAGGGACAGCTGTATAAGTTTTTAATAGTGACACAATCGGGTGAAGCAATTTTTAAGGCAGATCCGTACGCTAATGCAGCTCAGTTAAGACCAGAAACAGCATCTAAGATTGTGGATATTGAGGGATATGACTGGACAGATGCCGCATGGATTAAACAAAAGGCTGCAGAAATCCACGAAAATGAACCGTATTCAATATATGAATGTCATATTGGTTCATGGAAGAAAATAGAAGATGGAACAGAAGACGGATATATGAATTACAGAAAGATAGCTCCTTTACTTGCAGAATACGTTGCTGACATGGGATATACCCATGTGGAGCTTATGGGAATTGCAGAGTATCCGTTTGACGGCTCATGGGGATATCAGGTAACTGGGTATTATGCGCCTACAGCAAGATATGGAACGCCGCAGGATTTTATGTATTTTGTTGATTATATGCACAGCAGAGGGATTGGAGTAATTCTTGACTGGGTGCCTGCACATTTTCCTAAGGACGCTCATGGACTTGCTAATTTTGATGGCAGCTGTGTATATGAATATGCAGATACAAGAAAGGGAGAGCATCCTGACTGGGGGACAAAGGTATTTGATTACAGCAAAAATGAAGTGTCTAATTTCCTTATTGCAAATGGTTTGTTCTGGCTGGACAAGTATCATATTGACGGATTAAGAGTAGATGCTGTAGCGTCAATGCTGTATCTTGATTATGGACGAACCGAGGGAAACTGGGTACCTAACAAATATGGCGGCAATGGTAATCTTGAAGCAATCAGTTTTCTAAAGCATTTTAATGCAGTTGCACACAAGAAATTCCCTCATGCAGTCACAATTGCCGAGGAATCAACAGCATGGCCTATGGTGACAGGAGACCCTGATGACGGAGAGTGTCTTGGCTTTACATTCAAGTGGAACATGGGCTGGATGCATGATTTCCTTGAATATATGAAGCTGGACCCATATTTTAGAAAGTTTAATCACGGAAAAATGACATTCAGCTTAATGTATGCTTATAGTGAGAATTTCGTGCTGGTGCTTTCCCATGATGAGGTTGTACATCTGAAGTGTTCAATGCTTGGTAAGATGCCCGGGGACAGGGAGCAGAAATTTGCAAACCTAAAGCTGGCCTATGCCTATATGTGTGGACATCCGGGCAAAAAGCTTCTGTTTATGGGGCAGGAATTTGCACAGTGGAATGAGTGGAGCGAGAAACGGGCTCTTGACTGGTATCTGTTAGAGGACGAATCACATAAGGATATGCAGGAGTTTACTAAGAAATGTATGCACCTGTATAAGGAATATCCATGCCTTTATGCAACAGATTATTCGCCTGAGGGCTTTAGATGGATTAATGCAAGTGATAAGGACAACAGTATATTTTCATTTGTAAGAATCAGTCCGACAGGAAAGAAGAATCTTCTTTTTGTGCTAAACTTTACGCCTGTTGCAAGAGAGAAGTTCAGGGTTGGTATGCCGGTTAAGGGAAAACTGAAGCTTGTACTTGGCAATAATGAGAGTGAGCAGCAAAAGACCCTGTCTACGGTTGTTGGTGACTGTGACGGATATAAAAATTCTGTGCTTATAGACCTGCTTTCATTTGGAGTCAGCGTATATGAGTTTGACGGAGTAGTTAAGTAAGTATATTTACATATGTATATAATGAAGAACAAGCAGCTTTGGAAGGAAAAATTAAAAATCCTTTCGGGGCTGCTTGCTTAATTAATTTGAGGCTTACCATTAATGTTTCCTGTTCTTTATCCGAAATATTACATAAGGAGTTTATGCGGCGGCAGCGCCGCTTGTATAGAGCAGGAAGGATATATTATGACAGTAGTGATTTCAGGAGCTGATTTTAATAAAGAGGAGCAGGTAAAGGCAGCCTCAATTAATTATAAAAATAATACTGGAGCGGCAGGTAGTAAAACAGGCGGAATTGGCGGGATATCATCAGCTAAAGTATTTGAACAGGCAGTGGTGTCTAAAGGAAACGAAAGCAGAACTTCCATTGATGTTACTTATAAAACGCTGCTTTCCGAAGCAGAGGATGTAAAACAGCAGATTATGCAGAGTGCTTCCAATGCGAAGGATAATCTTAAAGCGCTGTGTATGAAGCTTTCAGGTGCCGAAGCGGTAAAAATTGATGAAGATGGATTTAATCTTGCAGACGCTGACAGCGAAGAATGCGTGAATATTATCGAAAAAATCAGAATTGAACTGGCAATGCACTGCGAAGATTATAGGCCCATGGGAACAGCGATAGACAGCGAAAAGATTTTGCAGGTCGCAGGAAGTGCAGGTATGGCAAATGAAGTCGCAAACAGAATGGATAATACAATAACGGAGGCTGCTGGCGCACTGGAAACAGCGGGCAAGCTTACGCCGATGTCTGAAGAAGTAAAATACTATATGGTGGATAATAAAATTTCACCGACAATTGATGGAATCTATCAGGCAGAACATGCCGTAAACTCAGCAGCAGCAGGAAAAGCACAGCAGGCAGGAAAATACCTGCCAGAACAGGTTGAAAAGATATGGGAAGGCCTTAAGGAACAGATTGAAGATGTAATTAAAGAGGCGGGACTTTTAGTTGACGAGCAGAATATAAATAATGCCAGAGGCTTTTTAGAAGCAGATATTCCAGTGACAAAGGAAAATCTCATATATAAGGCGCAGCTTGATAAAATAAATCTTGAAGACATGGAGTTTGCCGACAGGCAGAAAGAAATTCTTGATAAGATATTTGATAATATGCTGGTTGGAAATGATGCCGGTGCAACTGTGCTGACAGAGGAGATACCAATAATAAAGCAGGTGGCAGATGTCATTGATGTTCTGGATAAATCAGATATAACCACGATTGAAAAGGTTTTAAAAAACCAAGCTCCAGAAGAAAAAACATTTACAATACAGCAGCTAAAAGATGTTTTGCATATGAAGCAGGATACATTGGGCAATGAAGAATTTAAACAAAATCAGGAAAAGCTGCAGTCGCATTATACAGCACTTATGGAGACACGTATTCTTATGACGGCACAGGCAGGTGTATTTCTGGCAAAACAGGGGATTAATCTGTATACATCTTCAGTTTATGAGTTGGCACAGCAGCTTAAGGAATATGAGCAGATGGAGCCCCTGTATAGTGATGGATTATACAGCGGACAGAGTAAAGCTGTTCAATATAACAGCGTGGAAACTGGTATGACGTCTGCAGCAGATTATGCCAGAGTGTTGGCTGTAAGGTGTGCGGTATATCAGGTGGAGCAGGCACCAGAGGAGGTTATAGGCAGGGTGTTTGCAGAGGCTTATAAAGGCAGGGGCGCAGGTCTTACGGTTGCGGCATTTGCACAGAGTGGGGGCAGCTTAAAGCAGCAGTATGACAGGGCAGGACAGACTTATGAGGCTGTGGGAACACAGGTTAGAAAAGATTTGGGAGATTCTATGGGAAAGGCTGTAGAGAACAGTACAGACCCGATTCTCTCGGCACTTAATATGGAAAATAATGAAAAAAACAGGGCAGCAGTAAGGATTTTAGCAGCCAACGCAATGGAAATGACAGAGGAGAATATCAATCATATAAAGGAAGTCCATGAAATTTTAAAAAATCTTATAAATAACATGAAACCAGAAACAGTTTTGTCAATGATAAGGGAAAATATTAATCCATTAAACGATGATATATCCAAGGTTAATGAGTATTTGCTGCAAAAGAACAGTGAGTCAGAAGACAGAATCAGTGAAAAATACAGCAGATTTTTATATAAACTTGATAGGACAGAGGGGATAACGCCAGAGGAGAGAAGGCAGTTTATTGGCATCTATAAGATGATGAATATATTTACAAAGGATGCTGGAAAAGCAATTGGGGCACTTGTAAAGCAGGGAGCAGATATTACTATGGGAAATCTTATGGCTGCCTATGAAAGCCGCAGAGCTTATGGAATGAATGTGTCGCTTGATGAAAATTCCCCAATGACATTAACTAACGGGGCTGAGAGCTTTTACAGAAGCCTGTTTGCCAACACAGGAGGTAAGGTTACTCCAGCTGCTCTGGTTTTGGCAAAAGCAAGACAGCCTATTGAAAGGTTAAGTGTGGAAGGTTTCTGTGAGACTGTTGAAGAAAATTATAATCCTGATACCGAGGCAGCGGCACTGGAAGGCTATATAGAGGAAATGAAAAAAACTTTAGAAGCTAATGCCAGAGTTATAAGACAGCTGGAATCGGCGGGGCAGGCTGTCAGTGTGAATAATATCCGGGCGGCAGAGCAGCTTTTATCGTCAGGAATATTTCCAAGGATTAACGGTAAGAAGGTTATGGACGGAATTGAAAAAATCGGACATGAGGAGCAGCTGCATGAAATGTATGAGGAACTGGCAGACGAGTCAGACAGGGAATTGAAAGAAGTGTTAAAGTCCGAAGATAATCAGACATATGCAGATATTGAGCAGGCAAGGCTGAGCAATCATACAATAGGTTTTATAAAAAATCTTGCAATGAGACAGGATTATTATGTACCAATAGATGCCGGGGAAAATACAGCGGTAATACATTTTACTCTTGTACAGGATGAAGATAATCAGGGAAGAATTTCTGTTGAAATGAAGCAGGAGGATATAGGAAACATTTCTCTCGAAGCAAAGGTGTCGGATAATAAGGCAGATATGTTTGTTGTACAGGATAAGGAGTCTAAAAGCCAGAAGACTGTGTCAGAGCTGAATTTGCGTTTAGGTGTGGTGGAGACTATGTTTAAGGATATATTTGGCATGGAGGCTGTTAACATATATCAGGCAGAGGCAGACAGAATGCCAGAGCGTTATTACGAAAATCAGGGACAAATGACAGCTACAAAACAGCTGTATGAAATGGCGCAGGTTATTGTTAAAGCACTTGCACAACGAAGGTGATATGCATTAAGTTTTTTAGCAGGCTGTCCGATATACAATTACAGAATGGAACATGAAGAATCACGGGTACGGGCTGATTTTTCGCAGCAATTTGTTTAGGAATGGAGAAAAATATGAGAATAGGTACTAATATTTCAGCGATAATTTCAAATAATGCATTACAGAGATCACAGTCTGCGCTGTCGACTTCAATAGAGAGACTGTCATCAGGATATAAGCTTAACACATCTAAAGATGACCCGGCAGGTATGGCAATCTCAGAAAAAATGAGGTCACAAATCAGGGGGCTTGAACAGTCAGAGAATAATGCAACAGATGGCGTATCAGTGCTTAATACAGCGGAGGGAGCATTAGAGGAAATTCAGGCAATGCTTTCACGTATGAAGGAGCTGACAGTCCAGGCGGCTAATGATGTAAATTCAGATGGGGAGCGTCAGGCTGTTCAGGACGAGCTTGATAATATTAATAAGGAAATAGACAGGATTTCTGAACAGACAGAATTTAATACACAGTCACTTATCAGTGGAAATCTCTCAAGGAGAGTGTATTCAGATCATGCAGGTGTTAACCAGCTGGAGTGTTCAGATGGTTTTGTTGCCGGAAATTATGGAATTGTCATAACAGAAGATGCAAGACAGGCAGTTGCGGTTGGTGAAAATACTATCCAGATGACTGATGCGGATAAAATCAGTGCTGATCAGGCAGGAGTAATTTCAGTTAACGGATATGGCATTGAAGTCAAAGAGGGTGACGATTTGAATACAATTATGAACAGTCTTGTTGAGGGGGTTAACAAAACAGGCGGAAGGGCATTTACAATTGCACCAGATGCAGTATGTGACACGGCAGGTAATGGTACAGCGTGTGCGGGATATCTTCCTCAGACTTCATACTCAGGGAATAGCCTGGTGATTATGACAAATCAATTCGGCAGTGACCAGAAGCTTACTATTGAATGTGATAATGTTAAGCTTGCGGGACTTTTGGGAATAGACAGTGCAGCCTATGATGGGGGCTTTACAGTAGATGGAAGTGATGTTAAGGCTGATTTTGCAAAGGAAACAGTTGACGGGGTTGAAAAAAGAATTGGTTTTGAAGATTCAGCGATTATTTCGACTAAGGGAACAAAGATTACAATAAATGACGTCAATAATAAAACATTTGTAACAGATGTACCGGGAAATATTTCAGGAACTGTATACGACGATTCCTTTGGCGCTAAGATAGATGGAAAATCGCAGGTTACTTCTAAGAAGGATACAAATGTTATTCAGGAGGTTACAGATGTTGGAACAATGAGTGTCCATATTGGAGCCAATGAAAATCAGGTGATTATTTTGGATATTCCTGAGGTTTCAACTTATACATTGGGCACAGAGTATATAAATGTTATGACAAGTTATACTTCACAGCAGGCTATTGCTACAGTTGATGAGGCTGTCAGCAAGGCAAATGCGGTTCGTTCAAAAATAGGTGCATATGCGAACAGATTTGACCACACAATTAATAATCTGCAGTCATCAAATCAGAACCTTACATCAGCCCTGTCAACAATGACGGATACAGACATGGCTGAGGAAATGACAGAATATACATCACAGACAGTGCTTACACAGGCTGCAACTTCGATACTTTCACAGGCAAATCAAAGACCTGCGGAGGTTCTCCAGATTTTACAGTAAGATTAATATTGTATCTGTGATTGAAAATTGCGGCATATGGCAGGAATGGAGATTGATATGACAAGGGAGGCAATTCAGACATTTTCATATAGAATATCACAGGCGTCTAAAAGCCAGCTGGTGGTTATATTGTATGATATGGCTTTGGAATATCTGAAAGAGGCCAGAGAATATACCGATTCAGTGGCGGATAATAAGGAAGAATCGCATGGTGCTTATGCGGATTCATTAAGGCAGTGCGGACGGGCTGTGGATCTTCTGATTAAGGGATTGGATTTTCAGTATGATATATCCGGTCATTTGTTTCAGATTTATCTATATATAAAAAAGCAGCTTGTGAAATGTATTACAGTGAAGGATTCTGATAAGATAATGCATCTGGAGGGATTGTTAAAAAAGCTTAGAGCTTCTTTTTATGAGGTAAGCAAAACAGATGCTTCAGAACCATTGATGAAAAATACACAACAGATTTATTCGGGCCTTACATATTCAAACAGAGGAAGCTCTAATGAGGTTGCAGCGGCAGAGTTAAACAGAGGATTTAAGGTATAAATGAAAAAGAATCAGCATCAACTAATAATTGATACTGATTCTTTTTTGTGCATATAGGCGCACGTTATTTGCTTGTTTAAAAGCGTCTGCGGCTTCGCATACGCATATTGCGGCGCTTCGCCTGCCTTATACCGGAAACAATATATATAATAAGAAGTATTATTATTCCGGCAGCGGCAAGAAGCCATACATTTATTTTAAGACAGGCCTTTGGTGACAAAGCAGATAAATTGTTATCATTCTCATTGTAAGGCAGATTACTTCCAGCGTGCTGTGTGGAGTCTGATGAAATAACAAGAGAGGAGGCTCCAACAATATTGTCTTTATATATGAAGTTAATCTGTGATGTAAGGTTTCCATTACTGTTTGCAGAGGAGTAGTTTTTATCCACCTCCATTGTAATGGCTCCTGTGTCACCATTGTTAGGAATAGTGATATAGGTGGCATCTAAGTTAAAATTAATTTTATGCTTTGAAAAAACAGAGGAAGTATAATAATTTGAGCTGGAAAACAGAGAGCTTGTCTGGCTGCCTGATGAGGTGACTTTTTCAAAGTTAGCAAAGCCCCAGTCAAACAGTGTTCTTGTATCAGTAAAGCGTGTATTTTCATCAGGGCATTTAAACAGTACACATATAAGTCTCATGCCGTCTTTTTCAGCAAATGTGACAAGAGTATACTGGGACTCATCAGTAAATCCAGTTTTTCCTCCCTTACAATACTCATAATAATATTCCCTGTTTTTTAACATTTTGTGCCGGTGCTGGAAGGTACGCTTTGCCGATGACATATTAGTCTCAGGGATAGTGTAATATGTATATGTAGAATCAATATTAACAAATGTAGCGTTGTTATAACAGGCTCTTGCAATACGTGCCATATCGTAGGCTGTTGTGTAGTGGTCTGGACTGTAAAGTCCGCTTGCATTGCTAAAATGCGTATTGAGGGCACCAAGTTCTGCGGCGCGCTCGTTCATAAGGTCTGTAAATGAAGAAAGGTTTTGGCTTACGTGTTCTGCAAGTCCATAGGCAATCTCATTAGCAGAATAGAGCAAAAGACCATATAAAGCCTGTTCTACAGTATATTGTTCACCGGCAAGAGTTCCAAGATTGGCATCTTCAATAGGATTGACGGAATTGGCAGCTTTTTGTGAAAATGTAACTGTTTCGTTCATAGAGCAGTTTTCAATAGTTAAAAGTCCAGTGAGAATCTTTGTTGTGCTGGCTGGATAACATTTATCATGGGCATTGCGCTCATAAAGAATTGCTCCGGTGTCTGCGTCGATAAGAATGGCGCTTTGGCTTGCAATTTCGGGAGCAGAGGGCCATTCGGCATCAGCTGGTGTGTCATTGGCCATAACAGGCATATCTAATATACATAGGACTGACAGGGTCAGTGTTGTTAATGCTAAAACCATTGATGTTATACGTTTAAAAAATTTATTCATAGGATTATCCTCGATACTTATATTTTATATATGAAGTATAATTTACGACATACATATTCATAATAGCCTAATAGAAAGTTAATGTAAATAAGTTTTATTTGGCAAAATTAAAATTATAGTATAAAATACATATATCAGCAAGCCAAAAGTGGAGCCTGACATGGGTGTTACTGCGGTTTGCAGCAGGAATGGAGAAAAAAATATGAGATTACGAAATGTTCCCGGAGCAAGGGAAGTTATGATTGAAAATAAATATGTATTTACGGAGCCAGAGGGCATGAAGGGCACATGGAGGGATATATTTGGCAATTCTAACCCGGTGCACATTGAAATAGGTATGGGAAAGGGCCGCTTTATATCTACACTTGCACAGTTAAATCCTGATATAAATTATATCGGAATTGAGAAATATTCAAGTGTTTTGCTGCGTGCTGTTGAGAAGCAGAATGAACTTCTGCTTGAGAATTTAAGATTTATCCGCATGGATGCAGAAAATATCAAAGATGTGTTTGCTGAAGGTGAGGTAGACAAGATTTATCTTAATTTCTCAGATCCATGGCCAAAAGACAGACATGCGAAA
>JAUNPT010000052.1 GCA_030536565.1 Eubacteriales bacterium | reverse complement strand
ACTTAATTTTAAATTATCCAGCCTCAGCTTTCTTTGCTTTAATGCTTCTTCAATAACTGACACATCACACAGCTTTCTTTTAGTCGAAGAAGCTCCTGTTTTCATTTCTGTTAAATCTGATAACAATTCTTCACTTAAATCCCCGCCTATAAGCTCCCTGCTTTCTTCGACTGTTTTCCTGCTATTTTCAATGTCATTTTCCGCTTTTGCTGTAAATATTTTATACTGCTCAACTACCTTTAACGCCTCCTTCGTTTTTTTTGCGGTTCCATCAACTAATGCCTTCAGCTTATCAAGGCTTCTTTTATAAGTCACAGAATATGACTTATCACCCATACTGTTATTTTCTTCGTCGCCTGCTGCCTCCAAATCAATCACGTCAGAATACATATTTTCAAGAAGCTCCTTTATGTTTGTATAATATGTCGCAGCGTGATTTACACTCTCATATACAGTCAAATTATCCACAGCGGCCGACACCATATTGACTTCTCCGTTAATTGCAGCTTTCACAAAATAATCAGATACGGGCTGAGGCTTTCCATTTCTTATAACCAGTCCGGAGGTATTGGTTTCAATGCCTTCTATAAGCTGTATAAGCTTTAATACCTGTTCCTCCATCTCATAAACTGATTCCTCACAATCATTTATCTGTCCAGTTACTTTTTTTATATTCTCTGATTTTTTTATCTGTTCACTGGAGCCTGTCAATTCCTTGATTGCAGCCGGTATTACTTCATATTTCATATATGCAAGTATTTCTTTTCTGATATTTTCTCCTCCGTTGTCAGTTACCATATCTATCTGGTCGAACTCTGCGCTTACAAGCGCAGCTGATTTCTCAGACTTAAGATTATCACTGATATACTTTCTTACTTTACCATTGATATTGTCTGATTTTTTCAATAACAGAACATCAAACTCATCAAGAATTATATTAGAATAACCTGAAAAAACTGCTTCTGTTGCAAGCCTGCAGCTCTGCTGTATATGCACGTTCAATGCCGAGACACCAACCGAACGAAATACAGCCGCAACAAGTGAAAATACCAGTGCAAGTGACAAGGCCGCAGCAATTGTAATCTGCCCCTTTGCTTTTGCTTCTTCAATATTTTTCACATGCACAGCCCCCTTAATAATCTTTTCATCTATATCTGATTTGCCTGACTTGTCATTTTTGCTAGTATAGAATTTACCATACTTGTAATCTGCTTCTTAAAAATCACAACAAGCCCCACAAGCACAATGATAATAAGTACAATTTCAACAACTCCCATTCCAGATTCATTTTCCCAGAATTTCTGCATTTTTTTAATAATTTTCATAAAACCTCTCCTTCCTTCATTACCTTATATCTGAATACACTGCTACATATTAAAGGACATTAATGCTGGAGCCATAACTATTGCCATAACCACAACAAGCATTAAAACCATAGGTGCCAGCAGCTTTGTCCCTGCTTCTTCTCCGCGTTTCACCGCCAGATTCTTTCTCTGCTCAAACGCCAGTCCCGCTTCTTCATGGAGCATGTCTGCCAGCCCCCTTGAACCTTTTTTCAGATTCTGCTGTAAAAGTGAAGCCAGCTTCAAATACTCCCTCGTGTTACACCGTCTGCCAAATTCCTCATAGGCTTTCAGCTCCGACACCCCCGTTTGTAGCTGGTTAAGCGTAATCTCCATCTCATCATACACAGGTCTTGTCTTTCCATTAATACTATTATTCTTGTAATCCGTAACTATCTTTTCCCATGCTTTCCTAAATGTCATACCAGCTCCTACCAGCAAGGTAAGTTTGGAAACAACCTCTGAATAATCATACTTAAGCTGCAGCTGACGAAGACCTTCCCTTTTCCTTTCATCAAATATGCTTCCAACATACAAAACACCGACTGCCGCTGCTGCCAGCAGCGGAAAAATTATTGGCTGTGTATGTTCCTGCACCTGTGAATATGTAATCTTTTTTCCATTTACAGAATCCGGAAGATATATTACAGCATCTTCCTCATTTGCTTTTGCCGCTTCCGAAACAAGTCTCTCCACCAAAGCTTTATATTTTTCTTCTTCATTTCTCTTAGGAGCCATAACTTTCACTTCTAACTGAACCTGTCTTTTATAATTCCTGTAACAAAGCTGCGCCGTCAACACACAGCTTTTTTCTTCACCATCATAAAAGCCTCTGTTATAAACAGTACCATCATAATCAACTAAAGTGTAATCAGAAGAATACCACTGAATTTCAATCCCTTCGCTTTCAACTCTGGTTACAAGATTTAATTTTCCACTTACACTGTCCAGAGAAGCATTTCCACACATAATCAATTTTTCAAGATTGTTTTCCACATTATCAAAATGTTCTTCCACCTGAGTCTGTGTATAAACCTTAGGATTAACCTTCAGCGAAATATCCGTGCTTGTACTGCCATCATACGCCTCAAGCTGATATTCTGTTGCTGCTTCTGTATATTCAGGTCTTTTAACTTCATACTCCATGTTATTTTTCCGGCCCCTGTCTGCAGCAGCAGAAACTACTCCAATGACAATTCCTGCCGCCATAATCTTTTTTGCCATGCTTCTGCTATACTTCAATGTTCACAATCCTCTTTGCCCAATAGTCTGATATTATAAGTACCAATAAGCATACTGTCATTACAACTGTACCTAAAAAGCTGCCATATAATCTGGCAGTCAGCTCAGGTGCTGTCAGTTTCAGATAAACAATTACACCATAGGGAATCACCAACATAATCTGTTTCTCCATCTGCTTTGAACTTATTACAGTTTGAATCTGCCTGTATACCTCCGCTTTTTCTTTTATTGCCATAGCAGTACTCTGTATTACAGATATAAGATTCCCCCCGCTTCTCTTAGCAAATCTGAAAACCTCCGAAAAATACCGTATATCTTCAAGCTTCCTTCTGTTTCCATAATCAGCCAGCAAATCCTCCAGATTTTCATTCTGATTAAGCCTGCGTACAATTATCCTAAACTCTTTAACCGTTTGTGATTCCCCGCCATTTAATCTTACAAGCTCCCCAAGCGCCTCTCTAAAAGCATTTTCAACAGAATAGCCAACATTTAATGAAAACGATACAGCAAGTATTCCATCTTTAAATTCATCTATCTCTTTCAGGCGTTCCTTCTGCTCCTCTATTTTCTTGAGTTCCCTTATATAAAATGGTAAATAAGGCAGCATAAAAAATACAGTCAGTAAATTTTCATAAAAAACATATGACGTTATCACAATAACTCCCAGCCCTTTAAAAATCACAGGAACTTTACCACTCTGTAATTCCCGCATAATGCATCTTATCTGTGTTGACAAGCCTGCCTTCCATTTTTTTAAGGCTTCCATAAACCTTTCCGGCTTCATCCGTCCCCTCCTCCGCAAATTTGAATAATGTATTTAAAACTATCCCCTCCTTTTCATAAGCTGCTATCTCGTCAATCTCCAGCACCCTTCTGGTTTTATCCCTAAGCCTGCCAAGATGTACAACAATATCTATTGCCGATGCAATCTGCTGTTCTATTGCCTTAACCGGCATATCAACCCCCATAAGCACCATAGTTGTAATCCTTGACAGCATATCCTTAGGACTGTTTCCATGGCCTGTAGAAATGGAACCATCATGACCTGTATTCATAGCCTGAAGCATATCCAAGGCTTCTACTCCCCTGATTTCACCGACTATAATTCTGTCTGGCCTCATTCTGAGACTGGATTTAATCAGTTCCCGTATAGCAATGCCATTCATTCCCTCCTGATTAGAATTTCTTGCCTCCAGCCTTACCAGATTATTCATGCCATGTATCTGCAGCTCCGCTGAATCTTCAATAGTAATTATTCTTTCATCTTTTGGAATATAATCAGACAGGGCATTTAAGAATGTTGTTTTTCCTGAGCCGGTTCCCCCACTTATGAATATGTTATACCTGGCCCTGACCGCTTTCATGAGAAAGTCAGCTGCCTGCCGACTTATAGAACCCATTGCAATTAGTTTTTGTATTGTTATGGGATTTTTATAAAACTTACGGATTGTTATGACTGGCCCTTCATTAAGAGCTATTGGCGGAAGTACAATATTGACACGCGAACCATCATCAAGCCTTGTATCAACTATAGGGCTCGCTTCGTTAACCAACCGGTTGGACAATGCAGCAATCCTCTGTGCAATATCCTCTAACCTCAAAATACTGTCAAAGCACTTATTCCACTTTTCTATATGTCCATTTTTTTCAATAAATATATCTTTATAACCATTAATCATAATTTCAGTAATTGCCTCGTCTTCCAAGAGCTCCTGCAATATATCAAATCTTTTAATAGAGTTATAAAGCTGTTTTTTTAGTTGCTCCTTTTGATGTATCGACATTAGACTTAATCTGCTTTTTTCATAAATACACTCCTCGATAATATTGTTAAGCTGGCTCTCTGAAATATCACAGTCCATATCCAGTCTTGTATATACATCTTCCTTAAGTTCATTAAATTCCTTCTCCATTAACACGCATCACCTGAAATCTGACTGACAATCATCTCTCTTATGGACTGCGTGCTGCAGCTTAATGAAACCTGACTCCAGAAATCACCCTTAAGCATACTGTGCTCTATCTTTACTGGCACCTTTACTGTCTTATCCAGCAGATACTCCATTCCAGTTTCCATAAAATACCGCTCCATAGATCTGTGCTTACGCATTATCCATTCATCACCTGCCTGCGGCGTATATACATAAGCACATTCAGACAGTATATTCCATGATGATCTCACTCCTCCCGACACATCTATAACTACATAAGAATACCCCTGTTTCTTTCCCATATCCTGCAGCAGCTGCACTATTTTGTGCGACTCCATATATGAAATATCATCTGCACAATGAACTGGAGCAATATAATCCATATGTTCACAATGACTGATTGTCTTCCCGATTTCATCACTGTAGCTGTATCCACTCTGCTTATATATATAAAATGTATCAGAAAGATTGTTATCTTCTTCAGCTGGAAAAATATGTTCAAGACCTGAAAACTCATCAAGATTTATGTAAAGTACCGGCTTTTTTTCATTCAGAATATATGCAATGGTAATTGCAAGTATATTCCTGCTGCATACATCTGCACCTATGACGCCTATCAGCTTTGTATCATTATCAACCCCTCCCACAGCATTCTGGTTTTGCCTGATTATGCTCTGAAGTATCTTTGCTGATGACTGATATTTATATACCCCGGCCGCATCTTTTCCGAATTTTTCCGCAGCCTGCTTTACCTGCTGTTCCTCATCACAAAGGACTATAAGACGTGAGCTTTTATTATCTATAAGCTTATAATCACACTTATCCTCACTTACCATTAATATCTTTGGCTCATTTGTTTTGAGATAACTTTCAAGCTGTTCTGCTTCTGTAAAAACCTGTGCACCAAATGGAACTTCCTTATCATTATTAATAACATTCATAAGCTTTACTGCGTATTTTATGTCCGAATCATATATAACGCACATATTATTCTTATGTACCAACGCACACACCTCCCCATTGATACAGACTTAATATAAGCTGTGCAATGACTATGGCAATTGTATAATGAAACCCATGCATATCAGCTGAAACGCCTCCAATCACCGCCACTTCAGTCTTCCTGCATGTTTTAAATATTATCTCCAGTATTCCCACAGCTGCCCCAATGCACAGTGATACCACCACAATATAAATACCCATACGAAGTCCCACTAACAGCCCCAGTACACCCATCAGCTTCACGTCTCCTGCACCAATGCCTCCAGCCATATATATCACAGCCATAATTATAAATGTTACGGCTCCGCCGCATATATATGTCCACCATAATCTCCCATTAGCTGCAGTAATAATCATTACAAACGCCTGTAAAATAAGTCCTGTTATTATAAGCTTGTTAGATATCCTGTATCTCCTGCAGTCGTCTACCAGTGCACATATTGAAATGCAGGCTGCTGCAAGCATTCTTATTGCGGTTTCATGCTCTAAGGACATATCTCCTCCTTTCTGCTGCCCTATTAATCACTTTTAGTATAATTTTTCCAATATATGACTATACTTTTACTAAATGAAACTACAGCCACATACAAGGCAATTTATAGGAGGTATCAATGAAAAATCCATTTCACTCAAATAAAAAAACAGTCACATATGACGAAAAGTATCTTGTTCAGGAAATTAAAATGACAAAGGCAGCTCTTGATGCCGCTTATTCAAACTTTGATAACGCAACTGACCCAGACCTGATTGACTGCTATATCTATCAATTAAACTCTGAGCAGAAACGCTATAAATACCTTCTGCAGAAGGCAAAAGAATCAGAAATAGAATCTGTATATTCTTGATATACGATATATCGTATATGAATAATAACTCTATTAATAGAATTTGTCAATACTATTTGTATATTTTTTCTAAAATTAAGAGACGTGAAGCAGGTTCCTTTTACATACCCGCTTCACGCCTCTTAAAATGCTTTACTGTTCTTTAAGCTTCTTTTTTGTCTCATTTAAAAACATATATACTATTGCAGCAGCAAGCCCTCCAAGCAATGGCGCTGCAATAAAAACCCATACCTGTGACAATGCAGTATAATCGTCCAGACAGATTCCCTTAACCAGGGCCGGTCCTAAACTTCTAGCCGGGTTAACACCCGTCCCTGTAAGTGATACGCCAAAAAGATGGACTGATGCCAACGCACCGCCTATAACAATTCCCGATACACTTTTATATTCCGGCCTTGATGTAACTCCAAGAACCGTGTATACGAATATAAATGTAAGGATAAACTCTACAAGAACCGCTCCTTCTGCGCTAATCTGTAAAAAACCACCATTAGTTCCATAACCGTTAGTTCCAAGGCTTAAAAAATCAGCGCTCGTTTTACTATACTGTGACAACACTACCGGATTAAAGGTATGTCCGATGCCAAAAAGCGCAAAGCCTGCTGCAATACCTCCTGCAAACTGGGCCGCAATATATCCAATAAAATCTTTTATTGACATTTTACCTGCAGCAAGCATCGCAATCGAAACTGCAGGATTCACATGACACCCTGACACATTTCCAACAGAATAACAAAGTGCCGTCAAAACAAGACCAAAAAGCATTGAAATTCCTGCTGTCTGCAGAAATCCCTGCTGGTACCCGCCAGTAAACGAAGCACCGCCGCAGCATACAAATGTCAATATAAATGTACCCAGAAATTCAGCTGTATATTTTCTCATAATTCCAATAAGCCTCCTGTTTAGTCTTACTTCCATTTTTTAAAGCTAATATTCAAGTCAACATTCCCACTGATACCATCGACAGAACCGCTGTCTGAATACTGCCACATAGAAATCTCATACGGATAATAAAGTTCATCGTCATAATAGGCAAACCATTTATCATAGCTTTCAAGGCGTGTAAGGTCAACCTTGCCAATAAGATACTTAAGGTTTCCATAAATCATAGGTGTATAACCCTTCTCCTTCACCCGCTCACAGAATGCCGCTATTACCTCTGTAAGCTGCTCCTTGTTAAGCTGCTGCTGACGATAGGTGTCTCCCAGGATTTCCTCAACGTCCAATACTACCGGATATGTTACATTATATGGCTTAATCTTATCAATTACATAATCAGCTTCTTCGACAGCCTCCTCCTTTGTTACCGCCTGAGTAAAGAAATAAACTCCAACTTCAATATCATTTGTCAGGGCGCCCTCGATATTATCCTTAAATTCAGGGTCCTCCTGCAATGTTCCAGAGCCATAGCCGCGGTAACCGCAGCGTATAATTGCATATTCCACACCAGAGGCCTTAACTCTGGAAAAATCAATATCCCCTTGAAACTGTGAAACATCAATACCCTTATGGGATACCACTGTTCCATTCTCAGAATATGTAAGCTCTCCTCTGCTGTCTTTTGAAAAATTCTCTTTCTTAAAATTGTTTTTTTTCAGGTTTCCAAGGATTTCTGCAAAAATATATCTTCCATTATCAACATATACTATATTATCAGGATAATAATCCTTTAGCAGTGAAAGTACACTTTCTCCAGACGAAAGCCTTTCCTTAAAGCTCTCAAGAATAATCTCCTCACCTGCTTCTTCAAAAACAAGTTTTTCGTCATCAACTGCAGAAACAGAAGTTTCCTTTGTCAGCCTTGTGCATGCAAATGCAAGAAATATACATACAATCAGAAGAATAATAGTTATAACAGACAGAACAATAACAAAAAAATTGGGTTTTCTGCGTTTCTTTTTTGGATTTGTAATACCCGGCGCTGCTGTAAATGTTGTCTCGTTCATTCAATACCCTCTTTCTTATATTAACTTTAGTAACAATTCTAGTCTAAGACACAGCGAAAGAAAAGTCAACGTTTCATCAGCTAATCCATTGTCCAATAACAACACTTGCGGCTATTCCTGCCAGTGTTGCAGCAAGCGCTCCTGCCAGCGTCCAGCGGGTCTTTTTCACCTTTGCCGCCATAAAATAGACCGACATGGTATAAAAAACAGTTTCCGTGCAGCTCATCATTATTGACGCAACTATCCCAAGATAAGAATCTGTTCCATATTCCTTATATATATCAAGACTGAGCCCGGTTGCTGCTGATGAACTAAAAAGCCTGACAATAGCCAGCGGTACAAGCTCTGGCGGAAATCCTGCAAAATCAGTAACCTTCCCAAGCACCCTTGAAAGGAAATCAAGAAAGCCTGATGTCCGCAGTATTCCAACTGCTACCATCAGGCCAATTAATGTAGGCACAATGGATACCACAGTTCCAATTCCGTCCTTTGCACCTTCTATAAATTCATCATATACATCAACATTTTTTCTAATGCCATATACAACGACAAAGAGAATAATAACTGGAATAATCATTCCCGAAACAATAACAATTATATTCATAGATATTTCTATCCTGCATGATGTTGTTATAATTATATGTCTTGTACTTTAACTCCATTACATTAATCACAAATACTTTTTTTCTGAGACGTCTTATCTGGTAACATCTCTAAGCCACTTTCCGCTCAAATACCTTTTAGTAGTAAATGGAAGCTTAATAATCTCGTCACTTAACAGAATCATATATACAACAGGTACGCTCCAGCCCAGAACGAATGCCCCGATGGCACCAAAAGCAATTGACACACACCACATAAAGCCCACGTCAATCAGCAATCCAAACTTCGTATCACCGCCTGCCCTGAAAATTCCCACAACCATAGTTGTATTATAGGCCTGTCCAATAACAAAATATGACATAACAAACATCATTGCAGAAAGATTTACTGCTGCGCTGTCTGAAAGCGTCATTGTTGCCAGTGCAGCCGGTCTTGCAGTCATAACTACTGCCGAGCCCAAAACACCTGTTATTATACTTATTATAACCAGCCTGTCAGCATATGCTTTTGCTGCTTTAAGTTTGCCCTCACCAATTGTCTTGCCTATAATAATCGCTGCAGCTGATGCCACTCCTAAAGACAATACCATTGCCAGCTGCCTTACGACCTGGGCAATAGAATTTGCTGCAGAGGCAGCACTGCCCATCTGCCCGATAATTGCTGCAACTACTGCCACACCTGAACCCCACATCAGCTCATTAATAACTACAGGCATTGAGAATTTAATAAAATCCTGTGTAAGAGCCTTATCACTCTCAAACAGCATACTTAGCTTAAACTTAAATATCTTATTTCTTCTGCGGTCATAGTAAACCACCATGACAAATTCACATATTCTTGCAAAAAGCGTTGCTATAGCAGCACCCTGTATTCCCATTTTAGGGAAACCTGCCATGCCAAAAATCAGCAATGCATTTCCAATAATGTTAATAATCAGTGAAATAAGATAAACAAATGTGGAAATCACCACATTTTCAACACTTCTTAAAATATTTAAGTACACCATTGTAAGTCCAGTGAAAATATATGAAAAACATACAATCCTTAAGTACTTAACACCTTCCTCCACAACCTGTGCATTACTTGATAACAGCTTCATAATTGGCTCTGGAAATGCAAATGTAATAACTGTAAATAAAACCGCAACGCCAAAGCTTATTCTAATTGAAATTGCCAGCACCTTTTCAATTGTGACAATATCCTTCTTCCCCCAATACTGTGCCACCAGCACTGATGCTCCCGATGTCAGTCCAAAGTAAATCAGTGTCATAATAAACTGTACCTGACCTCCAAGCGAAGCTCCGGATAATACTTCTTCGCTTACCTTTCCCAACATCAGTACATCAGCTGCGGTAACTCCCACATTAATCAGATTTTGAAGGGCTATTGGCACCACAAGCACCAGTACCATCTTAATAAAACTCTTTAAATCTTTCATCATATGATTTCCTTTTCAATTCTAAATTTTTTAATGTTTTTTGTACATTATCCTGCAGAATATAATACCCGCCAATGTACTTACTGTAGTTGCTGCAATAGCAGGCATAACTATGGCAGTCGGGCTTGCACTCCCATACTGGCTTCTATATCCTATAATAGTTATAGGTATAAGCTGTATGGAGGATATATTAATAACTAAAAATGCACACATGGCATTGCTCGCCCTCTCTTTCATGTGTGAAAGCTTTCCAAGCTCCTCCATGGCCTTAATTCCAGCAGGTGTAGCCGCCCAGCCAAGCCCCAGAAAATTAGCGATAACATTTGTAGTCATATGCTCCATGGCCTTTGATTCAGCCGGAACATCTGGAAAAATCCAATGCATCAGGGGGCCAATACCACGGCTGCATTTCCCGATAAGTCCACAATCACCTGCAATCCTCATTAATCCTGTCCACACAGACATAACCCCAACCATAGTAATGCATAAATCTACTGCTTCCTTTGCCGCATCAAGAGCGCCATCTGATATTGCTGCAAGATTTCCGGTTATACAGGCATATACAATTCCAACAATAATCATAACGCCCCATAAATAATTGAGCATAGAATCACCTTCAATAATTTCTTAGTAATTCTATGCTTATGGATTAATTTAATATTCATGCATTTGAAACTCTGCGTTTAAATTCCAGTATCATTTCTCTGGTAAGGCTTATACCATCATCTTCTAAATCCAGATCCTTCGCTTCGACCCATGTTCCAAGCGACAGCTCGTCCTCATCAATATGAATGTAATCGTCTCCATCAACCTCACAGAAAAATCCTGTAAGCAGTGAACCGCTTAAGGCCCATGGCTGGCTTTTATAGTATGTGAGATTTTTAACCCTGATTTGGACCTCCTCCATAACCTCTCTGTGCACAGTTTCCTCTATAGTCTCTCCTATTTCAGTAAAACCTGCAATTAATGCATAGTTGGTGTACGTCCGGCCTGCATATTTTGTAAGCAGAATCTTATCATTGTTTGTCACAGCAACTATTACTGCTGGACAAATCTTAGGATATACCATATTCCTGCAGCATTCACAGCGCATCATACGCTCTCTGCCATCATGCACCATGGCTTTTCCACATCTTCCGCAAAAAATGTTATCCTTGTACCAGTTGTAAAGATGAAATGCCGTAATAGCTGCAAACGCCCTGTCCTTTGGTTTTGCTTTTCTAAACAAATTAACTCCGTAAAAATAATATCCTTCAATTAATACCTTATTACAGTTTCCCATTGCAAGAAAAAATCTGTCATCATCTATTGAAAACAAATAAATATATTTATACTCTGCGTCTGATGTTTTTGAAGCAAATTCCTCATACACCGGATAAATCAGTTCTGATTCACCATTATCCTTTGCAAGTATTTCAGAGCCTTCAAAGCAAAAAATTGTATCTTTACCTGCTGGTTTATATGGCTCGTAATGATTGTCCAAATGCTTTGGATATATATCCTGTATCATAAAATCGTCCTTCTGTTTTAATTCAGATAGTTTATTTTCCTAGAAATATACCATTTCGTCAGCAGGCGCTTCTGCTGGGATTACCCCACTTACATAAAGAACAGGCCCCTTTTTCTTATATGCCATCTGAAATTCATATTTAATCCTGGCTGTTACCATTACCCACTGTCTGTTTTCTAGCTTTTGGATATTATCATAAAAACTGATATAGCCAATAAACTGCGTATCATCAACACAGCAGGTCATAACCTTGCGTCCTGGAACAAAATTCTTGTCCTTAAAGTACTTATTCTTTAAAACCTGTCCCTTAAACCTAACTGTCTTGTCCTTATACACCTCTGGTCTTTCGGAAACGTCCATATACCAGATACCATAATCAGAGTCCTCCACTTCTATAATATCTGCATTTATATCGTATGGGAGCTGCTCTGCAATAGACATCATATCTCCGTTTTTATCCTCAAAGATAATCTGAAGCGCTGAATTAAGTGCCTTCATACTTCTTCTGAATGTTCCCAGCTCCATACCTGCCTGACATCTGTTGAATACTACCATATCTGCATATTTTACTGTCTCTGCCATAATGGATTTCATATTAGCCCATTGGTTTGCAAATGCTGATGCGTCCATTACTGTTATTGACTGGTATATTTCCCAGCCGCGTGGTTTTGCTGTCTCTAATATAAGGGAAGGCTCCCACATACCATTATATTCAACAATAACAATCCATGGGTCATACTGTTTATCCAATTCGTTTAATTTATCCGCAGTAAATTCCTCTTTTTCTAATACTACCATGTCTACGCCGTTATCCTTCAACAGCTTCTCATCATATTCTTCTTCACCCTCCTCGCAGACAATGAGCAGCTTCTTCTGCGCCTGTTCAAACTGCCCCATCTCTATCGTTTCAGTGATAAACCTTGTCTTTCCGCTGTCTAACTGCCCATTTATCAAAAATATTGGAATCTGGTATTCTTCCTGTGCCATTTTCAAATCTCCATTCTATACAACGTCTTCCCTGTATTTCTATCTAATTATACATGGAATAAATCTTTTAATGCATCTTCCTTTAACTCTGAACCAATCACACATAATCTTCCAGTAAAATCTGCCTTACCTTCTCGTATTTCATATTCCTCAGGTACCAGATCGAAGTACATCCATGTTCCATCTGTACATGGAACCATACCCTTCGCACGAAGAATCTTTCCAAGCTCCTCTGTATCAGCCAGCTTCTTTAAAATTTCATCAAGCTCTGCCCTGTCATACTTATTAGGCGTCTCTACACCCCAGCTTGTAAATACATCATCTGCATGGTGATGTCCATGACAGCATTCCTCCCCATCATGGTGGTGATGATGCTCATCATGCTCATGTCCATGGCAGCATTCCTCTCCGTCATGATGGTGGTGATGATGCTCATCATGCTCCTTCTGTGCTGCCTGCGCCAGCATTTCCAATTCAAGGTTTGTAACATTTTCCATTGCTCCCAAAATCTGTCCGCCATCAATATCATCCCAAGGCGTTGTAATAATGTGAGCATCAGAATTAACCTCCCTAATCAGTTCAATTGCCTTCTTTAACTTATCCTCACTCACGTTCTGGGTTCTGCTTAAAATTATCGTTCCGGCATGCTCAATCTGGTTATTAAAAAATTCTCCAAAATTCTTCATATATATCTTGACCTTAGCTGCATCTGCTACTGTTGAGGCACTATTAAGACGAATCTCATTCTCAATATGAAGATCCTTTACAGCCTTAATAACATCTGAAAGCTTGCCAACGCCAGATGGTTCTATGATGATTCTGTCTGGATGATACTTATCAACTACTTCTTTTAAAGAGGTTCCAAAATCTCCGACTAAGGAGCAGCAGATACAGCCTGAGTTCATCTCTCTGATTTCAACACCTGAATCCTTTAAAAATCCTCCGTCAATACCTATTTCTCCAAATTCATTCTCAATTAAAACCACCTGTTCTCCCGATAAAGCTTCCTTTAACAGCTTGCTTATAAGAGATGTTTTTCCTGCGCCTAAAAATCCTGAAATTATATCAACCTTTGTCA
>JAUNPT010000051.1 GCA_030536565.1 Eubacteriales bacterium | reverse complement strand
AGACAGGCAGATTGTGGTTATGTCAGGGAGATAATTGAACAGTGCTTTGCAGAGGCTGAAGCAATTGATAACAGTAATCTGAGGTTTGATTATTCAGGTATAGATTTTAGCAAAAAAAGCGAAGGCCTGTCAGCTGTTAAAAGGATATATTCCACCTTGACAGACGGACTGCTTAAACTGGTTTTAGAGGATAAGGCTGTATCAGAAAAAGAGCTGACGGTTAATGATTTGGCATCACAGTTTTCAGGTGAATATAGCAAAGAAGGAGGTGTAATTAGTGAAGCCCTGGATACAGCACTTTATGATGAGTATATTTTAAGGAGATTCAAAACATACACGGATATGCTTGAAGATGATGGTTCGTATAATGAAAAAGCGGCAGGAACAGACCTTCTTGAATATTCCGTTGAATATATTTTGTGTGGAGAGGACAGTGACACAAAAAATCTTAAGGAGACAATGCTGCGGCTGTCACTTATAAGAGAGGGGATGAATCTGGCATATCTTATTACAGATTCTGAGAAAAAAACACAGGCCTTTACACTTGCAGCCTCTCTTTTGGGGTTTACGGGAAGTATGGCAGTTATTAAAGGAGGGCAGTACCTTATACTTACCGTATGGGCATATGGAGAGACAATTATGGATTTAAGACAGCTGTATTCAGGTGGTGCTGTAGAATTTGTAAAAAATAAGGGTAACTGGCAGCTGACGCTGGAAAACCTGCTGGCCATGGATTTTAAAACACAGCAAAAAAAGAAAAGTTCAGGCCCTGACTACAGGGATTATCTGCGTATGCTGCTGTTTATCGAAAACAGAGTAGAGAAAAATTACCAGGTAATGGGAGCGATGGAGTTAAGAATTATTGGTCAGGGAAATACAGATTTTAGAATGAGGGATTATATATTTTCAGCATCAGGGCAGGCAGTTTTTCTAAGAAAAGAAATGAAAGGCTATTACACAAGGCAGCTTGTCTATGCGTATGTCTGAAATACATAGCATTACTTGAGAGGTGGAGCTGTTGGAAAATATGTCCCTTGTGACAAAAAATAAGAAAGGGTAAACGGATATCATGAATAAAAAGACCAGAGGTCTTACTACGCCAAAAATAATTCAAGGGGCATATCTTCCAGCAGCTTCAACTGTTGAAGCTGCACTGGTAATACCATTATTTATGTATGCTGCACTTGCGGTTATATATATTCTTCAGATTAAGGCTGTAAGCGTACGGATACAGAATGCATTGTATGAGGACGCAATAAGACTGTCAGGGTATGCCTATGTTTATGAGCAGGCGTCTGCTGATGAGAAAAGGACAATGGGAGAAGCTTTATCGGTAATGTCGGCATGGGCACTGCTTATAGAGGAGCTGGGAGGGACTTTTGCTAAAGATAATTATATAGTTGGTGGGAATGCAGGCCTTGTAATGGCATTTTCTAAAGTCTGTGAAAATGATTCTGTTATAGATTTACAAGTGACTTACACCATAAAAAATCCTTTTGATATATTTGGAATTGGGAAGGTCACATTGACGCAGGGGTGTAAAACTGATGGCTGGCTTGGAGAGAATAAGGATATATATACAGTCAGTGAGGATAATGAAAAATATGTATATGTGACTGAGCAGGGAGAGGTGTACCATAAGGATAAGAATTGTACATATCTTACAAGAGTTATTATGCGGAAGGAAAAAAATGAACTTAATGGGTTGTGCAACGCTGATGGACAAAAGTATTATCCCTGTGAAAGGTGCAGTAACACCAGCTTTGGCAGTAAGTTTATATATGTTACCCAGTATGGAGACAGATATCATGGGGATATTACCTGTACACAGCTGGCAAGGACGATTCTTAAAATTCCTGTTTCGAGTGTTGGGGAGAGAACTCTATGCGTGAAATGCGGGGGTGGAAATGATTGAAAAAATTGGATTAATAATTTTGGCATTAGAGCTTGCAGTTCTGGCAGTCCAGGATATAAGGTACAGAAAAATATCAATAAAGCTGCTGGTTATAATGCTGGCAGCAGGTGCTGCGCTGCAGGGCATAAGTCTGTTAAAGGGTGACAGAATGGGGATTGGTGTGACAGTCTTTGGAGTCGTTTTGGGATTGATGCTTTCGGTTTTGGGACATTTTTTTGGAGTTATTGGAACGGGAGACGGAATCGTAGTAATTATTATTACGCTTATGTCAGGCGGGGCTATAGCAGTAGTTACATTTTTGCTTGCAATTACTCTGGCTGGCATATGGGCGGCATTTCTGCTTGTATTTAAAAAAGTAAAGAAAAAATACGAGATTCCATTAATACCATTTTTATTGGTTTCATTTATTGGAACTGCATTTTATGTACAGATACAGGCGGGCCTGTAAAATTGGAATGGAGGAGTGTATGTATATAAGAGCGTCGGTTACAATTGAAAATTGTTTTATCATACCATTTTTTGTTTTGTTGTTTATGAGCCTTATTTCAATCACAGGATATTATCATGACAGGCTTATTATTAAATGTGCAGTCCAGATGGCGGCATTAAAGCTGGAAGAAACACCAAAGGAGGAGGAAGCTGTGGCTGAAGAAAATATGAGACAGCAGTTAAGCGGATATGTTTCTGAAAAAACCTTGTTTATAAAAAATGCGTCAGTGAGCATTGAAAGAAAAAATGGAGCGGTATTGGTATCGTGTAATGGCATAAGTGCTGAAATAGGGGAAAACAGACCCTCTAATATAATAAGAAAGCTAAATGCGGCTCGGGAGGTTGTAAGCAGATGAAAAAAGACAGTATAGATTTAAGTTTTAGATATGAACATGAAAATAACTGTAATTTTATTGTTTTGGAAGAAGAAAAAAATATATCAGAGGACTACCAGATTATAATGCTTGGCAGAAATAAAATAGAACATTTTCTTAGATTTGAAATAAGAATTATAAATGGAATGAGCCATATATATTATGATATATCTTCAAAGCAGCAGCTTACTAAGCTGTTTGAATATGGAAAGTTAACGATGGAAGATGTAAAGGCTGTATGCAGAAGTCTGTCAGAAGCAGTGAGACAGGCGCATAATTATATGCTGGATATAGACAGGCTTGTGTTAAGCCCTGAGCATATGTATGCGGATATGTCTGACAGAAGCATATGGTTTATATATCTTCCAGTAGAAACTTCAAAAACTTTTTCGGAAAAATTAAGGAAGCTGTTTGAGTATATTTTGGAGCATTTTGACCATGGCTGTGGTAAGCAGGAGATTGTGCAGCTGTATGAGCTGTATCAGCATATTTTAATTGGCGATTATGAACCGGAGAATCTTATGCTTTTATTTTATCAGCAGGAGGAAGGATTATTGCAGGGGGAAGATAGACCAGAGAATTTTGTACAGCCGCATACACCTGTTGAGGAGGAGCTTACAATAGATGATGTGCCTGCGGAAATTGTAATAGATGAATCTGAGGAGGAGGATAAGCATGCATTAACTGTGGTAAGAGTTCTGAAAGCAGCCATGGTTTTGTTGATGGCTTATGGAATAATGTCATTACTGACCCCTGCATATGCATTTATAAAGCTTACTATTGTTCAGGCAGTAATTCTGTTTTTGGCAGCGGCGTTAGCCTACTGTGTCCTTGTTCGGCTGGGAAGGCGTGCAGATGTTCTTAGAAAAATTGTCAGAATACCAAAAGAAATATCATATAAAATAAAAGCGTCTGAGATGGAGAAGAATACAGAGGAAAATGCAGATGATGAGGTAAAGCCGATAGAAAAGCCAGAAATGGAAGTTAAAGAACAGGATATTACAGATAATGAGCAGCAGTTAAATCATACGATGCTTCTGTCAGACTATATTAAAACTGACAGCGAAAAGGACATGCTGACACTTACACATTGGCCGGAAGGTGGTGAAAAAGAAATGCAGCGTGTAAAGATTCAGCCTCAAAATTATCCGTATATTATTGGCAGTATGCATAAGCTGTCAGATTACGTTATTGACAAGCCGTTTATCAGTAAAATGCATGCATGTATCCAAAAGACAGATACCTCATATTACATAGAAGATTTAAATTCCACTAATGGTACATTTTTAAACGATAAAAGAGTTATAGGACGCGGGGAAAAACCACTTGAAAGCGGGGATTTATTAAGGCTTGGAATGCTGTCCTATAAGGTTGAAATAACATAGAAAATATGCTATATTCTCACTAGAATAAGAGTATAGTGAAAGCAGAGGTCGTCTATGAATATTAATATATATTACGGTGGAAGGGGTCTTGTAGATGACCCTACGATATTTGTAATCAATAGAATCCAGCAGGTGCTGGAGGAGTTGAATGTCAGGGTAAACAGATATAATCTCTACGAATTGAAGAATACAATTACTACATTGTCGCAGACGGTAAATGAAGCAGATGGAGTTATTCTTGCCACAACAGTTGAGTGGTTTGGTATGGGTGGTTACATGCAGACGTTTCTGGATTCCTGCTGGCTTTATTCAGATAAAAGCCAGATTGCAGATTTGTATATGTTTCCTGTTGTTATGTCCAGGACATATGGCGAGAAGGAAGTTGCTATGGCATTTTCTAATGCATGGGAAATTCTTGGGGGAAGAAATGCACAGGCTCTTACAGCGTATGTAGATGAGACATCAGATTTAGAGTTTAATAAGGAATACACAGATATCATTGAGAAGTATGCGGAAAATATTTATAGAACTATTTCAAAGAAGGTTAAGATGCTGCCATCAAGCAGTATATCTATTAGGAGAGCGATGGTGAGGGATACTATCAATCTTACGCCTCAGGAAAATGAACAGCTCTCAAAGTATGCATCAGATGACGATTTTGTAAAAACACAGAAGCAGGATATTGAATCGCTTGCAAGTATTTACAAGGAACTATTAAGTGATCAGGAATGTGGCGGAGATGATTATTATCTGGATACATTTAAGAATAATTATGTGTCGCATCCGGATTATAGCAGCAGTTATATGCTTATGATTTCGGATAAAGATAAGAATATTGATATAAGGATAAATAAAGGAGAATTATCCGTACAGTTTGGAGAAAATCCGCGGGCGGAGGTAATAGCAAAGCTTAGCAAGGAGACCTTTAATCAGATTGCGGAAGGCCGCATTACCTTCCACCGCGCATTTATGACTGGAGATATGACCGCAAAAGGAAATTTTAAAACGCTTAGAATGCTCGATGAGCTTTTCCACTTTTAAAAAGCTTTTATCAGTTCAGTGGAAGTTCTATAGTGTTTATAATCATTTTATTTTGGAAAGTCATGGAGAAGTTTCCTCTTAATTTCTGGCATATATTATTTACAATGGAAAGCCCAAGTCCGGCATGGTCGGCCTTTGTAGTAAAAAATGGCTGAATAAGCTGTTCCTTGGTGTTTTCCATAATTGAATTATTGTCATTGGAAATATAAGAAACCGATATAGCCAGTGAATTATCAAGCAGTTCAGAGCTTATATTAATAGGAGAGGCAGCAGGAATGTCTTCCACTCCATTACGCATAAGTTCAAGTAGAGCTGATTTCAGCTGATATTTGTCTGTTACTATATTCTTAATACGTGCGTCAAGGCTGTAATTCCACTGACGCCCGCTTAACTTGTATTTAAGGGAATATGCGTTGTTTACAGAGCCTTCGAGTGATTCAGGCAGACTATGGAGAAGCTGATTTAAATCAGTCTCCTTTAATTCTGGCTCATAGAAGCTGTATCTGTATGAAGATGTCCGGTTGGCATAGTCAATTAGCTGAGACAATGTCGTCTGGATATCCTCCCAGTATTCAAAATTTTTTGTTTCTGGATATGCTTGGGATATATATTGATAAGAGCAGTTTATAAATGAAATCATGTTTAAAATTGTGTGAGCAGCACATGACATTTCTTTTTTGATTTCATTGCTGTGGTTATGCAGAATTTTGTATAATTCTGGATTTGTCCTTTGTAAGTTTTCAAGTGCCTCTAAATATTCATTTCTTAACATATTAGTCCTCCCTCGTACTGCAAAGTTTTTAATTTTATCCGTTTAGCAATTTTTAAAAAAGTGCATTGTAAATAACACTGCTTTACGTTATTATATTAAAGTATATACTTGTTTTTAAAACGTGTAAACAAAATGCGTTCGACAGGATATTACAAAAAACGATTAATAGATGGAGGTTTTTAGTGATATGAAAAAAGAAGATTGTATTTTCTGTAAGATTGCAAATGGTGAAATCCCTGCAAATGCACTCTATGAAGATGAAGTAGTAAAAGTAATATTTGACCTTAGTCCGGCATCGAGAGGTCATGTGCTGATTCTTCCAAAGAACCACTTCGATAACGTCTATTCATTAGATTCACAGACAGCTGCACATATTTTTCAGGTTGCAGTCAAAATAGCCAATGGCTTAAAGACAGCCTTGAATTGTGAAGGACTTAATATAGTTCAGAATAATGGTGAAGCAGCCGGACAGACAGTTATGCATTTTCATATGCATTTAATTCCAAGATATAAGCAGGATACTGTTAATATTACTTGGGTTCCGGGGGAAAATTCAGAACAGAAAATAGAAGAACTTAAGGCTAAAATCATACCATATTTGTAAAAACTGCCAGGTAAAAATATTATGTACAAAATAGGAAAGAGGTAAAAAATGATTGAATTAAGTAAAAATGGTGCATATCTTGTTAATGGTGCGGACCTTGTTGAGGAAAATGCAATTGACGAGCTTGCAGCAAAGACAGGAAGCGTTGTTTCAAAGGAGGAAGCGGCAAAGAATACTATTGCATATGGAATTTTAAACAACCATAATACGTCTGGAAATATGGAGAAGTTAAAAATTAAATTTGATAAGCTGACTTCGCATGACATTACATTTGTCGGTATTATTCAGACTGCAAGAGCTTCAGGATTAGAGAAATTCCCGATTCCGTATGTGCTTACCAACTGCCACAACAGTCTATGTGCAGTAGGAGGAACAATTAATGAAGATGACCATATGTTTGGTTTGACATGTGCTAAGAAATATGGCGGAATCTATGTACCACCACATCAGGCGGTAATTCATCAGTTCGCAAGGGAAATGCTGGCTGAAGGCGGAAAAATGATTCTTGGTTCTGACAGCCATACACGTTATGGTGCACTTGGTACAATGGCAATGGGCGAGGGAGGACCTGAGCTTGTTAAGCAGCTGCTTTCAAAGACATATGATATAAATATGCCGGGTGTTGTTGCGATTTATATGACTGGAGTTCCAATGAAGGGAGTTGGGCCTCAGGATGTGGCTCTTGCAATTATTGGCGAGGTATTTGCTAATGGGTATGTTAAAAATAAAGTTATGGAATTTGTAGGCCCTGGTGTATCTAATTTAAGTGCTGATTTCAGAATTGGCGTAGATGTTATGACTACAGAGACTACTTGCCTTTCATCAATTTGGAGAACAGATGATAAAATAAAAGAGTTCTATGATATTCATGGAAGAAGTGAGTGCTATAAGGAGTTAAATCCTGGAGCAGTGGCTTACTATGATGGTGTTGTAAGGGTTGACCTAAGTAAGATTAAGCCTATGATTGCTATGCCATTCCATCCAAGCAACACATATACAATTGATGAGGTTAATGCTAATCTGACAGATATTCTTCATGATGTAGAGCAGAAGGCTCTGATAAGTCTTGATGGACAGGTTGATTATAAGCTTACTAACAAGGTTAGAAATGGCAGGCTTTATGTTGACCAGGGAATTATTGCAGGCTGTGCAGGCGGCGGCTTTGAAAATATTTGTGCAGCAGCAGATATTTTAAAGGGACGTTCCATTGGTTCTGATGAATTTACACTTAGTGTATATCCTGCAAGTACACCTATTTATATGGAACTTGCAAGAAATGGAAGACTTGCAGACCTTATGGCTACAGGTGCGATTGTCAAGACAGCATTTTGCGGGCCATGCTTTGGTGCTGGTGATACACCTGCTAACAATGCATTCTCAATCAGGCATTCTACCAGAAACTTCCCTAACAGAGAAGGTTCTAAGCTTCAAAATGGACAGATATCTTCAGTTGCACTTATGGATGCAAGATCAATTGCAGCGACAGCGGCTAACAAGGGATTCCTTACATCGGCAGCTGATATGGACGTTGAGTTTACAGGCCCAGCATACCATTTTGATAAATCTATATATGCAAACAGGGTGTTTGACAGCAAGGGAGTTTCAGACCCAGAACAAAAAATCCAGTTTGGCCCTAATATTAAGGACTGGCCGGAGATGGTGCCACTTCCAGATAATCTTATAATAAAGGTAGTATCAGAGATTCATGATCCTGTTACTACGACAGATGAATTAATTCCATCAGGTGAGACTTCTTCATTCCGTTCAAATCCATTAGGATTAGCAGAATTTGCATTATCAAGAAAGGATCCTGCTTATGTATCAAGGGCAAAAGCGGTCCAGAAAGCAGAAAAGGCAAGAGAGGCTGGTCAGTGTATGGGAGAGGCCCTTCCGGAATTAAAAGAAATTATGGGTAAGATTAAGGAAACCTATGATGTATCTAAGGAAAATGTAGGCGTTGGAAGTACAATATTCGCAGTTAAGCCGGGAGATGGCTCGGCAAGGGAGCAGGCGGCATCATGCCAGAAGGTGCTTGGTGGCTGGGCTAATATTGCTAACGAATATGCTACAAAGAGATACCGCTCTAATCTTATTAACTGGGGTATGCTTCCATTTATTGTAGATAAGGGCGAGCTGCCATTTAAGAATGGAGATTATATTTTTATTCCGGGTATTGCAGAAGCGGTAAAGAATAAGGCGGCTGAAATGAAAGCTTATGTAGTTAATGAGAATATGAAAGAATTTACATTGAAAATGGACGAGCTGACTGATGATGAAAGACAGATTATTCTTGATGGCTGCCTGATTAATTACTACAAAAATAACTAAAACAGCTAAAGTCGAAAGATTTGGAGGTTAGAAAAAGATGGCAGAACAGAATATACTTGCTGGAGATATTCAAGTGTTACAGCAGGTAATGAGTGACATTAGGGAACATAATGATAAGACTGCACTGCTTGAAAGATTAAACACCAGTGTTTCAGACATTCGCAAACAGATAGATGTAAAGAATAAAGCGGTTCAGGATGAGATTGACAGCAGAGTTAAATCCAGCACAGATGCAATATGTGCTGGGTTTGACAAGTCTATCGCTGGAGATAAGGAGAAGCTTAAAGGAATCCAGTTGGAGAGAGAAAGAGCTAAGCTGGCAGGAGTTAAAGAGCGAATTGATGCAGAGACTGCCTCGCTGCGTGCAGAGAATGAGGATTTGCTGGAGCAGATTGAGGAGGCGTTTATACAGGAAAATATATCGAAATTCTTTAACAGCAGGGTGTTTCTTTCTTTGTTTCAATCAAGAAAAATTATTGACGTTTTGATTTATATGGTATTTATGGCAGTTTTGTATATTGTGGTTCCTGCAGTTTGTTTTTTCATTCCGGGTTTTTTAATGGAAGGGCTGTTGATCTATTATGCTGTCATGGTTTTAGTGATGACTTCTATATATAGATTTATATACGAAAAAAAGGTGATGCCACATATTGAAACTATTACGGCAGCTCATGATACAAAGGATAAGATTAGCGTTAACAGAGCGAAAATTAAAAAGATAAAGAACAGCATTAAGAAGGATCAAAATGAGGAAATGTATGGGCTCGATGTATATGATGACAGGATTAGCAGCCTTAATGATGAGATAAGTGCTATTGAAGGTGAGAAGAAGGCGGCCCTTGAAGAATTTGAAAGAACAGTGAAGCTTGACATTGTAAAAGAAGTTCAGGGCCAGAGTGCTGAAAGAATTAAAGAAATGGAAGCTGAGCTTAGAAAAAAAACAGAGGAGCAGTCCAAGGTAGATAATCTTGTTAAAAAGCAAAGAATTTATATATCGTCCAATTATGAGGCATATTTGGGAAAAGAGTATGTCAATGCGGAAAAGCTGCAAAGCCTTAATTTAATTATGAAGTCAGGAGCTGCTGATACAATTGGACAGGCGGTAGCGGCATATAAGAACAGGCATTAGTTAGGACATCAGGCTGTTGTAATGCGAGATATAATACATTTGCAATTACATCTGCAAGCTGAACGACTATAGACAGATGAGTTGTCTGGAGCAGGTTATAATCCATGTTTCGGGAGGAATTAACAATTCCCGTAATGTGGATATCACCTACTTTGGGCAGCTTTTTTTGTACTCCAAGACCAGGAGTGAGAGGACCGGTTCCAAGGGTTATGCATCCAACATGCTCAGGTGTTCCCAGAGAGGCATCAACTGCAATTATAAAAGGATTATTGTAGTTATTATATATTGCACTAATTACAGGTGAAAGATTAGCGGCGTGAACAGGGAAGTAAAGAGAACCGTAAACATTCTTAATATGATGCTTCTCAAGCCTGTAGCCTGTAAGGGGGCCAAGACTGTCACCTGTAGAACGGTCACTGCCAATGCATAATATAACTATATCGGTATTAGAGGTGTTGTTTGTTTTTATGAGTTCCATAAGTTGTCCGCTCATTTTAAGTGTGGTTTCAGCTTTTGCAGAATCAAAATAATATGTCATAAGGCCTCCGTTTCAAATTTGCAATAGATATATATAGTATATTTTTGTCAGGACAATAATATGTCCATTACTTTTTTAACTTTGTGACAAAATATGATAAGTTTTTTAAAAAAGAAGTGTTACCATACATGATGACAGATTGTCAGAGGAGGTACCCAGACATGATTGAAATTATATGTGATGGTGATGAGAACAAAGGAGAAAACAGTAAATCTGCTAAAACGGCAGGAATAAGGAGACCAAAGAATATAAAACAAATAGGGGATGTCAGCTCTGGTAAACAAATTTATATTGAAGATTATGCGTTTACATATATTAATTCAATTGCATATAATGGCAATCCAGTAGAGCAGGCAGGAGTACTTCTGGGAGAAATTCAAAAAAATGAACAGGAGAAATGTGTATTCATTAAAGGAGTAGTAAAGGCAAAAGGCTTTGATAATGATACGGGAATTTGTTTTGATGAAAAAATCTGGAAGGGGATATATTCAGATGTTGAAAAATATTTTCCGAATCTTTCTGTTGTTGGCTGGTTCGCAGTTAAACCTCAGGTTACGGAGCAGGATATGCTGCAGCTGCGAAAAATACACCTGGATAACTTTGCTGGAAATATGAAGGTTATGTATTTAGTGGATATTGCAGAAAAAGAGGAGAATTTCTATCTGTATGATAAGGACGAGCTTAGAAGGCAGAAGGGTTATGTGTGCTTTTATGAGAGGAATTGTGAAATGCAGGAGTATATGCTGGAAAGAAAGGTTAAAAAATCCAGTGAAGATGCTAATAATGATAAGGTTATGAAATCAATAAGGAATGTTATACAGGAGAAAGAGGAGGTGAGGATTCAGAAGCGGAATAATACTTTTACTTATGGCATTACAGCTTTAATGGTTACAGCCGTTTTGGTTACGTCAATTAATTTTCTTAACAATTATCAGAGAATGCAGAATTTTGACAGGTCAATTAAACAGCTGTCGGCACAGATGTCAGGGGAAAATGAGAATTTGGATTTAAATGGCAGCAATGATGATGTGGTGTCGGTAAATAAGCTTGAGGGGGAGGTTTATCCAACAACACAGGCAGCAGAAACCGAGACTCAGGAAAGAACTGTACAACAGCCATCTTCAGAGGTGCCTGTGACAGAAGCACCAACAAAGGCTGCGGAAAGCTCAGCCATATATACGGAATATACTGTTCAAGAAGGGGATACTATAATGAGTATATGTATGAAACAGTATGGAACCATAGGCAGATATGAGGATATTTTAGAATTAAATCAACTGAAGGATCCTAATCTTTTATACATAGGAGAGATTATAAAACTTCCTTGATAATTTTAGGTAATATTGTATAATGATATCAGCTTACATGGTAATCTGCCTAGTTGTAAAGAACCATGAATAAGACAGGTAAAGGGGAATTGTCAATGGCTGATATTATTTCGGGAAAATCCAGATTTAGCGGTAATAAAAATGCACCTGTTCATAAAGTGGTGAATATATCGGATACACAGGGGTTAGAAGAATTTGATGAACAGACGATGAAAATGCAAGTTAGGAGACATAGGTATCGTAGTGCCATTGTTGTGGCAGTCGTGCTGCTGCTTGCAGTCGTGGCTTTTTTTATTATCAGGAAAGTGCTGGATAATAAAACATATGAAGGCTATTCTGTGTCATCATCTGTTAGCCGCGACGATACAGAAAGTGCACAGTATATTGCTTACAACGATGGCTACGTAAGATATAGCAATGATGGAATTGCATATTTTAATGGTAGTAAAACCGCAGTGTGGAATCAGACATACTCTATGCAGAAACCACAGGTTAAAATATGCGGTGATAAGATTGCTGTGGGAGATCTTAATGGAAATTTGATTTATGTTTTCAACTCGGAGGGGTTCATGGGGAAGGTAGATGCCCCATTATCTATTTCACAGATAGAGGTTGGAAAACAGGGAGTCGTTGCAGCAATTTTGGAAGATAACAGTGCTAATTATATTAATATGTATGATTCAGATGGAGATAAAATATATACTGTTAAGACAACCCTTGCGGGAGATGGTTATCCGGTAGATATAAGTATTTCAGATGATGGTACGAAACTAATAGCTTCTTATATATATGTAAGTGGGGAGTCCATGAATACTAATGTTGTATTTTATAATTTTTCTGATGTTGGACAAAATGAGACAGAGAGAGTAGTGGGAGGATTTAACCATTATGGAAGTACTATTGTTGGAGATGTACAGTTTTTATCTGGCACAGAGGCTGTAGCTGTTGGGGAGAATGTTGTTACATTATATAAAATTAAAGAATATCCAAGTATTTATAAGGAAATTGAAATTGATAGTGAAATAGAGAGGGTATTTTTTAGTGATGAATATATTGGGCTTTTGATGAATAATAGTGATTCAGGAGAGCTTTATAAGCTGATAGTTTATAATCTGTCAGGAGCAAGGCAGTTTGAAACAACATTTAATACTCAATATAATAATTTCCAATTCGATGGAAGCAGTGTTGTTATGAATAATTCAAGCACATTTACAATAATGAACATGTCGGGAAAGGTTATTACTATGCAGAATGTTGAACTGCCATTGAGTTCTATATTGACGACAGGTGTCAGAGGCAGGTATATATTAATTAATTCTAAATACATACAAAGCATAAAGTTGAAATAGGATACTTAAAGGAGGACGACGCGTGAGCTGGATATTGATTACTACTATAGGTGTATTTATTTTATGTGCATTAGATGGCTGGAGAAAGGGAATCATAAGGATTGTTGTTTCTATTGCAGCACTTTTGATTTCTATTGTTGCGACAGCATTTTTATCACCAGTTATTGCAAATACAATAAAGAAGAATACATCTGTTTATGATTATTTGTGTGAAAATATGTATCAGGCAGTATGTGATAATGAAAAACTGAATGCGGCAATTGATGAAACTGTTACTGGAGAAGCTGAATTACAGTTTGATAAAAATAATATGCAGGAATATGAAGATCGCATTGGCGGATATGTGGAGAAAATAAATAATATTGTTAATCTGCCAGATGGGTGGGGCAATGCTGTAATGGAAGGTTTCTACGGGGATTACTTGTCAGTACTGACACAGGGAGAGAATACAATAAAAGATATTGTTGTGAAAGCATTTGCATACAGGCTTGCGGATATAATTCTTAAGGCAGTTGTGTACATAGGCGTTTTTGTTATTATATGTGTTGTTCTTAGGGTGCTGTCAATTGCAACGGGTATAGTGTCGAGACTTCCTGTAATTCATCAGGCGAATAAGCTTCTTGGAATGGCAGCTGGACTGGTTGAAGGCCTGTTGATTATATGGGTTATATATCTGATATTAACCGCTATGAGTGGCAATGCACATATAGCACAGGCTTTATCAGATATTGAAGGGAATATTTTCCTTAAGCAGATTTATGATAATAACATGATTATGAAAATGTTATTTCATTAATTATAAAGAGGCATCCTTTGACACACAAATTAAAATTAGTAAAAAAATAAAAAAATTTAAAATAAGTGTTGACAGAAGTTAAAGAGAGTGATATTATAATCAAGTCGCCGCGAGCGACAC
>JAUNPT010000050.1 GCA_030536565.1 Eubacteriales bacterium | reverse complement strand
ATAAAACCATTTCAAATATTGCGGTTGGAAGCAGCGTGGAAGATGTAAAGAATGGATTTACCTGCGAAGGAGGAGTAACGATAGAGATTACAACTTCTGATAACTCAGAGGCATCTGGAAAAATCGCAACAGGAAATGTAGTTAAGATGTATAATTCTTCTAATTCTGTTATTGCAGAATATACTGTGGTTATATATGGAGACCCAACAGGCGATGGAGAGATAGATATATTTGATGTTGCTAGAATTAAGATGCATAAATTGGGTCGAAGAACTCTTGAGGGAGTTTTTATGGAGGCAGCAGATTGCAATCATGATGGAGAGATAGATATATTTGATGTTGCAGCAATAAAAATGGATGTTTTAAAGAGAAGAATTATATCACAAATTAGGAGTTAAACGATGCATAAATTGAGTGGATTGGCAAAAAAAATAAGTGTATTTCTGATTATATCAATAATCGGGATTTTAGTTTTCCCTATGTTAAAAGCAAAGGCTGCAGGCAATGCAAGTGTTTCAATAGGAAATGTAAGTGGTGAGGCTGGGAGTGAGGTTATTGTAACGATTTCCATTTCCTCTAGTGTAAAAACATATGGTGGAGAAATTTATTTGTCATATAATCCTGAGTATATTCAAGTGGTTGATGATGGTGTGGAAGCTGTAGCTGGTACGATAACAGTTTTTATTGAATCGGATTTTCAAAATATAAATAAAACATTTAGAGTTAAAATAATGAAAGTAGGAGAATCTGCTATCAATTTTGTTAATGGGAAAATGCCAGATGAAAATGGAGAACCTATACAGGTTTCAGGCGGTTCAGGTACAATTACAGGAAATGCGCCGGTAACCTATTCAACAGATAATAACCTTGCGTCACTTTCCATTAGTCCAGGTACATTGTCACCAGCATTTTCTCCAAATGTGACAACGTACACAAGCTCTGTTGGGGCAGACTGTGCCCAGCTGGTCGTTAGCGCAAAGGCAAACGATGCTAATGCAACAGTATCAGTATCAGGTACACGAATGGATCCGGGTAATAATACTACAACAATCACAGTAACAGCCCAGTCAGGAGACAGAAAAGTATATACTATATACACAACCAAGGCTGAAGGAGAAAACCAGACACCTGCAGAGGAAGAAACAAAAACACAGGTGCAGGAACAGACTGTTAAGATATCAGGAAAAGAGTATAAGATTATATCTGATTTTGAACAGCATCCATTGCCATCAGGGTATGAGGCTGTTGATTACGGATATAACGAGACAACAATTAAGGCTGGTAAGGGAGTTAATACAAAGCTGATTCTTATCTATCTGGAAAGCATAGATGGAAATGGGAAATCAGGTTTTTATATCTATGATTCAGTAGCCAAAAGCTTCACACCTTATATGGAAATAGCACAGCCGGAAATCACATATGTTATTCTGCCAATTACAGATTCTATGGAAAAACCTGTGGGGCTTACTCTGACAGATTATAATATTAATGGCATGGAAGCAAAGGTTATGATGAGCTCGGACAGAAGCTACTGCGTGTTTTATGGAATCAGTTCAACTGGCAAGACTGGCTGGTTTAGATATGACTGCAAGGACAAAACAATTCAAAGTTATGTTGAGCCAGTTAATCGTACTGAAGAAGTCAGCAGCCAGACAGTAAAACCGGATACATCAGCTAAAATGTGGAGGCTTATTTCGGCTGGTTTAACGGGTGCAGTGCTGGTGCTTTTGATTATAGTTGTTATTCTTGCATCGAAGGTTTCAAAGAGCAAAAAAGCTTTTGCTGCAGCAATGGACGATTACAGCAGGTCATCAGGGGAAGATTTAGATGAGGACAATCTTGATACAATAATGTATAATGATGAAGATGAAGTTGTGTCAGAGGAAGAAGATTATGCTGCTGAGACTGAAGAAAACGATGCTTCTGAAGCTGAAGAAATTGAGTTGTTTGATATTGACGAGAAAAAATAAACTTAATATTTTTAACAGAAATTGGGCGGTAAATATAACTGCCCAATTTTGTTGTTTGTTTAGGCTTGACATGTGATGTAATTCTGTTCAAAATATAATCAATGAATGCAGCGTGGGAGGAACAGATATGGTGACAATCAGTATGTGCATGATAGTAAAAAATGAGGAGCAGTTTTTAAGAAGATGTCTGGATTCCTATGCGGGAACTTATGACGAGCTGATTATTGTTGATACGGGTTCTACAGATAGTACTAAGGCGATTGCTTTGGAGTATACAGATAAGGTGTTTGATTACCAGTGGAAAGAGGATTTTGCAGACGCAAGGAATTTCGCATTTTCCAAGGCAGCGTGTGAGTATATATTTTCTGCAGATGCTGATGAAGTTTTAGATGACAAAAACAGACAGGCATATATTGATTTAAAGTCTGTACTTTTAACGGAAATAGAAATTGTTCAGATGAAGTATGTTAATTGCCAGGAATTTAATACTGTATATAATTTCAAGAAGGAATACCGCCCAAAGCTGTTTAAGCGGCTTAGGACGTTTACATGGATATCTCCGATTCATGAGACTGTGCGTCTTACACCGGTTGTTTTTGACAGTGATATTGAAATACTTCATATGCCTGCCCACAGCCACAGTAAGCGGGATTTTTCCACATTTCTTAATGCTATTGAAAATGGCGTGTATCTTGAGGATTATGTTGTGATTATGTATTGCAAGGAATTGTTTATTTCGGGAGAACCGCAGGATTTTCTGGCTGCAAGAGCTGCTTTTGAAAATGTGCTTGCGGGTGAGGCCAGAGGTGATGACTGTACAAGAAATATATTGTGTGTTCTTGCAAGAATATACAGACTGGCAGATGAAAAAGATAATTTCTATAAGCTGTGTTTAAGTGATGTGGAAACGGGCATACCGGCTGGTGCCTGCAAAGGAAAAACAGCAGGGGCGTGCTCGGAAATATGCATGGAGCTGGGATTGAATTATTATGGATTGGAAGATTATTATGGTGCCATAAAGTGGTTTATGAGTGCTGCGGCTGATAGTGAATGTATTATAGATATTAGATGTGGTGGTGATATGCCAAGACGGTATTTATCATATTGCTATGAAAAAATAGGAAATCAGGCAAGGCTGGAGGGGGATATTAAGACCGCACAGGTCTGTGGGGAGTATGCGGCCGCGTATAAGAAGGAAGCTGATGAATGGGAGTATCCTAAAGAGATATAAAACTATATAATGAAAAAGAAGAAGCTAATATGAAAAATGATAAACCAGACTATTATCAGCAGGAGCGTTTTGAAAAGGCTAAAGACAAAGTAACAGGCAGGAAACATAATGATAAGGGGATAGGAACCTTGTCAGAAAAAACAGTACATGCGGTGCTTAAGTATTTTTATGAGCCAGATGAAGATTATCATGAGGTTGCTCTGGAGGGGTATTTTGCAGATATATACAATAAAAATAATGGCAAAGGGATAATTGAGATTCAGACCAGAAGCTTTGACAGACTAAGAGATAAGCTGACTGTGTTTTTGGAGCTGTATCAGGTTACAGTGGTGTATCCAATGCCATATAATAAGTGGATTGGCTGGATTGATGATGAGACAGGAGAAGTAAGTTCTCTTCGTAAGTCACCGAGGCATTTTACGATGTATGATGCATTTTTTGAGCTGTATAAGATAAAAGGATACTTAAAGCATCCAAACCTTAGGCTGGAGCTTGTGCTTATGGATATGGAGGAGTATAAGAGGCTTAATGGCTGGAATGTGACGAGAAAGCGCGGTGCAGCAAGAATTGACAGAATACCATTAGGAATCAATAAAATAATTAAGATAGAACGACTTGAAGATTATATGCAGTTTGTACCATATGAGCTTGAGGACGAATTTACCTCTGCACAGTTTGCCATGGCAGCTAAGATTCCAAGGCAGAGAGCTGCTCTTGTGCTTAATATACTATATGAGGTAGGAACAGTAGAACGTGTGGGAAAAAGCGGAAGGAGCTACTTGTACAGATTATGTATGTAATATCGGAAAATACATTAAGAATATCGGTCAGAAATCTAGTTGAGTTTGTTCTGCGGGAGGGAAATATTGACAACAGGACAGGAGGACTTGCAGATGTGAAGCTTATGCAGGAGGGGGCAAAAATGCATAAGAAGATACAGAAAAGCATGGGAAGTGCGTACAATGCTGAAGTTTCGCTAAGGCTTGTAATACCTATGGAGAGCCCCGAGCATATTCCTTATGAAATTAAGCTGGAAGGACGTGCAGATGGAATAATAGCTGATATGCAGGAAGACGAAGCTGGAAATAAGATTCCTGTATCAGATGTGACAATTGATGAGATTAAGACTGTTCAGACAGATGTGGAAAAAATGAATGCGCCTGTTGAAGTCCATAAAGCACAGGCATGTGTATATGGATATATTGTGGCGGCGCAGAAAAATCTTAAAAGTATATCTGTACAGATGACTTATTGTAATCCAGAGACAGAAAAAATAAAAAGATTTAAGGAAGAATATACATTTGAACAGATAAATCAATGGTTTTACAGCCTCATGGATAAGTTTACCAGATGGAGTGATTTTATATTTGAGGAGCGTGCAAAGAGGCAGGCTTCTATAAAAAAGCTGTCTTTTCCGTTTGATTACAGGGAAGGGCAGAAAAGTCTGGTTGTCAGTGTGTATAAGACTATTGAGTCAGGAGGGAATCTGTACATTCAGGCGCCAACGGGGGTTGGAAAGACTATATCGACAGTGTTTCCTGCTGTTGCAGCAATGGGACAGGAATATATTGATAAGATATTTTATCTGACATCTAAAACGATTACAAGGACAGTGGCGGAGGAAACCTTTGATATATTAAGACAAAATGGACTGAAAATCAGAACAGTTACCCTTACTGCCAGAGATAAAATATGCCATTTAAAGGAAAGAGACTGTAATCCAGCTGCCTGTGAATATGCAGATGGTCATTATGACAGGGTGAATGATGCGGTTTATGACCTTGTAACGCATGAGGCGGTTATTAATCGTGATAAGATATATGAGTATTCTGTTAAGCATAAGGTATGTCCTTTTGAAATGTCACTCGATGTTTCCTACTGGTGCGATGGAATTATATGTGATTATAATTATGTGTTTGATCCGAATGCTTCATTAAAAAGATATTTTGGTGATGGAAGCAAGGGAGATTATGTTTTTTTAGTTGATGAAGCACATAATCTCGTGGACAGAGCAAGGTCAATGTACAGTGCGGTGCTTATGAAGGAGGATTTTCTTGCGGTAAAAAGAATAATGAAGGATAAAGACAGTAAACTGGCTTCAAGTCTTGAAAAGTGCAATAAAGAGCTTCTGGAGTATAAACGTCTTTGTGATACATACAGAGAGCTGGAAAACATGGGAAGATTTCCGATGTGGCTGGAGCGTTGCATGAATAATATATCAGCATATATTGACAAGCATAAAAATCAGCATATGCCGGAGGAGCTGATGGATTTATTCTTTAAGATAAGGCATTTCCTTAATATGTATGACTGTATGGACGAAAAATATGTAATATATACAGAACATGACGCAGCTGGGAATTTCCTTATGCATCTTTATTGCGTAGATCCATCTGGAAATATAGGAGAGCGTCTGGCGCAGGGAAGATGTACGGTATTTTTTTCCGCAACGCTTCTGCCTGTAAATTATTATAAAGATATGCTGTCTGGCAGCAGGGAGGATAAAGCTGTTTATGCTAATTCTCCGTTTGATACAGTAAACAGGCGGATTATTGTTGGCACAGATGTAAGCAGCAGGTATACAAGAAGGAACAGGAACGAATATCTTAAAATCTGCAAATATATTCATGAAACAGTTAAGGTGCATCAAGGCAACTATATGGTGTTTTTTCCGTCATATCAATATATGGAGACTGTTTTTTTGCTTTATATGGAAATGTATCCTTCAAATGAAATAAAGCTTTCAGATTTGTCTTATGATGCACATGAACTGGATTTACTGATGTCCGATGGCGAAAATGTGCTGATGCAGAGAGCAGCCATGAAAGAAGCGGAAAAGGAAGCATTTCTGAATACATTTACAAATATTAAAGAAGGCAGAGAAAAATCTTCATTAGTCGGATTTTGTGTGACTGGAGGGATTTTTTCGGAAGGAATTGATTTAAAGGAAGACAGCCTGGTAGGTGTGCTGATAGTAGGGACAGGACTGCCTATGATTTGCAGACAGAGAAATATATTAAGGGATTATTTTGACCGCAATGGTATTGATGGATATGCCTATTCATATGTATATCCGGGAATGAATAAGGTGCTGCAGGCAGCAGGAAGGGTTATCAGGACAGACAGCGACAGAGGGGTTATTCTTTTGCTGGACGACCGTTTTTCGGACAGGGAATATGAGCGCTTATTTCCCAGAGAATGGAATGAAGTGTATCCGTCTACGAAGGAAAACGTCGGCAAAATAGTTGGAGATTTCTGGAAATAACTAAAATTTTATGGAATTTACAAAAAAATAAGCAAAAAAGGTGCAAATTCTATGTGAATATAGTATAATGTTTATAATATATATGAGGCATTTTTTACAGTGTTAAATGGAGCGTGGACATGGAAGAAGAATTTAAAAAAGAAGTTTCAAATTGCATAATGAGTAATGCTGATGGAGAACAGTGGAGAAAATTGGGCTTTAATCACATGCAGTACATTGAGATACAAAAAGGGCTTGAAGCAGGCGTAGATGTATCAGTGTATGCCAATCCACAGTTTGATGCGGCACAGATGAAATCCCTGAGGCTTGGGCTTAAAAGTGGAATTGACGTATCAAGGCTGGCAAATCCGGAATATGATTTTATGCAGATGGAAGAAATTAAAAATTCTATTGTGGCGGGAGTCGATTTAGGAGAAATTGAAAATCCAAAATATGATTATTCAATTATGAGAGAAATCAGGCTTGGAGCTGAGAATCGTTATGACATGACAAGGTATGCGCTGATGGGATATTCGGGTAATGTACTTAGACAGATTCGATTTGCCAGAAAAGCAGATGTGGATATTTCGTTTTTTGTAAAAGAAGGCTTTGACGAGCGTCAGCTTAATGAAATCAGGCTTGGAGTCGAAAACTGCGTTGATGTCACCAGATATCTGCTGCATGAATACTCAGGTGAGCAGATGAGACAGATTAGACTGGGACTGGAAGCAGGAGTTGATACAAGCCAGTATTCCCTTTTGGGCTTTTCTTCTGGACAGATGGAACAGGTAAGGCTGGGACTGGAAGCAGGGGTTGATGTATCTGTTTATGCTGACCCATTTATTGATGCTCTGGAAATGAAGGAAATGCGGATTAATCTGGAAAATGATGAGATGGCATATACTTTGGACGAAATGCAGAGTCAGCAGATTTTAATAGGCTTATCCAAGGGACTAGATGTAAGCGTGTATGCAGATGTAAAATATACATATGCACAGATGGAGCAGATTAGGATTGCATTGGAGCACAATATCAATCCATCACCTATGCTGGACAATCATCTTGACAGCAAGGCAATGGAAAAAATAAGGAAAGAGCTGGAAAATGACCTGCTATAATTTTTGACTGACATATTCTGAAATGATTACTTGGTAAGGAGGAGAGACATATATATGGATATATCTGAACTTTTAAAGGATTTGGAACAACTTAATATTAAAGATATTCAGGTGGATATATCCAACGATCAGATGCTTGCGACAGTCTGCCTTAGAAAGCTGACAGATGAAGCTTTTTATACATATGATGAAATTATGTCTAAACTGTCAGAAGCAGGCGTTAAGATGGGGATTGATGAAGAAGAAATCTTACATATGCTTGATCAGAAGATATATGAGGAAAGGGTTGTTGTGGCAGCCGGAAAGCCACAGGAGGCGGGAGCTGATGGTTATTATGAATTCTTTTTTGATACGGATTACAGGACTAACAGCAAACCAAGCCTACGTGCAGATGGTTCTGTGGATTATTTTAATACCAAGCTTTTTGAAAAGGTAAATGAAGGAGCTAAACTGGCTGAGTATCACCCGCCGACAAAGGGAGTGTTTGGTTATAATGTATGCGGTAAATTGTTGACGCCAAAGCCGGGGAAGCCAAAGTCCAAGCTCAGGGGAAAGGGATTTACGGTTTCCGAGGACGGTAATACATATTATGCGGCATTTACAGGAAAGATTGACTATTTAAATTATGATATGAATATCAGCAATATATATGATGTTTCAGGCGATGTTGATTTGAATGTGGGAAATATTGAATTTGATGGAGATGTAAATATTACTGGAAGCGTGATTTCAGGAGTTACAATCAGGGCCATGGGCAATATATATATAGGAGGGCATGTGGAAGGTGCCTATATATATGCTGATAAGGACATTATATTTAATGATGGGGTCAACTGCAATGGAAAAGGCCATATTGAGGCCAAGGGTAATATATCTGGGAAATATTTTGAGAATGCCGTGGTTAATGCCGGAGGCGATATCAAATGCGGATATCTCCTTAATTCAGTTGTTACAGCAAGAGGCAAGGTTATTGTAGAAGGCAGGCATGGTTCAATATTTGGCGGTGATGTAACCGGAATTATGGGAATAGAAACGGTCAACTGTGGACATGATTCAGCTACAAAAACAATCCTTCGCGTCGGAGCTACAAAGGAACTGCGAAAGGAATATGCAGACGCAATTATTGTATTAAAGGAAATAATAGAGCAGATTGATATGTATTCACTGGCAATTAAAAAGTATGATGCGGCAAAGAAGGTTAATCCTGAAAAGTTTAGTCAGGAAACTTATACAAAGATTCTGCAGTCTAAGATAATAAAGAAGGCTGAGGAGAATAAATGGGATGAACGGTGCAGGCATCTTCTGGAGCTTATTAAGGATTCGGCAAGAGCAGATGTAAGAATTGATAAGATTATATATCCGGGCTGCCGTATAGTATTTGATGATAAAATGTATGTACCTGATTGTGCATTTTCACATTTAAGAATAAAAAGAGGCAATGACAGGATTGTTGCTGAGGGCATGGATGAAGAATAGTATATTTCTGAATAATCTTGTTTCTTTTTTTATCTTGTGTTACACTAAGAAACACATTTATTTACATAAATAATATCTATACATATATTAGGAGGAACAATGAGCGTCGTAAAGAGAGTTTTCGTTGAAAAAAAAGAACCATTTGCGGTTAATGCAAAAGAACTTCATGATGAGGTGACAGGATATTTAGGAATTAAGACTATTACAAAGGTAAGAGTGCTTATACGTTATGATATTGAGAATCTTTCAGAGGATACCTATAAGAAAGCATTAACAACTGTTTTTTCAGAACCGCCGGTAGATGATGTATATGAGATGAGCTTTGAAGCAGCAGATGATGATTTTATTTTTTCAGTAGAATATTTACCAGGCCAGTTTGACCAGAGAGCGGATTCAGCAGAGCAGTGCGTTAAGTTTTTTAATGAGAATGAAAAACCTGTCATTAAAACTGCTACAACATATGTGATTTCTGGTAAGCTTTCTGAAGAGGAAAAGGCTAAAATCAAGGAATTATGTATTAATCCTGTCGATTCAAGAGAAGCTTCAAGTCAGATTCCAAAAACTCTTGTTACAGAATTTGCAGTTCCAGCTGATGTTATTGTGTTTGATGGTTTTATAGATATGGCAGAGGATAAATTAAAGGAATTATATGATTCTTTGGGACTTGCCATGACATTTAAGGATTTCCAGTTTATTCAGGAGCATTTTGCTGCAGATGAAAAGAGAAACCCTACTATGACAGAAATTCGTGTTCTTGACACATACTGGTCAGACCACTGCCGTCATACAACTTTCGCAACAGAATTAAAAAATGTCACATTTAAGGACGGATATTATAAGGCACCTATGGAGGCAGCTTACAACAAGTATCTTGCTGACAGAAGCGAAATTTATAAAGGACGTAAGGACAAGTTTGTGTGCCTTATGGATCTTGCTCTTATGGGAATGAAGAAGCTTAAGGCAGAGGGTAAGTTAGCAGATCAGGAAGAATCTGATGAAATCAATGCCTGCAGTATAGTAGTCCCAGTTGAAATTGACGGAAAGACAGAGGAGTGGCTTGTTAATTTTAAGAACGAGACACATAACCATCCAACAGAAATTGAGCCATTTGGTGGGGCTGCCACATGTCTTGGCGGTGCTATCCGAGATCCATTGTCAGGACGTACTTATGTATATCAGGCAATGCGTATTACAGGTGCGGCTGACCCTACGGTACCTATTTCAGAGACACTTCATGGCAAGCTGCCTCAGAGAAAGCTGGTAACGGGTGCGGCACATGGTTATTCATCTTATGGCAATCAGATTGGACTTGCAACAGGTTATGTTAAGGAAATCTATCATCCTGACTATGTTGCTAAGCGTATGGAAATTGGTGCAGTTATTGCAGCAGCTCCGAGAAATGCGGTTCAGAGATTAAATTCAGACCCGGGAGATATTATTATTTTGCTTGGCGGACGTACAGGACGTGATGGCTGTGGCGGAGCTACAGGTTCATCTAAGGTTCATACAGAACAGTCCTTGGAAAGCTGCGGAGCAGAGGTTCAGAAGGGTAATGCACCTACAGAAAGAAAGATGCAGAGGCTCTTTAGAAGGCCAGAGGTTACCAAGCTTGTTAAAAAGTGTAACGACTTTGGGGCCGGAGGTGTATCAGTTGCTATAGGCGAGCTGGCTGACGGACTTAGAGTTGATTTGGATAAAGTGCCTAAAAAATATGAGGGCCTTGATGGAACAGAGCTTTCAATTTCTGAATCACAGGAGAGAATGGCGGTTGTCATTGATCCTAAGGACGTTAAAGCATTTTTAGAGTATGCAGCAGAAGAAAATCTTGAAGCTGTTGAGGTGGCTGTTGTTACTGAAGAACCTAGACTTGTTCTTAACTGGAGAGGCAAGGATATAGTCAATATTTCAAGAGCTTTCCTGGATACTAATGGAGCACATCAGGAAACTTCTGTTTTAGTTGATATTCCTGAAAAGGAAGAAAGCTATATGAAGGCAGAGGAAGTGACAGATGTTAAGTCTAAGTGGCTGGATACATTATCAGACCTTAATGTATGCTCACAGAAGGGACTTGTTGAAAGATTTGATGGTTCAATTGGAGCAGGCTCAGTGCTTATGCCATATGGCGGACAGTACCAGCTTACAGAGACCCAGGCAATGGTTGCCAAGCTCCCAGTACTTAAGGGCAGATGTGATACAGTCACGATGATGTCTTATGGATTTGACCCATATCTTTCAAAGTGGAGCCCATATCATGGTGCAATGTATGCGGTTATTGATTCTGTTGCAAAAATTGTTGCAGCAGGCGGTGATTTTAATAAGATTAGATTTACATTCCAGGAGTACTTCAGAAGAATGACAGAAGAACCATCAAGATGGAGCCAGCCATTTGCAGCACTTCTTGGTGCATATGAGGCCCAGTTAGGCTTCGGACTTCCGTCAATCGGCGGTAAGGACAGTATGTCAGGAACATTTGAGGATATTGATGTTCCACCAACACTATGTTCGTTTGCGATTGATGTTGCAAAGGAAAAAGATATTATCACTCCAGAGCTTAAGAAGGCTGGAAATGTGTTAGTTCGTTTTGATATTACAAAAGACGAGTATGATTTACCGGATTTTGAACAGATTAAAGCTTTATATAATGCAGTTCATGCGCTGACACAGAATGGAACGATTGTTTCAGCATATGTATTAGATGCCAATGGTTTAGTGCCTGCACTTTCGAAGATGGCATTTGGTAATAAGATGGGCTTTGTGATTGATGAGACAGTCAGCAAAAACCAGCTGTTTGCTCCTGCCTATGGCTGTATAGTTGCGGAGGCTGCGGCAGATAAGCTTGACAGCATAGATGTTGCATATACAAAGGTTGGACAGGTAACGTCAGACGCCAGATTTGTATATGGTGACATTGTTATAGATGAACAGGAAGCTCTGAGGGTATGGAAGTCTAAATTAGAGGGCGTATTCCCTACAAAGGCTGTTAAGGATACAGCTTCAGTTGAAGCTAAGCTCTATCATGCGGACAGCATTCATATCTGCAGGAACAAGGTTGCAAAGCCAACAGTATTTATTCCGGTGTTCCCAGGTACAAACTGCGAATATGACAGTGCTAAAGCATTCGAGAGAGCGGGAGCTGACACTATTATAAAGGTGTTTAAGAATCTTGATGCGGAGGGAATCAGAGAGTCTGTAGATGAATTTGAGAAAGCAATTAACCAGTCACAGATTATTATGTTCCCAGGTGGTTTCTCAGCTGGTGATGAACCAGATGGTTCTGCCAAGTTCTTTGCAACAGCCTTTCGTAATGCAAAGATGAAGGAGGCAGTGGAGAAGCTTCTTAATGAAAGAGATGGTCTTGCTCTTGGTATATGTAATGGCTTCCAGGCGCTTATTAAACTTGGATTAGTTCCTAACGGAAAGATAACAGGACAGGATAATGATTCTCCTACATTGACATATAATACGATTAATCGTCATATATCTAAGATGGTTTATACAAAGGTTGTTACGGATAAGAGCCCATGGCTTGCACAGGCAGAGCTTGGCGGTGTATACTGTAATCCTGCGTCACATGGCGAGGGGCGTTTTGTAGCACCTAAGGAATGGCTTGATAAGCTTATCGCTAATGGACAGGTTGCCACACAATATTGTGACCCAGAAGGAAATGTTTCAATGGACGAGGAGTGGAATGTAAATGGCTCTTATATGGCTATTGAAGGAATTACAAGTCCAGACGGACGCTGCTTTGGTAAGATGGCACATTCAGAGAGACGTGGTGATTCTGTGGCAATAAACATTTATGGTGAACAAGACCTTAAGATATTTGAATCAGGTGTAGCATACTTTGCTAATTAATGAGTAAAGCGAATACTAATTATATTTATTTAACAGAGGCATATCACACTAAGTAGTTAGTGTGATATGCCTCTGTTACTTTTGCTGGTAAAATACACTATAATATGTGCAAAATACATAAAAACAAATTGCTTTTATAAAAGATATTGACATAATATCAACAAAGGGATAATATATAACTATACTTTAATAAAATAGTTAAATAAAAGTTGTTTGCGGAATACATATCTGGACAGGCAGCTGCATATGTATATTTTATAAAGTATGAAACTACTAAGAGGTTTATTATTATAGTTGTAAATCTTTTATGACGGAAAAGGAGAAGGTATGAAAAAATTTAAGAAGGTTATGGCGGTGGGAATGTCCGTTGCACTGACAGTAGGCTCGCTTACGCTGACAGGGTTTAGTGCCAACGCTGCAGGACTGCCAACAACAGAAGGTCACAACAAGTATGTAAATTCTGATGTTTTCAGCGTAATCGGAAGTGATACGTTCGGAACACAACAATTGGAAAAACCATTATTTGACAAGACACAGGGAAGCCATGATATAAGTGATTTGCAGATTCCAGTGCTTGCATATGATGAATCAAGTATTGGCTTTGTATGGCAGAAGCCTGAGAAATATGATGATGTAGCAGATTATAACGTGTATATCAACGGGGTAAAAGCAGGAACTGCCAGACAGAATTTTAAGGAGAATGCTAAGTGGACAGCAAAGTACATGGAAGCATTTTATGATTATTATGATACAGCAAGTGATGTTGATATGGTTGATGTTGATATTCATTCATACCGTGCGACTGGGCTTGAGGCAGATAAAGAATATACATTTAAGGTAGTGGCTGTAGATAAAGACGGAAAAGAATTAGGAACAGCTAAGACAATTACAGGAAAGACAACAGCTAAGGCTGACGTCTTCAATATAGTAGATTTTGGTGCTGTAGCAACTGAGGGCTACACATCATATGATGATGAAAAGAATGCAGTTATAGAGAAGAATACAAAGGCAATTCAGGATGCCATTGATGCATGTACACCGGGCGGAAAGGTAGTTATCCCAGAGGCTGAGAATGGAAAGGTATTCGTTTCAGGTGCTGTATGGCTTAAAAGTGATATGACACTTGAGGTGAACGGAACACTTTGGGCATCACCTAACAGTGACCATTTTGAAATCGGTTTCTTAATGTATCCATTCTATACAGATACAAGAGGCTGGGGACTTGTTAACGCAATGAGTGCTGACGAGAGCGCACCTGTTACTAATGTGCGTGTAACTGGTAATGGTAAGCTTTATGGTAATGGCTGGAAGTATGGTGCTGGTGGTACAATGTATGAGGATGGTTATACATCTAATGCTGGCAAGAACATAGCTGCCGGAGACCCAGATGTAGCTGGTGCAGATTCAGAATACGGACTTCCAAGATATATGAGTGGAAATAATACAAAGGTATACTCATATGGAGTTCAGGCTGCAGATTCAGCTATTAAATATTTAAAAAATGTTACCGATGAAAACGGAAATAAAAAATATTCAGATGAAACAGTAGATGCTCTTATTGGAACTACAAGCGGTACTGGGATTGATGGTGATGATTTAAAGAATGCATATGCAACAC
>JAUNPT010000049.1:14135-14548 GCA_030536565.1 Eubacteriales bacterium | reverse complement strand
TGAATTGCTATGAGCAGTATACAATAGACATGGAAGGATATGTAAGTGTATCCATTATGGAAATGGTGCTTTCCATTGCTGCAGTTGTAAAAGATGCGGGCGGTGATTACCGCATATGGGATGACAAAGAATTTGTGGATTTTTTAAAAATGCAGTTTCAGACGGGAGAACTTGGTGAAATCAAATCTGCAGTTACAGATTATGTTATCCGCTGCTGCGAGGAATTTGAAAGAGTGAATGAGAAACAAAGTGACAAGATAGTGTATGCCGTTAAAAGCTTAATTGAGAAAAATATTTCTAATGAGGATTTTACACTTGATACGATTTCAGCTGAATTGTATTTCAGCATACACTATATAAGGCAGGTATTTAAACAAAAGACAGATGAGAATATTCTGGAATATCTGATTAAG
>JAUNPT010000049.1:0-14125 GCA_030536565.1 Eubacteriales bacterium | reverse complement strand
ACCCAAGAGAGTTTAAAATGGTGGATATAGCTGAGCGGACAGGGTATAAAAACCAGCGTTATTTTGCCACGACTTTTAAAAAATATTATGGCTGTACACCAACAGAATTTAAAGTAAAACAGCAGATGCAGTCATAGTATTTTACAGAAATAAGATTATACATTTTATGAACATATAAGAGACGTTTTTTGGATTATAAAAAACGTCTCTTTTTGTTATTTTATATGTAACAAATAACAAGAAAGGAAGAAAGACAATGTCAGTTTTTAGGACAGAAACAGATGGAAAATATGAGGAGCTGATTAAGAATCAGTGCTCAAGAATTATCAAAAGCCATGAAGGCAGCCTTATGATGGTTGAGGTTTTTTTTGATAATAATCATGAATCTGAAAAGCACACACATGTACATGAACAGATGACCTATTGCCTTGAGGGTGAATTTGACTTCTATGTTGAAGGAAAAACAGAGCATATTAAGGCTGGAGATACAATTTATTTCCCATCTAATATAGAGCACAACTGTAAGGTTACTTCAGGCCGTGGAAGATTACTGGATGTGTTTACACCTGTAAGACAGGATTTTTTAAAGTAATTGAAAAAAGTCTTATGACAGAACGGAGGTAAAATGAAAAAGTTAAAAGAACAAAACAAAAAGAAGCTTGGCTTTAAGGCGGCTTGGCTGCGGGATTGGAGATTATGGGTTATGATAACTCCCCTTCTTATATGGCTTGCCTTGTTCGCCTTCAAACCATTAACAGGAATGAGTATTGCATTTCTGAAATACAATCCGTTTAAAGGGATTTCTGGAAGTAAGTTTATAGGCTTTGAAAACTTTACAAATTTGATGTTCGGCCCATCAAGCGAGTATTTCTGGAGAGCGTTCAAAAATACAATTATCCTTAGCGGATATGGTATTATATTCGGATTTCCAGCTCCTATCATTCTTGCCATACTTCTGCATGAAGTATCAAAAAACAGCAGAAAGAAGATTGTGCAGACAGTAACCTATGCACCTCATTTCCTTTCAGAGGTTGTAGTATGTGGTGTACTTGTAACAATGCTTGCATTAAATACAGGTCTGTTTAATGTAGCACTTGACAAGCTGTTTGGATTGTTTGGCGTCGATTTCAATCAGATTCAGTTCATGGCGGAATCCAAGTATTTCAGAGCTATTTATACTCTTTCGGGAATCTGGAAAGAAGCAGGCTTTGGTTCTATAGTATTCTTCTCAGCATTGTGTGGAATACCAGAGGAACTCTATGAGGCGGCCAAAGTTGATGGGGCGTCAAGAATAAAGAGAATACTTCATATCAGTATTCCGGGAATTACACCAACTATTGTTATTATGTTCATTATCAAGATAGGAAAGATTCTTAACCTTGGTTATGAAAAGGTATTGCTGTTGTATAATCCATCAATTTATGATAAGGCGGATATATTAAGTACATATATCTATCGAATGGGTGTGCAGACAAATCCTAATTATGGAATGTCTACTGCTGCCAGTTTGTTTAACTCTCTTATAGGCTTTGCGCTGGTTATACTTGCCAACAGAATATCTAAAAAGTTTTCTGAAACAGCATTGTGGTAAGGGGGTGAGAATTTTGAAGAAAAAAAACAATGAATTTAAGATTAAACCTAGAAAAATGAAAAAAAAGGGTTCTGACCTGGTATTTGATTTTGTGAAAAGCTTTATATTAGTTGTATTTACAATTGCATGTCTTTATCCGCTGATTTATGTAATTTCCTGTTCATTAAGTAACGGAGCGGCGGTAGATGCAGGTAAAGTGCTTCTTTTACCAAAGGGAATAAACCTTGAATCCTTTAAACAGGTTCTTACAGATAAACAGTTTTGGATTTCTTACGGAAATACCATTTTTTACACAGTTTTAGGCTCTTTATTTAGTATGTGCGTAAGCGCTCCTGCAGCCTATGCATTATCAAAGAAAAGATTTGGAGCAAGAAAGGTAATCAACATACTGTTATCCTTTACGATGTGGTTCTCACCAGGATTTATTCCGCTGTATTTAAATTATTCACAGCTGGGAACGGTTAATAACAGATGGATGATTTTAATATCTTTTGGTATTCAGGCATTTAACATAATATTGCTTCGAAATTATTTTGAAAGTGTTCCAAAGGAAATGGAAGAGTCAGCTAATGTAGATGGAGCTAATGATTTTATTATATTTACAAAAATCTACCTTCCTCTGTCAAAGGCTTCTCTGGCAACAGTGTGGCTCTACTATGCAATGGGCAGATGGAATGCATATTTCTGGTCATCAATTCTTATCAGGGATATGGACAAAATTCCATTACAGGTATATTTGAAGCAGAAGATTATAGACCAGTCAATTGTGGCAGAATTTGCCAATGCAATTGCGGGACAGCAGTATTCATATAATACTATTATTTATGCAATGGTTGTATGCTCAATTATTCCGGTGTTATGCGTTTATCCATTTATCCAGAAGTTCTTTGTCAAGGGCGTTATGGTAGGCGGCGTTAAAGGTTAAAAATAAAGAAAAGATAAAGGAGAATTATTATGAGATTAAGAAAATTTGCAGCAGTCGCAATGACTGTAGTTACAATGATGAGCTGTTTTACTGGCTGCGGCTCTAAGGAAACAGCCAATGAAACACCTAATTACGAAGGTTCCACATTAAATATACATTTTCACTCAAATAACAAGTACACACTTGCAGATGCAGATGGAAATCTCCTCCCAGTTTTCCAGCTTGCGGCAGATGAGACAAAAATCAATGTGAACAGTGTTGCTAATCCGGTAGCTACTAATTCTCTCCAAGAATTTGAATTGCAGGCAACAGAGCAGTTCCCAGCAGATATTTATGGTGGAACCAGTATCAGACAGTCAGTTAACTCTTATGGTGTACAGGGAGCGTTCCTTCCGCTTGATGAATTGATTGAGAAGTATGCACCTAATATCAAAAAATATCTTGCAGAGAATCCTGATGTTAAGAAATCTCTTACAGCTGCAGACGGACATATTTATTTCCTTGCATATGCTCCGGACGGAGATGTGGGACGTACTTACTTTATGCGTACAGACTGGCTTAAGAACCTTGGTTTAAGTATGCCAAAGACATTCCAGGAATTAGAGAACATTTTATATGCGTTTAAAAATAATGACCCTAATCAGAACGGACAGAAAGATGAAGTCCCTGTATTCAATGACAAGTGGCAGGAAGCAGTAAGACTTGCAAACCTTTGGGGAGCAAGAGTTTATGGAAGTGACTCATTCTCTGAAAGGGTTGTATTAGATGATAAGGATAAAATGTACCATGCATGGACAGCGAAGGAATTTAAGACAGCCTTAGTTGGCTTGAATAAATGGTATAAGGACGGAATTATTGACCCGGAAGTATTCTCAAGAAAAGCAAATACTGCAAAGCAGACATTATGGACGAAGTCTAATGTGGGCGGAATGACTCATGACTTCTTTGCTTCAACATCAGCATATAACTATAACCAGGAATTGTTATCATCAGTTCCAAATTTCAAGCTTGAAGCTTTCCTTCCGGTAAATGCTAACGGAGCAGCTTTTGAGGAACATCAGAGAGTAATCGCTAAGAATGATGGCTGGGCAATTTCAGCAAAGACATCTAATGCGGCAGCAGCAATTGCATATATGGACTGGTTCTATTCAGAAGAAGGCAAGACTGCTTCTAACTTTGGTATTGAAGGCAAGTCTTATACAATGGTAGATGGCAAACCTACTTTTACAGCAGAAACACTTGGAGAAACTAATGTAAATACATATCTTCAGAAGACATTCGGTGCACAGCTTCCAATCGGATATGCTCAGAACTTTGACTATGAGGAGCAGTGGACTTCAAAAGAAGGTCTGGACGCATTCAATATGTACAAGAAAGATGCAAAATATGTTAAAGCAACGCCAGTTCTTTCATTTAGTGAAAGCGAACAGGAAGTATATGACACATATGCAGCGAATTTAAATACATACCAGGACGAGATGGTTACTGGATTTATTACTGGAAAATTCGACGTAAACAGTGAATGGGACGCATATGTACAGAAATGTAAGGATCTCGGTTCAGAAAAGCTTGTAGAAATTTACCAGTCAGCTTATGAAAGATATAAAAATGTAAAATAGTAACAAAACAAGGAGGATTGTATGTTTTTTGAGTACGAGGAATATATAAAAAATAGTGGAAAATATGAGGATATGCTTATATGTATGTCAGAGGAAGTAAAAAGCTTTGCCAAGGATTTCCAAGATGATCCTAGATTGCTAAGCGGCTGGGGTCATGGCTATTTTTGCAACGAAGATGGCGGAAGATTGATTTATGACAGAAAGAAGCCATTGGAGCATCAGTGTTCAATATGTAAAAAGGTGTATACGGATTTTATATATTCCTCATACTTTATCACTATGTATAGAAATGATGCGGTTATGACAGCCTGCAAGGCAGCGCTGCTCTATAGAATATATGGTGATGAGGAATATTTGGGTATAATGAAAAATATTATCAGCTTTTATGCAGATAATTACAAATATTTCGCAATCCATGCAAAAGAAAAAATCAATTGCAGTTCAACGGTTGATGTGGGTGGAGCAGGTAAGATGATGCCTCAGGGATTAAACGAGGCCATTGTTGCAATCCGCTTTATCAATGCAATGGAATTAGTGAAAAAGGAACTGGATAATGAATGGATTGAAGACATAAGGGTAAAATTTTTTGAACCATTGTATATATTGCTTCTTCCACAGAAAATGCATATTCATAATATACCAATCTGGCTGAACAGTGCTTTTGGCATAATGGGCTTGTTCTTTGGAAATGAGCAGTGGCTTAATGAAGCAGTAAAGGATAAGTTTAATATATTTGAACAGCTTGACAATGGCCTTACAGTCAGCGGCTTCTGGTATGAGGGTTCAATCCATTATAATTTCTTTGCATTGGAAGGTTTAATGACATTTCTGGTATTTGCAGAGTCTTACGATTACAAAATTCCAAAACGGTATCTTGATAAAGTCCGCCATATGCTTTCGTCGGCATATATATATGCCTTTGATAATGATATTTTCCCAAACCCAAGTGATGGCTGGCCAAACATTTCGTTAAAAACATATTCCTATGTTTATTTCATGGGATATAAGGTTTTTGGGGAAGAAATACTGCCATATCTTAATCACATACAGGGTGGAGGATTATCAAGAGGAAAGCTTCCGTTGTCAGAGCCATACTACTACAAAAATGAAATTCCAATGGAGCAGCTTTTGTTTGCGGCAGATTATTCAGATAAAGAATATGTACCTTTAAATAAGAGAGCTTCTGTGAATTTTATGGATTATAATTGTGCAGTTTTAAGAAATGATGTATTTAATATTTTCCTGAAATATGGACATCAGACAAAGAGCCATGCTCACCCGGATAAGATGAATGTGGAGATAATGGTCAAAAATCAGGTGCTTACAAGGGATATTTCCAATTCAGGATATGGTACTAAGATATGTAATGAGTGGAACAGGACAATTCAGGCTCACAATACCTGTGCGGTTAATGGACAGCCGATGGACGTGGCTAAACCAGGTAAAATTGTACGCTTTGATACGAATTGCATAGAGGCTTGTGTGGCGGCATATGAAGATGTCAATTATTCACGCAGGTTAGAAATTAAAGACGATATACTTGAGGATACATTTACTGTAGAAGGAAAAGCCTGTGCAGATATTGACTGGTTTTTCCACCTTGAAAATTTTGTGGACACAGAGAAATTAAGGCTTGAGCCTGCGGATGTGCATATTGGTGATACAAAGTATTTTATGGATATGAAAAAAATCCAGCCAGAGGGAGGTGCAATCGCTCTGGAGAATGAATTAGTTAAGATGGAGATACTGCTGGAGGATAAAGCAGAGGCCTTTATTGCCAAAACCTATAATAATCCGGCGGATAAGCTAAGGGATACCCTGATTATAAGAAAGAAAAGCAGTAAAGCGGTCTTTAAAAGCATTATTAAAGCAAAATAATCAGCGGTATTTAATGGAAATAAAAAATTAAGAAAAGAGGAATGCATATGGGTGGAATTTTTAGACAGGATAGTAAATTCACAATTGTTTTAAACAGAATTGTAGATGTTGTGGTTCTTAATATGGTCTTTCTGCTCACCTGCATTCCTGTTATTACGATAGGAGCTTCACTTACTTCTATGTATGGAGTTACATTAAAGTGGGTTAATCATGAGGAACCATATGTTGTAAGAACATATTTTAAAATCTGGAAGGAGAGCTTTGTTCAGTCAACTATCTGCTGGATGCTTGAAGCACTTGTATTTATGGTGATAGTTATGGACGTAAGAGTGAGTGCATTTGTAACAGGAGGATTTCAGCTGCTTCTTTTTGTGGTGACAGGACTGCTCGGAATTATCTGGCTTATGAGTGTAATGTTTGTATTTCCGGTAATTGCAAAATTTCAGCTGCCCGTAAAGAATATACTTATAAATTCTGTATGTATGCCACTGTCAAATCTTATGTCGGCCATAACGGTTATTGGGATAAGCATACTCCCGGTAATTATAGCAGTCAGTTCCTCCAGAATATTTTATTTATGGGTTTATCTTATAATTATGGGCTGGTTTGCAGCAATTGCATATGGGGCGTCATTTTTTATAAATCGGATATTTAAAATGTTTATTGATAGTGAAGAAATTGAAAAAAAGGAGAACATTAGTAATGAAAATTGGATTGATTAATGAAAACAGTCAGGCAGATAAGAATAAAATGATTTATGATTGTCTGGTTGAAACAGCAGGAAGTATGGGACATGAGGTTTTAAACTTCGGAATGTATACGAAGGAAGATGAAAATCAGCTGACATATGTACAGAATGGTATATTAGCTGCTGTTCTTTTAAATGCAGGTGTTGTGGATTATGTTGTGACAGGCTGTGGTACAGGCGAAGGGGCAATGTTAGCTCTAAATTCTTTTCCGGGAGTATTATGCGGTCATGTAGCAGACCCTTCTGATGCATATATGTTTGCCCAGATTAATGATGGAAATGCTGTTGCCATGCCATTTGCAAAAGGCTTTGGCTGGGGAGCTGAATTAAACTTAAAGTATACATTTGAACAGCTTTTCAAAACGGAAGGCGGACAGGGATATCCAAAGGAAAGAGCTGTTCCGGAGCAGAGAAACAAAAAGATTTTAGATGGAGTAAAGGAAGTTACATATAATAAGCTTACAGATATACTGTTAAAGCTTGACAGTGAACTTGCAGCAGGAGCACTTTCAACGGAGGGTTTCGATAAATATTTCTGGGATAACTGTAAGGACGATGAAATTAAGACAGCAGTAAAAAATATTTTAGGAAGATAGCTGCAGGCAGACGGAGGCATTGAGGCATATACTGGCAGACAGCCAGAAGATGAATAGAGAGGTGTGCAATGAGAAAGTTAGAAGAACCAAAAGAGACATTGCTGTCAATCAAATATAAACCATGTGGCGGAGAAATCCATGAAAACCCACCAAGATTTACATGGCTTCCTGAAGCTGGTGACAATGTTAAGTATGATTTATATATTTCAAAGAATCCGGAATTTAGCGGTGATGTAATTGTTCTTAAGGACATACCATATAATTTTACGACTCTTAATCATACTTTGGAGGCAGGAAAATATTTCTGGAAATATGGAGTTGAAAACCAGTTCAGCACTGTAAGGGAGTTTTCTATTGCGGAGGATTCAACGCTTACTCCGGTTCCCTCAAGGGAAACCCGTTTTGAGCATGTGGATAAAAGCCATCCAAGAATATGGATGAATAAAGAGCAGATTAATGCTTTTAAAAGAGAACTTAGGAAAGATGAAAATTACTGCGGATTTAAGGATTTTTTGGAAAAATCTGTATATAAATATGCAAATCAGAAATTTACTGATGAGCCTGCAAGATATCCAAATGATAAAAGAGTTGTACACTTATGGAGAGGCAATTACACTGCCTGTCAGGAGGCTATGGAATATATCAGGTCTTTAAGTACTGCGGGAGTGATATTAGAGAATGAGCAATATATAAAGATGGCTAAGGAGGCGCTGCTTTGTATAATAGACTGGGACTTGAATGGCTCTACCAGCAGAGATTATAATGATGAATGCTCGTTTCGTGTTGCTTATGCCGTTGCATTTGGATATGACTGGCTGTATGATAAGCTGTCAGAGGAGGAAAGAGAGCGTGTAAGAGAGGTTTTATATTTAAGAACTAAACAAGTCGCAGACCATGTGATGATTGATTCTAAAATCCACTATTCATTATATGACAGCCATGCAGTGCGTTCTCTTTCATCAGTTCTTACACCATGCTGTATTGCTATGCTTTTTGAAAATGATGATGCCCGCAGGTGGTTAAATTATACTATTGACTATTTAAGTGTCATATATACGCCATGGGGTGGAGAAGATGGCGGCTGGGCGGAAGGAGTTATGTACTGGGGTTCAGGCATGGCATTTTTGATTTATGCTCTTGATACCTTAAAGGCATATACAGGAATTAATCTTTACGACAGACCATTTTTTCAGAAAACGGGCGATTTCCAGATGTACTGCAATCCTGCAGGTACTTACAGGGCAAGCTTTTGTGATCAGTCGAATCTTGGAAGAATGGCTGGACACAAGCAGGCATTTAATATACGTCGTTTTGCATCTACAACAGGAAATGGAAATTATTATAAATATTATAAAGAAGTTTTTAAGCTTATGCCCCAAATAGAGAATGCTTTCTACAATAACGGCTGGTGGGATTTTAATTATGATGAAATGACATACAGATATTATGCAAAAGACGTTTCGTTAAAAGAAAATCTTCCTATCGAAAAAGTTAAATGGTTTAAAGACGTTGGCTGGGTTGCAATAAATAAAGATATGTTTGATTATGCTAACCATATTTTTATGCTAACTAAGAGCAGTCCATATGGAAGTGTCAGCCACAGTCATGGAGACCAGAACGCATTTGTTTTGTTTGCCTATGGCGAGCCGCTGGTTATTAAAAGTGGATATTATATAGGCTTTAATACTTCTATGCATAGAGACTGGAGACGTCAGACAAAATCACACAACGCCGTTCTTATAAATGGACAGGGACAATATGCAGGTATGGATAAGGCGCTGCAGTTTGCCGCTAAGGGAAGGGTGTGTGAGGTCACAGAGAATGACCAGTATGTATATATTAAAGAAGATGCAGCTGAAGCCTATAAGGAAAATGTTCCCGATATAAAAACATGTGAAAGAGAAATCTATTTTGTTCAGGATTCATATTTTGTAATTGTGGATACAGTTGAGACAGAAAATGATTCAGATATTGATTTTATGCTGCATAGCTTAGATAAATATGAAATAGATGGACATAATTTTATAGTGAACAGGGAAAGGGCAAGGTTAAAGGGAAGCTTTTTATTTTCCCACAGCGGAATAGAAAGCATTTCACAGACAGATGACTTTGACAATGTTAATCCAGCAGAAATTGAAGGGTTAGATAAACAATGGCATCTTAAGCTCCATACAGGGAAATCTAAAAAACATAAGCTCGTCACGCTGCTTGTGCCGGAAAAAACAGGAGAAACAAGGACTGTAACACCTATTAAAGATGATCAGGGAATGCATGTATATTATTATTTTAACTATGATGGACAGGTGTTTACATTAAAGGCATTTCAAAAATAATATGTGTTTTACAGCTGTTATAAATAAGTGATATAATACCCTTGGAAATAAATTATATAAACAGGGGTAGAAGCAGATGGAAAAAGTGTTAGCATTTAATCTGGGTGAGAGCCAGATAAAAAGTCTGTATAGAATATGCAGTCAAATGAAAATAATGGTTATAGAGGTGCCGGAAAGCCAGATGTCTAAAACACTAAATTATATGGTTGGTTTAAAACCATATAAGGGTGAAGGCACTGCGGCAGAGGAGATTTTGAAAAGTGCAGCAGGAAGGTCTATGATAGTGATGTGCGGCCTGTCTGATAAGCATATAGATAAGATACTGGCAGCTCTTAGAATCACAGGACTTGATATTGATTACAAGGCAGTTCTTACCAATGTAAATAAAGAGTGGAATGGCGTGAGAATGTTTGCCCAGATGGAGGCAGAAAAGCGTGCCCACGAAGGAGTTTAGTATGGTAGGAAGATGCAGGAAGCTATTAATTGCTGTTTTAGTATTTATGATGCCGGTATTTTTCACGATTCAGGTAAAAGCGGCTGAAAGTAAGCACCCACAGATTTTAGTAATCAGTGCATATGCCTATGACTGGGAAAGCGTGCCAGAGCAGCTGGGTGGTATATCGTCAGTGCTTGGAACCAGAGCGAAGATGGATTATGTCTTTATGAATACAAAAAAAGAGGATTATGAAGACATTAAGGAAGATATTTATGCGGCTATTGAAGAAAAGACAGAGGCAGTGGGGCGGTATGACGTCATAATTTTAGAGGATGACGCGGCACTGGATTTTGCCATGGAGTACAGAAGCTTATTGTTTGAGGGTGTGCCTATGGTTTTTGAGGGCATAAACACATTTGAAAAGGCACAAAGGGCCCATGAAGACCCACTGATTACAGGTGTTGTTGAAATCTTTCCCTATGAAGAAACAATATCCCTTGCAACGAAGATGTATCCTGATGCGTCTAAGATAGTGGCAGTGTGTGATGAAAGTGAATCAGGTCTTGGCTGCCTGCATTCATATTATATGCAGGAGGATAAATTTCCGCAGCTTAGGTTTATGGATATTAATACTTCTAAGATGAAGGAGCAGGAAATCCGAAACGCTGTAGCATCTTATGATGAATCGACAATCCTTGTGTTTCTGTCATTGGTTGAAGATGGTGAAGAAAATCTCTACTCACTATTGGAGGCGGCGGAATTTATTTCTGAGACTGCAAAGATACCTATGTTTAAAGCGGATTATCTGGGCATAGGAGAGGGCGTGCTCGGAGGCTATGTAAGCTCTTATGATGAGATGGGAAGGGCAGCGGGGAATATGGCTCTTAAAATCCTTGAGGGTGTATCGCCGGCCGATATAGATATTGAAACAATGGGAATATATGCCATGTTTGACCAGAGACAGATAGACAGATTTAATATTGACAGTAAGCTTATACCTGATAATGCAGTTATTATTAACTATGTTCCGACTTTTTATGAACAGTATAGAACTGTTATATGGCCGGCTGGTATTGTTATTGTCCTGCTGATGCTTACAATAATATTTATAATTCAGTATAATAAAAAAACATCGGCACTTGCAGCTGCTAAGATTAAAGATGAGGCAAACGAAGCGTATCTTGCTATGGAAAAGGAAAAGAACATGCAGCTTTCAGAAGCTATTGTGCGTGCAGATAAGGCTAACATGGCAAAAAGTCAATTCCTGGCACGAATGTCACATGAAATAAGAACGCCTATGAATGCTATTATAGGTGGAACGACGCTTGCAGAGAGCAATCTTGGAAATCCGGAAAAAATCAGCAGATATATAAAGCAGATTAAGCTGTCCTCAAAGCATTTGCTGAATCTGTTAAATGACATTCTTGACATGTCAGCAATTGAAAGCAGGAGAATGAAGGTATCTCATGTGGATTTTAATCTTAATGAAGTGGTTTCAACGGCCAAAACGCTTTATGAATCCCAATGTATGGATAAAGGCATTGACTTTAACATCGCAGCTGATATAAATGTTCCTTTTATTGTAGGAGATCAGCTGAGGCTTTCGCAGATTATTTTGAATCTGTTATCTAATGCGTATAAGTTTACTGATGCTTCCGGAAAAATAATGTTTAGCATATCTCAGAAAATACTTGATGAGCATAAGGTTATGACAAGCGTGATTGTGAAGGATACGGGAATTGGTATGAGCAGTGAATACATGGAGCGTATTTTCAAACCGTTTGAGCAGGAGAGCTCGCTGACAGCAAGCGAACATGGAGGTTCAGGCTTAGGACTTTCAATTTCAAAAAAACTGGCGCAGATGATGGGTGGAGATATAAAGGTTGAAAGTAAGGAGGGTGTGGGAACAGCATTTTATGTTGATATTCCATTTGAAATTTCAGCGAATAACGCTGCAGCTGAGGCCAATGTCCCATTAAATACGCAGGGAGAAGGAAAACAATATGATTTTACAGGTATGAAAGTCCTGCTTGTAGACGATACAAAATTTAATCTTGAAATAGCCCGGGAATTACTGGAAATGAAAGGTTTCAAAGTAGATACTGCCCACAATGGAAGGGAGGCAGTAGAGATGTTTGCAGCTTCAGAAGCCGGTACTTATGATGCTGTGCTTATGGATATACAAATGCCGGAAATGAATGGCTATGAGGCGGCCAAGGCAATAAGGAATCTAAAACATCCACAGGCAGCAGAGATTGTTATAATTGCAATGACTGCAAATGCCTTTCCGGGAGATATTGCCCGTTCGCATGAGGCTGGTATGAATGCTCATGTTTCAAAACCAATCGATATTTGGAATTTGTATGGGATTCTTCACAGATATTTAAAAAATAGTTGACAAGATATGATTATTGTAGTATTATTTTTGATGTTAACGCGACAAGTTAACAATAAAAATAATACATGCGCGAGTGGCTCAGTGGTGGAGCACCTCCTTGCCAAGGAGGGGGTCGCGGGTTCGATCCCCGTCTCGCGCTCTTACCTACATAAAAAAGAGATATCCGAATGGGTATCTCTTTTTTATGTAACGAGCTCTGACCTTAAAGTTTACTTTTTGCTGTTTTAAAACAGCATCCTGTTTGAAAAGGCAAACTCAGTAGGGTTTGATTGCTTGTAATATTAGAAAACCTATGCTAAAATATATTTAATAAATTGTGTTGGACTTATTTTTGAACTATAGAAGGAGCTTTCCGAAATAGTTCTTTGATACCAAATTGTTAATGCATATTTATAAAATATGGAGGCGTATGTATGATTAAATTAAAGAAATTGTTGGGAGTATTAATTGCATCAATGTTGACAGTGGGAACAATTGTAACCCCGGTATATGCAGAATACATTGTAACAGGTTATTCTGCTCAGCTTTGTTACAATGCAGATGGACAGTATATGGGTGGAGCGCAGTTATCGTGTGATTTTGAATATGTTGATGGAGATTATGTTGTTGATAGGTCTGTTAGTACATTTTATAGTGCGGAATTAAGCAATTCGGACTGTTTATTTTCAGATGTAAAATCAGATCATTCCAGTTCAGGTTCATATGCATATGGTAAATGTTCTTATTATGCATCTGATGATGTTTATTTCAATTATGGATATCTTGAAACAGAATGTGACAATTATGGAAATATACAAGATAATGGCAAATGTATTGCGCGGGGTTATGTAAATTGATGAGAAAAATCCATTTGAAAACTTATTTGATTATGTGTCTGGTTATTATCATCTCGACGCTGTCTTTAGCATGTTCGACTCCTGCATATTTAGAAGGACAATCAATAGATAATAATGAAAGCATTATTGATGAAGATATTAATGATAAGTACTCCTTTTTAAAAGCAGGAAACTATAGATATGCCACAAATAATAAAGGATTGTTTTATATTTCTGTTGGTAGTAACAACATATCCTATTATGATTATTCAAGTGGAAAGTCTACTATATGGTGCAATAAGATTGCATGTAAGCATGAAGATAAAAGCTGTAGTGCGTATGTTGGAAATCAGTTTGAATTGGAATATGTAGAGTGTTATAACGGATATGTGTATAAAATGGATTCAGATGATAATGGAATGTATCTTGTACGTCTTAATGAAGATGGAACCGGCGAGGTAAGAATGTCGAATCTGCTTGAAGGCTATCCGACTGGTGTCAGTATTGATTTTGGACGTGTGTTTGACGGTAAAATGTATTATTTTGTAAAAAAAGACAACCAGCAAATTGATATAAATAATGTTGATTTAACAACTAAAGATTCAATTACACACATATTCAGTTTAGATTCCTCGGACTTAGCATTATCTGCATTCAGTATGTTTGTTAATGAGCAAAGCATTTATCTTTCATTATCAAGGACAACTGATAATGGAAAAAGTTACTCGAGAAAGATTTTCTGCTATGATAGAAATAATCAATTATTAACTGAACTTGCAACTTCTT
>JAUNPT010000048.1 GCA_030536565.1 Eubacteriales bacterium | reverse complement strand
GCATTTTCAACAGAAAATTGGAAACGCTCAACAGACGAAGTAAGTACGCTTATGGGTATTCTTCGCTCATATCTTAAGGATTGTGTTAAAAAATCCATGAAAAATAATGTTAGATGCCGCGTTATTGGAAGACGGGAAGAATTAAGTGACGATATAGTTGCAGCAATAGAGAATCTTGAAGAAAAAACTAAGAATAATACTGGATTACAGTTTACTATAGCAATAAATTATGGCGGCAGGGACGAAATAACCAGAGCTGTCAAAAAAATTGCAGCAAAGGTGGCAGAGGGTGAGTTAAAGGCAGAGGATATAACTGAGCAGTTAATAAGTGAGAGCCTTGATACATGGGAACTGCCTGATCCTGATTTGCTTATCCGTTCTAGCGGAGAACAGAGACTTTCCAATTATCTGCCATGGCAGCTTGCTTATACTGAATTTTATTTTACAGAGGTACTGTGGCCGGATTTTAATGAAGAAGAAATAATAAAGGCGTTTGAGAAGTATAATAAAAGAGAAAGAAGATTTGGTGCTGTTAAGGAGGACTAGTTTATGAAGACAAGGGTATTAAGTGGTATTGTATTGGCAATAATAATGATTTCATCTCTGTTAACGGGTGGCTGGTATTTATATGGACTTACTCTTGGGATATCACTTATTGGTATGTTTGAATTATACAGAGTACTGAAAATTCATAATACTGTAATGGCATATATTGGATATGCAGCTGCTGTGGCATATTATATATGTATGCGTCTTACAGGTGGAAAGTATGACATGCTTCTTTTAATGATTGCGATGATGGCAGTTATGACAGTGTATGTGTTTACATTCCCAAAGCATACATCGCAGGAAGCAGTTATGGTTGTTTTTGGGTTAATATATGTTGCTGTGGCGCTTTCTTATATATACAAAGTCCGTACTATAACAGACGGAATATATATTGTATGGCTGATTTTTGTTGCGTCATGGGGGAATGATACATTTGCATATTTTACAGGGGTGCTGTTTGGAAAACATAAGATGGCACCGGTGCTTTCTCCAAAGAAATCCGTGGAAGGGGCTGTTGGTGGAATTGCAGGAGCAACAATCCTTGGATTGATTTATGGATATATTGTTGGGCCTGAAATTGAGGGCATGTTTTTAAGTCCGGCCATTACATTTGCAGCGGCAAGCTGTATAGGTGCACTGCTGGCAATTGTTGGAGATTTATGTGCATCAGCAATAAAGCGTAACTATGAGATTAAGGACTATGGAAAATTAATTCCGGGACATGGCGGGATTATGGATAGGTTTGACAGTGTGATATTTACTGCACCAGCAGTTTATTGGGCTGTATTTCTTATTAACAGAATGTAGATAATACATATGTGGCAGACATAAGCAGAAATGAGGATTATGACGATGAAAAAATTATCTCTTTTAGGTTCTACGGGTTCTATCGGGACACAGACATTAGATGTAATTCGTAGAAATAAGGATATAAAGGTTGTTGCTTTAGCAGCAGGGAGCAGAGTTAAGGAGCTGGCAGAACAGATTAGAGAGTTTCAGCCAGAACTTGCATGTATAGGTAGTGAAGAACTTGCAAAAGAACTGAAAATTTTAGTTGGTGACCTCAATGTGAAGATTGTTTATGGTTCTGAGGGACTTATAGAAGCGGCTGTTATAGAGTCAGCGGATATTGTACTGACTGCAGTTGTCGGTATGATGGGAATAATACCGACGATTGAGGCTGTCAAAGCACATAAGGATATTGCTTTGGCAAATAAGGAAACACTTGTAACAGCAGGACATATTATTATGAGAATGGTTAAGGAATATGGAGTTAATTTATATCCTGTTGACAGTGAGCATTCAGCAATTTTTCAGTCATTAAACGGTGAAAATCCAAGGGAGCTTGAAAAGATTCTTCTTACTGCATCAGGAGGGCCATTTAGAGGCAGGACAAGAGATGAGCTTGCAAATGTGACGTTAGAAGATGCATTAAGGCATCCTAATTGGTCTATGGGGAAAAAAATCACCATAGATTCATCTACGATGGTTAATAAAGGACTTGAGGTCATGGAGGCACAATGGCTGTTCAATGTCCCTGTAAGTAAGGTTATGGTGGTGATTCAGCCACAGAGTATAATTCATTCCATGGTGCAGTTTGTAGATGGAGGGATTATGGCGCAGTTGGGAAGTCCTGATATGAGACTTCCGATACAGTATGCATTGTATTATCCTGAAAGACGTTTCCTTGAGTCAGAGAGAGTCGATTTTTACAGACTTGGGCAGATTACATTTCAGGAGCCTGACTTTGAAACCTTTAAAGGCCTGAAGCTGGCATATGATGCAGCCAAAAAGGGAGGTAATATACCTACGGCGTTAAATGCTGCTAATGAATATGCAGTCAGCAGCTTTCTCGACAAAAAAATAAAGTATCTTGATATTGCAGATATGATTGAATATGCTATGAATGAAGTGGAATATATTGCAGAGCCGTCCATAGATAAGATTCTGGAGACGGAGCAGTCTGTTTATGAGCTTCTTAAAAAGAAATGGTAAGTAATTATCAGCTTAGGCGGTGGTTGAATGGAGGATTAGCTTGATTATTAATGTTTTATTAGCAATACTGGTTCTTAGTGTTGTGGTCTTGATACATGAGTTTGGGCATTTTATTATTGCAAAAGCCAACGGGGTTACTGTTGTAGAATTTTCACTGGGCTTTGGACCAAGACTGCTGCATATTAAGAAAGGGGAAACAATTTACAGCATAAAGATGCTTCCTTTTGGCGGTTCATGTATGATGCTTGGGGAAGAATTTATGGAAATAGATCACAGTGATGAGATAAATGAACAAGAGCGGGGGCTTTCAGAAGAAGAAAGACTGGCGATAGAGGCGCACAGGTCAGAAAAGTCTTTTTCCAATAAATCAGTATGGGCACGAATTGCAATTATTGCGGCAGGCCCTTTGTTTAACTTCCTTCTTGCTTTAGTTCTTGCAATTGTTATCATAGGTTCAGTGGGTTATGATCCATGTACGGTAGACGTCGTCTATGATAATTCACCAGCTGTGGAGGCAGGACTAAGGGAAGGCGATTTGATTACTAAAATCAATGGTGAGGCTATTAATTTCCAGAGAGAGTATTCATTTATAAGAAGTTATCATGCTAAAGATACAATGAATATAACTTATGAGAGAGATGGGCAGAAATATACAACTACGCTCACGCCGCAGTTTCGTAAGGAGTCCAGTTACCGCATAGGCATTACTGTGGCGTCAAATGGAGCTGTCAGTTCTGTATCAGAAAATTCTCCGGCAGAAGATGGAGGATTAAAAAAAGGTGATGTAATACAGTCAATCAACGGAAATGCGATGGAAGGCAGCACGCAGATAATAGAGACAATTTCTAATGCAAAAGGAGAGAGCCTTAAGATTGTCGTGTCAAGGGACGGTACAAAAGCAGAGCTTATGGTTACACCTGAACTGGTTGAAAGCGAAGGCTATTATACAGGCTTTGCAGCTTATGGACAAAGAATTAAGGCTGCACCTGTCAATACTATAAAATATTCGTTTAATGAGGTAGGATACTGGATTAAGACAGTTATTAAGTCGCTGGGAATGATGTTTACAGGCCAGCTTGGAGTAAATGATTTATCGGGACCTGTAGGAGCAGTAAATATTATGAGTAACGTCGTTGAGGAGAGCAAGGCAGATGGTTCTTTTTATGTATTCCTTAATCTTCTCAATCTTGGAGTCATGATAAGTGCAAATCTTGGAGTTATGAATCTGCTTCCGCTTCCGGCAATTGATGGCGGGCGTCTGGTATTTCTTTTGATTGAGGCAGTACGTGGAAAACCAGTAAAAAAAGAAAGAGAAGGAATGATACATTTTATAGGTATGATTCTTTTGATGCTGCTTATGGTATATATTATGTTTAAGGATATAAAGGGGTTGTTTTAATGACAAGAGAAAATACAAAAATTGTAAGGATTGGCAGCAGGGCCATCGGCGGTGGCAGCAGCATTGCAATACAGTCAATGACTAATACACCGACAGAGGATATTGAGGCTACAGCTGCACAGATATTAAGGCTGGAGGCTGCAGGCTGTGAGATTGTTCGCTGTACTGTACCAGATATTCAGGCAGCAAAGGCTATAAGAGAAATCAAGAAAAGGATTCATATTCCATTGGTAGCTGATATACATTTTGATTATAAAATGGCAATTATGGCTATAGAGAATGGTGCGGATAAAATCAGAATCAATCCGGGAAATATTGGAGGGACTGATAAAATAAAAGCAGTTGTAGATGCTGCAAAGGAAAGAAATATACCGATTCGTGTAGGTGTAAACAGTGGTTCCCTGGAAAAGGAGCTTGTTGAGAAGTACAATGGTGTTACAGCGCAGGGACTGGTTGAAAGTGCCTTGGATAAGGCGGGAATGATAGAAGATTTAGGGTATGATAATCTGGTAATCAGCATTAAGTCTTCAGATGTACTGATGTGTGTTAAAGCACATGAGCTTATTGCAGATAAAACCAGTCATCCGCTGCATGTTGGTATTACTGAATCAGGTACTGTATTTTCTGGAAGCATAAAATCTTCAATTGGCCTGGGGCTTATATTAGGACAGGGAATTGGAGATACAATCAGAGTTTCATTAACAGATGACCCGGTAAAGGAAATTGAAGCAGCTAAGCTTATTTTACGCACACTTGGGCTTCGCAAGGGAGGAATAGAAGTGGTTTCCTGTCCAACCTGCGGCAGGACTAAAATTGATTTAATTGCACTTGCAAAGAAAGTTGAGGAAATGACAGCAAATTATGACCTTGATTTAAAGCTTGCTGTTATGGGCTGTGTTGTCAATGGCCCGGGAGAAGCAGCAGAGGCTGACCTTGGTATTGCTGGCGGTGACGGCTGTGGAGTGTTAATTAAGCGGGGCAGGGTTGTTAAGAAGGTTGCAGAGTCAGAGCTTTTGTCTGTTTTAAAGTCAGAGCTCGATAATTGGGGAAAATAGGAGTTGTTTTAAATTGGATAAGTTTTTTGAAGTGTTTAAAACAGTAAAACTGCCAGAGGACCTGTCGATGTATATGATGGATACAGAGGTTACCAGAGTATCTAAAACGTCAACAAATTCTCTGGCACGTGTATATATAAGAAGCGAAAGACTAATAGGAAAACCAGTTATTTATAAGGTTGAGGATGCCTTAAAAAAGCAGGTCTTTAGAATTAAGAATATGGACGTGCGTATTATAGACAGGTATTCTCTTTCAGGACAGTATACACCTGTTAAAATTATGGATATATATTATGACAGTATACTTTTTGAATTGGAAAAATACTGGACACTTGAATTTAATCTGTTAAAAAATTCAACATGGGAATTTGTTAAAGAGGATCATCTGGTGTTGACCTTGGAGGACAGCTTTCTTGCAAGAGAATATGCAGCTAATCTTACGGATTATTTCAAGAAAATATTTTTAAACCGCTTCGGTTTTGAAATAGATGTTGAATATGAGTATGCGAAGAAGACGGCAAGCCATTTTGAAAAAGAAAATGCACACCGTCTTAATCTGCGTGTCAAAGAAATACAGCAGGTTATGGAGGCAGCAGTTAAAGCTGGTGAAGATGATGACAGCACTAAAAAGGAAAAGTCTGTAAAGGGTGAAAGGCCTGCAGCTGCCAGCTTACAGTCAGGGCAAAAAAGCAAAGCGGTGCAGGATAATAGAAGCTTTCAAAGAAATGAGGAACAGTACTACAGGAAGAAACCGGCTAATGATGATGTGCTGTTTGGAAGGGATTTTGATGATGAACCAACACCAATTGAACAGATTGATAATGCATTAGGTGAGCTGGTTATTTCAGGAATGGTAAGGAGTGTAGAAAACAGAGAAATCAGAAATGAACGTACTATTATTATGTTTACTGTAACAGATTTCACTGATACTATTTCTGTAAAAATATTTGCAAAGAATGAACAGCTTCCTGAATTTATGGGATTTATTAAGAAGGGAGCTTTTCTTAAAATAAAAGGAGACGCAGCTCTTGATAAATTTGATAACGAGGTTTCTATTTCCAGAGTTACGGGAATACGTAAGGGCAGTGATACAAGAGAGGTCAGGAATGATCTCGCATTACATAAAAGAGTAGAACTGCACTGTCATACCAAGATGAGTGATATGGACGGAGTTTCCTATGCTAAGGATATAATAAAGCAGGCAATCCGCTGGGGACATAAAGCGATAGCTATAACTGACCATGGAGTTGTTCAGGCATTTACAGATGCATTCCATTGTATCAGGGATATCGAAGGCGATTACAAAAAAAGAGGAGAAAAGCTGGACTTTAAGATTATATATGGTGTTGAGGCATATCTGGTTGATGATACAAAAACTATAGTAACTAATCCAGCAGGTCAGACATTTAATGATACATTTGTTGTATTTGACTTAGAGACAACGGGGGTGTCGGCACAAGCAGACCAGATTATCGAAATCGGTGCGGTAAAAATCAAAGCTGGACAGATTATTGACAGATATTCAGCTTTTGTGAATCCTAAAATTCCAATTCCTTTTGAAATTGAAAAGCTTACGGGAATTTGTGACCCTATGGTTATGAATGAACCTGCAATTGAGGAGGTTCTTCCACAGTTCCTTCAATTCTGCGCTGATGCAGTGCTTGTAGCGCATAATGCAGAATTTGATACCAGCTTTATATTTAATAAAGCTGAAAAGCTAGGGATAGATTATGATGCAACATTTTTGGATACCGTAAGGCTCGCACAATATGTAATTCCTAATCTTCACAATTACAAGCTTGACACTCTGACAAAGCATTTGAAAACAGTGCTTAATAATCATCATAGAGCTGTAAATGACGCAGAAGCCACAGCTGATATTTTCCTTAAGATGGTTAAGATGCTTGAAGACAGGGATATATTTGATTTGGATATGCTTAACGAGAGGGGGAAGCTGGATGTAGACGCAGTTAAGAAGCTTCATCAGTATCATTGTATTATTCTTGCATCTAATGAAATGGGAAGAATCAATTTGTACAGGCTGATTTCAGCCTCGCATCTTACATATTTTAACCGTTTTCCAAAGATTCCTAAGAGCCTTGTCAATAAATACAGGGAAGGGCTTATAATAGGAAGTGCATGCGAAGCAGGTGAGCTGTTTCGGGCAATGCTAGCAGGACGTCCGGCATCAGAAATAGCCCGTATCGTTGGCTTTTATGATTATCTTGAGGTTCAGCCGATTGGAAATAACGCATTTATGATTAAGAAGGAAGACTGCTATGTTAAAAATGATGAGGATTTAAGAGAATTGAACAGAAAGGTTGTGGCATTGGGAGAGAAGTTTATAAAACCCGTTGTTGCTACCTGTGACGTTCATTTCCTAAATCCAGAGGACGAAATCTACAGAAGAATTATAATGGCTGGAAAAGGGTTTGATGATGCTGATGACCAGCCGCCGCTTTATCTTCACACTACAGAGGAAATGCTTCATGAATTTGACTATCTGGGAGCAGATAAGGCATATGAGATTGTCGTGACTAACACAAACAAGATTATGGATATGTGTGAAAAAATAGAACCAGTCCGTCCCGATAAAAGACCACCGGTTATTGAAAACTCTGACCAGATGCTTAGGGATATATGCCATAACAGGGCTCATGAAATATATGGACCTGTTTTACCGGAAATAGTTAAGGAGCGTTTGGAAAGAGAGCTTAAATCTATTATTTCCAATGGATATTCTGTTATGTATATTATTGCACAGAAGCTGGTATGGAAGTCTAATGATGATGGGTATCTTGTTGGCTCCAGAGGCTCAGTTGGTTCTTCATTTGCGGCTACCATGGCAGGTATTACGGAGGTTAATCCGTTAAGTCCGCATTATCTGTGTCCAAAGTGCTATTATAATGATTTTTATTCCGAGGACGTTAAGAAGTATGCTGGTGGGGCCGGCTGCGACATGCCTGATAAGATTTGTCCAAAATGCGGGCACAAGCTGGATAAGCTGGGCTTTGATATTCCTTTTGAAACATTCCTGGGGTTTAAGGGAAATAAGGAACCAGATATAGACCTTAATTTTTCCAATGAATATCAGAGTAAGGCGCATTCTTACACAGAGGTTATTTTTGGAAAAGGACAGACGTTTAAGGCAGGAACCATTGGTACTGTGGCAGATAAAACAGCTTATGGGTATGTGTGGAAGTATTTTCAGGAAAAAGCTGAAAAGACAGGTATTGCAGTGGTTAAAAGAAGATGTGAAATTGAAAGGATTGCAGAGGGCTGTATAGATATCAGAAGAACTACGGGACAGCATCCTGGAGGGATTGTTGTTCTTCCAATTGGTGATGAAATCCATTCATTTACACCTGTACAGCACCCGGCCAATGACATGACAACGAATATTGTAACAACACATTTTGATTACCACAGTATTGACCATAATCTTTTAAAACTGGATATTTTAGGTCATCTTGACCCGACTATGATTAGAATGCTTCAGGATTTAACAGGAATTGACCCATTGGAGATACCGCTGGATTCCAAGGAGGTTATGTCGCTGTTTATGAATACAGATGCCCTTGGCATTAAGCCTTCAGATATCAGTGGGACTAAGCTTGGAGCACTGGGGATTCCAGAGTTTGGTACACAGTTTGCCATGCAGATGCTGATTGATGCTAAACCGACACAGTTTTCAGACCTTGTAAGAATTTCAGGATTGTCACATGGTACTGATGTTTGGCTTGGAAACGCACAGACTTTGCTTAAGGAAGGCAAAGCGACTATCTCTACTGCAATATGTACACGAGATGATATTATGGTTTATCTTATCCTTAAAGGCATTGAGAGTGAAACAGCATTTTCTATTATGGAAAAGGTGCGTAAGGGTAAAGGCTTAAAGCCGGAGGACGAGGAGGTTATGACTGCTCATGGTGTTCCAGACTGGTATATATGGTCTTGTAAGAAGATTAAATATATGTTCCCTAAAGCACATGCGGCGGCCTATGTTATGATGGCATGGAGGGTTGCCTACTGTAAGGTGTTTTATCCATTGGCATATTACTGTGCGTATTTTAGTATCAGAGCTAATGCTTTTGATTATGAGAAGATGGCTATGGGTAAAGATAAGCTGGAGTATTTTATGAAGGATTACCTTGAAAGAGACGCCCAGAAGCTCTTATCCAATACAGAAGAAGATGAGCTTAAGGATATGCGTATTGTTCAGGAAATGTATGCAAGAGGTTTTGATTTTACGCCTATTGACATATACAAGGCTAAGGCCCGCTCTTTTCAGATTATTGATGGGAAAATCATGCCTTCATTTAAAGTGGTTGATAAAATCGGTGAATCGGCTGGAGAGGCTATTGAAATAGCTGCAAGGGACGGTGAATTTTTATCCAAGGACGACTTAAAGCAAAGGGCAAAGGTTGGAGATACCGTTATAAATAAGCTCTCTGAGATAGGACTTCTGGGAGGAATGGCTGAAAGCAACCAGCTGTCGCTGTTTGATTTATAAATTTAATTTTTATTTACTTGCATATTCTATATGTCTTATGTATTATTTAGTAGGTATGAATTATAGTTGAAAGGATTTGTTATGTTAAAAAAGTATCTTATAATATTTTTGATTTCGATGGTGCCGCTTATTGAGCTTAGAGGAGCAATTCCTTATTCACAGGCTTTCCAGCTGCCTTTGCTGGAATCGTATATTGTCTGTGTCATTGGAAATATGCTTCCGGTTCCGGTTATTTATCTGTTCGCCAGAAAAGTTCTTGAATGGGGGAGAGATAAGAAGTATATTGGAAAGTTCTTCACATTCTGTATTGAAAAAGGCCATAAGGGTGGACAAAAATTAAAGGAAAAGGCGGGAAGAGGGCTTTTTGTTGCACTTTTGTTATTTGTAGGCATTCCGCTTCCAGGTACAGGTGCATGGACTGGAACTCTTGCAGCCAGCTTCCTTGACATGGGCTTTAAGAAAAGTGTTATTGCGGTGCTGCTTGGTGTGCTGCTTGCAGGTATAATAATGGGTGTTGCAAGTGCAGGTGTATTTGGTGCGATTTTTAGCTTTGTATAAAAAAGAAGGGAATTAAATGAATAGGTTGATTGAAGCTGTTAAGAAGCTTGCAGGCGCTATTAAAGCTGCCGCAGTTGAACATACAAGGGTTATGGTTATTGCCTCCTGCGTTACAATAGCAGGTGCAATCGGGGCAGGGATAACTGTAGCTGGGATAGTGCATAGGAATAACCATCTGCAGGTGAATGCAGAAACTATTAATACGACTCAGGAAGAAACTATTAAATTACCTACAGTAACGCAGGCAGAAACTACAACATGGGCAGAACAGCCTCAGGAAGAAACAGTTACAGAGGAAGAAACGACGTCTGCTGATATAGAAGAAATGATTGCATCGGGCAGTGTTGAAATTATCGCTATGGAAAATCTTGAAATTGTTGATGCTTCCGAGGCTGAGGTAGCACAGCAGGAAGATGTTAAGACAGAGATAGTAGATGATACGCAGGTTGATACAGTTCCTTCAACTGTATATGAAGTAAATGAACTGGTTCGGGGCATTGATGTATCACAGTGGCAGGCCGACATAGACTGGAGAGCAGTAGCTGATTCTGGTATTAAGTTTGCAATTATAAAATGTGCAGGACGTGGATATGGAACAGGGAGTCTTTACGAGGACCCTTATTTCACAAAAAATATTCAGGGAGCACTTGCTAATGGCATACAGGTAGGAGTATATTTCTTCTCTCAGGCAACAACCGTCGGTGAGGCGTATGAGGAAGCAAGTATGACAGTGAATCTCATCAAAAACTATAATATTACCTATCCAGTTGCTATTGATTATGAGACAGGCAGCGGTTATAGGATTAATAGTGTAAGTATGGCTGATAAAACTAAAATATGTAAGACATTTTGTGATGTTGTGAAAAGTGCGGGATATTCGCCAATGATTTACACATGTAAAAGTGATTTTTATAATGAAATTGATACAGCGCAGCTTGCGGCAGGCTATAAAATATGGATGGCACAGTATTTCTACAAATATTATGGCACAGGAGTTGACTATCAGTATGGTGATGATCTTCCAGGCTTTGACTGGGGCTATCAGATGTGGCAGTATACAAGTACAGGCACAGTTCCTGGAATTTCAGGAAATGTAGATATGAATCTGGCATTTTTTACATATGCTAATTATAAACCCGACAATAATCATGAAGCGGCAATAGTGGTGCCATCAGAAAATGTTACATTGACGGAAGGTGATACGTATGACCTTCAGAATGGTGTAGCTGCGAAAAATTCAATAGGTTATGATGCGGCCTATGAGTATTTTGTGTATGACGCTGATGGTAATGAGGTTGAATCCAGTGACGCATACAACAGGGCTGGGATTTATAAGGTTGTGTACTCTTTTACGGACCCTAAAAAGGGAAGAATAGAAAAAACTGTTGTAATAACTGTTATTGCAAAAGAAACAGAGACACTGCCGGAGAGTGAAACGCAAAAACCAACACAAGAACCGACAGAAAAACCATCGCAGAAGCAGACAAAAAAATAAAAAAATGGTAAAAAATTAAAAAAAAGCTTGCATTATTTTAAACTATAGTGTAATATATGCAAGTACGGTTGCGGTGCCAGTATTACTGGCAGGCAGCAGCTTATTTGGCTCGTTGGTCAAGTGGTTAAGACGTCGCCCTCTCACGGCGAAGACAGGGGTTCGACTCCCCTACGAGCTATTCTGTATTTATAAGTGACTGGTAAAGAGTGGGCATATATGTCCACTCTTTGCTTTTTGTCATTTGTCTGCAGAAGTACAACTAAATAAGAAAGGCGATGAATGTATGGGAAAAAGAGAAAGCTATGAAGCAAAAACAGAACAGCTGATTCAGCCAATTATCGATGCCAATAATTTTGAACTGTTTGATGTTGAGTTCGTAAAAGAGGGCAGTGACTATTATTTAAGGGTATATATCGATAAAGAGGGTGGAATTACGGTTGATGACTGTCAGCTTGTGAGCAGGGCATTTAACGAGATTCTCGACCGTGAGGACTATATATCTGAACAGTATATTTTTGAAGTGAGTTCTCCGGGGCTGTTAAGACCACTGAAGAAAGAAAAAGATTATGTAAGGAGTGTCGGAAGACTGATTGACATTAAGCTTTATAAATCAGTGGACGGACAGAAGGAATATACTGGTGTATTAAAAGAATATGATACAGATACAGTTACCCTTACGATTGATGAAGAAGATAAAAAGTTTGAAAGAAGCAATCTGGCAATGATCAGATGGGCTTTTGTCGATTAATACAATAATAGAATGGAGTACATTATGAACAAAGAATTAATATTAGCTTTAGATGCACTTGAAAAGGAAAATGGAATCAGCAAGGAAGTAATGCTTGACGCAATTGAGAAGTCTCTTATGGATGAGTACAAAGCACAGTTTAATACAACAGAGAATGGCAGGGTTGTTCTTGACAGAGTAACAGGAGATTTCCATATTTATTCAGACAGAACTGTTGTGGAGGAAGTGATAGTTCCAGTTGAAACAGCTGACAATAACAAGAAAAATACTGAAAAGTATGTTTCTGCTACAGAAATTTCATTGGAAGATGCAAGAAAAATTAAGCCAGACTGCAATATTGGTGATGTAATTGCAGTTGAAGTTAAGTCAGAAGAATTTTCAAGAAGAGCTGCAAAGAATGCGAAGGGTACAATCGTTCAGAAAATTCGTGAGGAAGAAAAATCAGCAATATATAATGAATATCATTCAAAGGAAAAAGAAGTTATTACAGGTGTTGTTCAAAGGATTGATGACAGAGGCAATGTTATTGTTGATATTGGAAGAACACAGACGACTTTAAAGGTTTCAGACCAGGTTAAAGGAGAAATATTTGAGAGAGGCGACAGGATTAAGCTGTATGTTGTAAGCGTGTCTAATAAGGAAAAGCCGGGTACTGTTATTAAAGTTTCAAGAACATCTCCAGAACTTGTAAAGAGATTGTTTGAAGAAGAAGTTACAGAGATTAAAGATGGTGTTGTTGAGATTATGGGTATTGCAAGAGAAGCAGGCTCAAGAACCAAAATGGCTGTAAGAGCTAATGTTGCTAATGTAGACCCTGTAGGTGCATGTGTAGGTATAAATGGCGCCAGAGTTAAGGCGATAGTTAACGAGCTCGGCAATGAGCAGATAGATATTATTGAATGGGACGAGAATCCTGCACAGCTGATTGTAAATTCATTAAGTCCTGCAAAGGTGGTTTCGGCAGTAGCAGATGATGAAGAAAGAAAGGCAAAGATTGTTGTTTCAGAGCAGCAGTTATCACTTGCAATTGGCAAGGCTGGGCAGAATGTGCGTCTTGCAGCCAAGTTAACAGGTTTTGGTATTGATATTAAGAGTGAAGAACAGGCTAAAGCCGGAGAAAACGCAGATGCTGATGATTTTGAAGAATTTGATGATGAATTAACATTTTCAGAAGAAGATGAGGAAACAACAGTTGATGATACAGCCGTTGAAACTGAGGAATAATTAAGATTACGGGAGTGATTGAATTGGGTACAATAAAAAAGGTTCCACAAAGACAGTGTGTTGGCTGCCACGAAATGAAGAATAAAAAGGATTTAATAAGAATCCTTAAAACAGAGGCAGAAGGCATTATAATAGATACAACTGGAAAGAAAAATGGAAGAGGCGCTTATATATGCCCAAATTCTGAATGTCTTGATAAGGCAGTAAAGACAAAGGGGCTGGAAAGGTCGCTAAAAACTGCTGCTACCAAAGAAGTGTATGATAAACTGAAAAAGGAGATGGGAAATCTTGAATAAGACAAAAGCATTATCCATGATAGGTCTTGCACAGAAGGCTGGAAAGGTTGTCAGTGGAGAATTTGCAACAGAAAAGGCTGTAAAGACAAAAAAAGCGGCAATAGTTATTGTTGCAGGAGATTCCTCGGATAATACTAAGAAAATGTTTTCAAATATGTGTGAATTTTACAAGACCCCGTTATATTTTTTTAGTGATAAAGAAGAATTGGGGCATGCAATTGGAAAGCAATTCCGGGCATCACTCGCAATCATAGATGAAGGCTTTAAGAATACAATAGAAAAGCATTTGAAACAAGGTTTGGAATAATCTTTGATTATTCGGGAAAGAGGTTAAATGGCAAATATGAGAGTTCATGAATTAGCAAAAGAGTTGAATATATCAACAAAAGAAATTATAGATATACTGAGTAATGAAACAAAGACTTATAAGACTATGAGCGGATTAGGTGAGGCAGAAATTTCACAGGTAAAGAAAAAATTTGCTCCAGTTCAGAAGAATGCTGCATCAGAAAAGGAAGCACCTGTAAAAGCTTTGGCAGAGCACAAAAATAGTGTGGAACATAAGGCAGCAGATAAGCCGGAGGATAAGAAGTCACATATTTCACAGGTATATTTTCCTCAGAACAGCAATGACCGCAGAAATGGTCAGAGCGATAAGAGAAGGCAGGATGGAAATAGAAGTGAGAATGGCCAGAGCTATCAGAACAGGAACAATG
>JAUNPT010000047.1 GCA_030536565.1 Eubacteriales bacterium | reverse complement strand
AACAAAGAAGGGTGTGGCGATGGCAGATTATCATAAACTATCAAAGAAACTTCAGAACACGATTTTAGAGGACAGAAAGAATCATGTAGAAAATCCATATCGTTTTAAAGATGAAAATGTTGTTAGAAGAATACCGGACAGGGACCGGGCAAATTTATGGAGGCCGGCATTTGTAAGGGATATTGAGAAAATTATGAATGTTCCATATTATAACAGATATTCAGATAAGACGCAGGTGTTTTCATTTTTTAAAAATGATGATATAAGCAGAAGGGCGTATCATGTCCAGCTGGTTGCAAGACAGGCACGTAATATTGGAAGTGTTTTGGGATTAAATACGGATCTTATAGAGGCGATTGCACTAGGACATGATATTGGACATACTCCCTTCGGACATGAAGGAGAACGACAGCTGTCACAGCTGTACAGGGCTGAGACGGGAAGATTTTTTAATCATAATGTTCACAGCGTCAGGGTTCTTGATAAGCTTGTACATTGGAACATAAGCCTGCAGACACTTGATGGAATATTGTGTCACAATGGGGAGCTGGAGCAGAAGGAATACAGGCCATGTACTATGTCGGAATTTTCAAAGCTCGAGCAGAAAATGGAAAGCTGTTATCTTGAAAAAGAGTATATGAAATCACTTACCCCATGTACGCTGGAGGGCTGTGTTATGAGGATATGTGATATTATTGCATATCTGGGAAAAGACAGGCAGGACGCACAGAAGCTTGGAATGATTCCGGCAGCGGATACATTTACTGAAGGGGCCATTGGAAAGAGCAACTCGGAGATAATTAATAATATGGTTGTCAATATAATAGAAAACAGTTATGGAAAACCATACCTGTCAATGGATGAAGAATATTTTGATATGTTGTCAAAAGCAAAAAAAGAAAATGGGGAGCGTATATATGGAAATTCAGATGTATATGACCAGTATCAGAACAGTGTACGTCCAATGATGGAGAGGTTATATTATAAGCTGCTAAAGGATGCTAAAGAGCACAATAAAGAATCTGTCCTGTACAGGCATCATGTGAAAATGATACACGAAAATAATAAGTATTCTCCAGTTAAAGAGGTTTATGAAGACGTGACAGAGGCTAATCAGATGGTAGTAGATTTCATCGCAAGCATGACAGACGATTATTTTGTGGATTTGTATGGATATCTGTTTCCAGACAGTACATGCAGGATTAAGTATGTAGGCTATTTTGACAAACTATAAATTAAGAAGGCTGCGGGTTATGTGCCGCATGCGGAATGGAGTAAGAGATGAACATAACACAGGCAAAAAGCTACAGGCATATATTTATTGTAAACCCTAATACAAGCAGAATACCTGTTATAGAAATCCTGATTCAGAGAATTAAAAATGTGTGCAGGGAGGAAGGACTGGTCTATGAGGTGTTCAGAGCAAATAGTCCGCAGGCAGGCCCTGAGCATATCATGTCAATCGCAAAGGCAGGGTTTCCTTTGCGTGTATATATATGCGGCGGTGATGGAACTGTAAGAAATATTATAAGCTCTACATGCAGCTTTAAAAATATTGAGTATGGTGTGATTCCAATGGGGACAGGCAATGATTTTTCAAGAAATTTTGGCAGCAGGGAAAGCTATGCAAGTCTTAGGAATATTATATTTGGAGACCCGCTCGATATAGATTTGATGAAGGTTAATGGCAGGGTTTATGTAAATATGCTAAATATCGGTTTTGATGAAAAGGTTGTTGAGCTTGTTCAGAAATACCGTCATATCCCATTCTCAAGGAATCAAATTGCTTATACAATTGCAGCATTTATACAGTTGATTAGAATGCCGATGGAAAGAGTGAAGATTACATTTGATGATGGAAAGATTCTTGATAAACGCTTTACACTGTGTGCTGTAGCAAATGGCGCATATTGCGGCGGAGGGTATTTTGCTGCATCAAATGCCTCAGTAAATGATGGGCTTATTGATGTTTTGGTTGTAAGACCAATAAAAAGGAAAACATTTCTTCAGATGATTGGGGATTATAAAAGGGGAACACTCCTTAATACACCAAAAGGAAAACAGCTTGTTTTTCAAAAAAAATGTGTAAAGCTGACATTGGAAAAATCCATTCCGTTTTCAGTATGCTTTGATGGAGAAATTGAAATGGTAAGAAGGCTGGAATGCGAGATTATTCCTAAGGCAGTAAAGTTTATAAAACCTGTAAGAAATGCAGTATAGGAGAACCGGTTATTATGCAGATTATTTGGAAGTATCTAAAAGTTTATAAAAAGGAATGCGTTGTGGCCCCGCTGTTTAAAATGCTGGAGGCAGTATTTGAGTTATTTGTGCCGTTAGTGGTAGCACGGATTATTGACAGGGGCATAGCTGATGCGGATATGGGAGTTATTGTGAAAATGTGCATGCTGCTGGTGGCTCTGGCGGTTATTGGACTTGCCTGCTCGGTTACAGCGCAGTATTTTGCGGCCAAGGCAGCAGTAGGCTGTTCAACGGGAATGAGGCACAGCCTGTTTAAACATATAGAAGGGCTTTCATTTACGGAGATGGATACTATAGGAACTTCTACACTTATCACAAGAATGACAAGTGATGTAAATCAGGTTCAGAATGGTGTTAATCTAGTTTTAAGATTATTCCTGCGCTCCCCATTTATCGTATTTGGGGCCATGGTTATGGCTTTTACAATAGATTTTAAGTCGGCACTTGTATTTGTAATGACAATCCCGATTCTTGGGGCAATCGTGTTTGGAATTATGCTTTCAACAAGACCTCTTTATAAAAAGGTGCAGTCCGCGCTTGATGGGATACTTGGGATTACAAGAGAAAATCTGGTGGGAGTGCGTGTTATAAGGGCATTTAATAAGCAGCAGGAGCAGATTAACCATTTTAAGGCTGCAAATGAGGAGCTGAATCTGCTTCAGAAATTTGTGGGCAAGATTTCAGGGCTTATGAATCCCATGACTTATATTGTAATTAATAGTGCGGTTATAGCTCTGATCTGGACGGGCGCAGTCCGTGTAAACAGCGGAAGTCTTACACAGGGACAGGTGGTTGCATTATATAATTATATGTCGCAGATTCTTGTTGAGCTTATTAAGCTGGCAAATCTCGTTATCAATATTACAAAATCACTGGCATGTGCAGCCCGTATTCAGGGAATTTTTAATGTTGAGCCAACTATGGAGGAAGGTGAAAGAGAGGCTGTACCAAGCAGAAATGATGTTCCTGTAATTGAATTTAAAAATGTAGCGCTGCGTTATAAGGAGGCTGGCGATTATTCGCTGACAGATATAAGCTTTAAGGCTTTCAGGGGACAGACTATAGGAATTATAGGAGGAACTGGTTCTGGTAAGTCCTCAATCGTAAACCTGATTCCGAGATTTTATGATGCAACTGAGGGAGAGGTGCTCTTAGACGGTATTGATATAAGGGATTACAGTTTTGAAGCTGTCAGGAAAAAGGTTGGTATTGTTATGCAGAAGGCGGTATTGTTTTCTGGAACGATTGGCGAGAATATCAGATGGGGAAAAAAGAATGCCTCAGATGAGGAAATTATGAAAGCACTGGAAATTGCCCAGGCAGCAGAATTTGTTGATAAGAAGGCTGGAAAGCTTGATGCATACGTGGAGCAGGGCGGTAAGAATTTTTCCGGAGGGCAGAGACAGAGACTTAATATTGCAAGAGCAATTGTAAAAAAACCAGAGATTTTAATATTAGATGATAGTGCTTCAGCATTGGATTTTGCCACAGATGCAGCTCTTAGAAATGCTATTGCCAGTATGGAAAATGCGCCTACAGTATTTATTGTGTCGCAGAGGGCGGCTTCGCTTATGCATGCAGACCAGATTATTGTTATGGATGACGGACAAATTGCGGCAGCCGGAACTCATGAAGAATTGTTAGCAGGCTGCAGTGTGTATGAAGAAATCTATTACTCTCAGTTTAAGAAGGAGGCATAGTGTGAAAAAAGGTTCTATGTCCTTTTTTACACAAAGTGCTTTGGAATGGAGATTAAAATGAACAATAAAATTGGAAACAAGGCCTCCCAGAAGACAATTGTTTTAAAGGTTTTAAAAAGAATAAAAAGGTACTGGGTATTTCTTGGCATATCTGTAATTATGGCAGCGGCCACAGTTGCAGCGACGCTGTACGTGCCTGTTCTTGTGGGAAATGCCATTGATTATATTATAGGAGCAGACAATGTTGCGTTTGACAAAATTACGGAAATATTAATTGAAATAGCTGTGGTTGTGGGAGTTACTGCGATTTCGCAGTGGATTATGAATGTATGTAACAATAAGATAACCTATCATGTAACAAGGGATATTCGTGACGAAGCTATTGAAAAAATTGAAATTCTTCCATTGAATTATATTGATACACATTCATACGGTGAGATTGTCAGCCGTGTTATTGCTGATGTCGACCAGTTTGCAGATGGGCTTCTTATGGGATTTACCCAGTTTTTTACGGGTATCCTTACTATATTTGGAACACTTGGCTTCATGCTTTCAATTAATGTTGGAATTACGCTGGTGGTAGTGTGTATAACTCCCTTGTCATTTGTTGTAGCTGGCAGAATTGCAAAGAAGACTTTCAATATGTTTAAGCTTCAGTCGCAGACCAGAGGAAAGCAGACGGCATTCATTGACGAGATGATTGGCGGACAGAAGGTGGTTTTAGCATACGGACATCAAAAGGACGCCTTGGAAAGCTTTGATGTAATTAATGAGGATTTGAGGAAGTATTCTCTTAATGCAATATTTGCATCATCTATTACAAATCCTGCAACAAGATTTATAAACAGCCTGGTATATGCCGGTGTAGCAGTTACAGGTGCGGTTTCGGCAATAAATGGCAGGCTTACCGTAGGACAGCTGTCCTGCTTTTTAAGCTATGCAAATCAGTATACTAAGCCATTTAATGAGATTTCAGGGGTTGTTACAGAATTGCAGAATGCAATTGCCTGTGCGGGAAGAATTTTTAAGCTTATTGAAGAAGGCCCTGAGCTTCAGGAAAAGCCTGATGCCATAGCTTTATCTAAGGTGAATGGAAGCGTTGATTTTGAAAATGTGTATTTTTCCTATACACCTGATAAAAAGCTTATACAGAAATTTAATCTTCATGTTGAAAAGGGACAGAGAATAGCTATTGTTGGGCCTACAGGCTGCGGTAAAACAACAGTTATCAATCTGCTGATGCGTTTTTATGATGTCAGTTCGGGAAGTATTAAGGTTTCCGGGGTCGATGTCAGGGATATGACAAGGCATTCACTGCGCTCCAGCTTTGGCATGGTATTACAGGAAACATGGTTAAAGACAGGAACTATACGTGATAATATAATTATGGGGAAACCAGATGCGTCCGATGAGGAAATTATTGCGGCGGCAAAGGCTGTGCATTCACACAGTTTTATTAAGAGGCTGCCTAAGGGATATGATACTTGGATTACTGAAGATGGCGGTAATCTTTCACAGGGACAAAAACAGCTTTTATGCATTACACGTGTTATGCTTTCAAGGCCGCCGATGCTTATTTTAGATGAAGCGACATCATCTATTGATACAAGAACAGAGCTTCATATACAGAATGCGTTTACAAAGCTTATGGAAGGACGAACCTGCTTTATAGTAGCACACCGTCTTTCTACAATACAGTCAGCCGATATTATTCTGGTGATGAAAGACGGACAGATTATTGAACAGGGAAATCATGAAGAGCTTCTTGCGAAGGGCGGTTTCTATAGTAAACTATATGACAGTCAATTCCATATTGCAAAAAAAGCAGAAGCATAATATAGGAGAGGGCATTATGGCATATATTGAAATCAGTGGTATTATGAAAAGTTATGGTAAAAACCATATTTTAAAAGGTGCGGGCTTCTATGCAGAACAGGGTGAATGTATTGGGATTGTTGGTGCAAATGGCTGTGGGAAGTCAACACTTCTTGGTATTATTTCAGGAAGCCACAAACCAGATGGCGGAGCAATAGCTTATGGGGGAGAGAATCCTCTTAAAAACCGAAAAGTCTTCTCGCAGTTTGTCGGTTATGTGCCTCAGGAGAATCCGCTTATGGATAACCTGAGTGTATATGATAACCTCCGTTTCTGGTATTGCGATAGCAAAAGAAAATTAAAAGAGGATTTAATTAATGGAGTTCCTGCAATGCTGGGAGTTAGCAGCTATCTTGATAAAAATGTTGCAAAGCTGTCAGGCGGTATGAAGAAAAGACTGAGTATTGCCTGCGCTTTTGCCAAGAATCCACCAATACTTATTATGGATGAACCAGGAGCTTCTTTGGATATTGTGTGTAAACAGGATATAAAGAACTATCTGCAATGGTATAATAAGAATGGTGGAACGGTAATCATTACAAGCCATGAGGAAACAGAGCTAAGGCTTTGTAACCGCATGTATCTGCTAAATGATGGAAGGTTAGAGCAGCTTACAGGCAGACCGGCAGGGAATGAGCTTATGGATATAATCAGGAAAAAGATTTAGATTATGAAATAAGTATGATTAATTTACGGAGAGGTATTGCTATGAAAAAATATTTATTTCTTGCAAAACTGCAGATTAAGGCAGCTTTTTTATCTCTGCCAAGAATAATTGGTGGAACAATAGTTCTTACATTTCTTGTGATTCTGGTGGGAATTGGCGGAACAAAAATGATGAAAAGCGACAGCACGCAGGAAAAAATAGTAGTTGCAATCGTCTCATCGGAGAGTGAGAGCGCATATATTAATCAGGCATTTCTTTATCTTGAGCAGATAGAATCCGTAAAGAATATATGCACATTTGTCAAAATGGAGGATTCGCAGGCAGCAAAGGGACTGCAGGAGGGAAGCGTTACCGCAATCATAAGAATACCAGAAAATTTTGTTGACGATATTATGGTGGGAATCAATACTCCGGCAGAGATTGTTTTCTTAAAAAGAGGTGTGAATAATTCTTCAATGCTTTTTCAGGAGCTTGTAACGGCCGCTGCCTCTGATTTAAGTACAGCACAGGCGGGAATATATTCAGTCGATGATGCATGCAGAAGTCTTGGTATATCCAGACAGAAGCTTAAGGTGGCAGAGAATGATATGAACAGCATTTATCTTGCGTATATTATAGAGAGAGGAACATATTTTGCATCAGAGAATCTGGCATCAACAGGAGAGCTTCAGCTTGTACAGTTTTATGTGTGTACAGGTATAGTAATGCTTCTTATATTAAGTGGGATTGTTTGTGTTGAGCTTTTGAAGAAGGATAATCAGGCATTAAGCATCGCCCTGAAAAGAGAAAATATACACTCCGGAATCTTCGGGGCTTTCAAGGTGTTAGGGGTTACAATAGTGTTTTTTTGCATAGGAGCATTTCTTTTAACCATGACAATGCTGGCTTCCATAAGATTTCCAGCTCTCAAAAATATACTTTCGGGAACAGGACCTTTAACGCTGCTTTTAGATTATTTAGGCCTTTTTGTATTGATATACGGAGTGTTTTCATTTGTTTATTTTATATACAGACTTGCAGCCAATCCTGTATATGGGGTCGTGATGCTGTTTGTTCTTGGAATGCTTATGATGTTTGCTTCAGGTTGTTTTATGCCTTCTGCCCTTCTGCCAAGGCTGGTGCAGAATATAGGGGAATGGCTTCCGGCAGCATGGTATTTTAAATTATCTGCACAGCTTCTTATTGGCAAGATTTCGTTTGAATGTTTAATTATAAATGTAATTTATTTGGCTGTTTTCCTTGGCGGTGCAGCATTGCAGGAAAGGTGGTCAAGATAAACTTATGAAAAAATTAGGGCTGTGGCTATGGCTGCTTTTAAAGCGCCAGTTAAAAAATCCGGTGGTCAGTATCTTCCTTTTGGGAATGCCAGCTGTGGCGGCTGTTATTGTAAAACTGCCTGCCATGAATCAGACACAGATACCGAGAGTAGGAATTGTCGCATCGGACAGGGACGCACTTTCAAACAGAGTTTTAAATCAGCTGCTTGAGGGAGAGTATTCCATAGATTTTTACAGAGCGTCTGATTATGAAACGCTAAAAGAAGATGTCAGGAGTGGAAAGGCAGAATGTGGGTATATATTTGATAACAGCCTGACAAAAAGATACAGCCAAAGGAATTATAAGAACTCTGTTCTGCAGCTGAAAAGCAGTTCGGATTTTGTGCCAGCTATGGCAAGAGAAATTGTCTTTGCTGCGCTTTTTTCTGTCCATGCCAGAGACATTGCTGCAGATTATGTAAGGACAAGTCCGGTTTTTGAAAGATATGAGGACAGGGCGGTGCAGATGGTTTCAGATAGCTATGATGCTTATTTAAGCGGTACCATGACATTTCATATGAAATTTTCAATATTAGATAATGAAAATGATGGTAAGATGACTGCTATTGCAGGCGGGGCGGGTTCATTCCCTGTCAGGGGTATTCTTGGGATTTTAGTTTATCTTGCAGGCTTATTTGGCTGTGTGCAGTGGAAAATTGATGAGGAAAAGGGCGTGTTCTTGACACTTCCATATGGCTTTAAAATTGCCAGCAGACCATTGTATTCACTGATTCCAACAATGCTTTTTGCAGTGTCGGCGGAGCTTACAATGGCGATATCACATACCGCAGATTATCCGTTGGAGCTGTGGAAAATGGGAAGTTATGTGGTCATGATTATTTTATTTTCATGGCTTATGAATATATTGCTTCCGTCTGCAAGGGCAGTGGTTTCTGTAATACCTGTCTTATTAATTGCTTCGATGATACTCTGTCCGGTTTTTGTGAATCTGCTGGCTGCATTTCCTGCAGCAGAATATATAGCGAGGCTTCTGCTGCCATATTACTATCTTTTATAATATAAAAAGCAGAAAAGCCTGCGGAGAGGAATTGTGTATGCTTATATTTTTAACCGACATAGGTAAAAATGGTGAATATATGACTGATGAGATGAGAATGCGGTGCTATGGGCTGGTTCGAGGTGAACGCAGAGCAAGGGTAGACAGCCTTAAAAACCAAGAGGCTAAAGCCCGTTCACTTGCAGCAGGGATTCTTCTTAATGTGGCGACAGGTATATATGAAGGGGTAATTTCAGGTGCCGGCTTAGATATAGGTCAGGCGAAGCAGGATACAGATATCTGTATTAGAGCTTATAAGGCTGAAACAGACGATGTTCCTTATATTGTCAGGCATTCACTGGAATTTTATTTAAGCCTGTATGACTCAAAGTTCGATTATGAGCTTACGTCGGGTGTTAATGGGAAACCAGAGTTCAAGCAGCAGGGATCTCCAAAGATTTTTTTTAACCTCTCCCATGCAGGTGAGTTTGTTGTGTGTGCTATAGGGGATAAACCAGTTGGCATAGATATAGAAGGAAACCGCAGAATAAGTCTTAAGACAGCAAAAAGATTTTTTACTGAGGCTGAATATCAGTGGGTGTGTGGAAATATGCTTACAGGAAGCGGGGCAGGGAAGTGTCAGGAAAATTATACACAATTAGAAGACACAGGTGGACAGCAGAAAAGATTCTTTAGAATCTGGACCATGAAGGAGGCATATAGCAAGCTTACAGGTGTTGGAATTGCAAGTGGCGTTTCTCAGGCAGAGTTTCTGCCAAAAGAAGATGATAAGCTGAGGATTAATTTTCTGCATGGAGCCTGTAAGACTTCAGGTACCAGACTTTTTGAGTATGAGCTTGAAGGATATTGCATAGCAGTAATAAGCTATACCTGATTAAAGCTTTTGCTGGTGGTTTATATTGAAAGGTTTTATCCAATATAAACCACTGCTTCATTTATCTTTCTTTATTAAATATCAGCCTTAGCTATTTATTTTCCTCCTGATATTTCAAGGCGGCACTTATAAAGCCCTTGAAAAGTGGATGTGGTCTGTTAGGTCTTGACTTTAGCTCAGGGTGTGCCTGTGTGGCAATGAACCAAGGGTGTGTGGGGAGTTCAATCATTTCCACAATTCTGCCGTCAGGCGAGATACCTGAAAGCTTCATACCATTATCTACGAGAACTTTTCTGTAATCATTGTTTACTTCATATCTATGGCGGTGTCTTTCAGATATTTCTTCCTGTCCATATAGTTCATAGGCTTTGCTGGATTTGTCTAATATGCATGGATATGAGCCCAGTCTTAGTGTACCGCCGATATCATCAATTCCTTCCTGGTCTGGCATTAAATGGATTACAGGGTGGGTTGTGTCAGGCTTTAATTCAATACTGTGGGCATCAGAGTAACCAAGCACATCTCTGGCAAATTCAACAATAGAAAGCTGCATGCCAAGACATAGACCGAGGAATGGGACATTGTTTTCCCGCGCATATCGGATAGCCTGAATCTTTCCCTCAATACCACGATCACCAAAGCCTCCGGGAACAAGGATGCCGGAAACATTGCCAAGAAGCTGGGCGGCATTCCCGGAGGTGACGCTTTCCGAATCAATCCATTGAATATCCACCTCGGCACAATTAAACACACCACCATGTTTCAGGCTTTCAACGACGCTGATATAAGCGTCATGAAGCTGGATATATTTTCCTACCAATGCAACAGAAACCTTTTTTTCAGGGTTTTTCCAGCGTGTGCACATGTCTTTCCATTCCGAAAGATCGGGTTCTGGGCAGTCAAGCTTAAGACATTCACAGGCAACCTGTGCAAGGTGTTCATTTTCCATGGCAAGAGGAGCATCATAGAGAATTTCAACATCAAGATTCTGTAACACATGTGATTTAGGAACATTACAAAACAAAGCAATTTTTTCTTTAATACCGGGTTCTAGCGGATGCTCTGTACGACATACGAGAATATCGGGTTGTATTCCCATTCCCTGTAATTCTTTGACACTTGCCTGGGTAGGTTTGGTTTTCATTTCACCAGAGGCTTTTAAATATGGGATTAGGGTGACATGGATAAGGATTGCATTTTCATGACCTACCTCATGCTGAAACTGACGTATTGCTTCAAGGAAAGGCTGGCTTTCAATATCGCCGACGGTACCGCCTACTTCAATAATGGCAATTTTTGTGTCAGTTGTGGAAAAGTCTCTAAAGAAGCGGCTCTTTATTTCGTTGGTAATGTGTGGAATGACTTGAACGGTCCCTCCTCCAAAATCACCGCGTCGTTCTTTTTGAAGCACAGACCAGTAAACCTTACCTGTTGTAACATTTGAATTTTTGTTTAGGTTCTCGTCAATGAATCTTTCATAATGACCAAGATCCAGATCGGTTTCGGCTCCATCGTCTGTTACAAAAACTTCACCATGCTGTATAGGATTCATTGTACCCGGGTCAACATTGATATAAGGGTCGAATTTCTGCATAGTGACTGAAAAACCGCGGGATTTAAGAAGTCTTCCAAGAGATGCGGCTGTAATTCCTTTGCCAAGACCAGATACTACACCACCTGTTACAAATACATATTTTACTGGCATTCATTCTCCTCCGTTCTGCCGTATTGCGGCTGCACAATAATTAGATTTTTGAATTATACAACTACAGTATTAAAATGTGAATACATTTCCAGAAAAAAGATAAAATGTGAAAAATATAAAGTAATTATAAAGAACCCTTAAAAAAGTCGATTGCAGTTGATTTATAAAATAATCTTCTTTATAATGAATTTTAGAAAAATATGAGACATTGGAGCTAGTTAGGAAGGAAATCTATGAATAACAATTATGGAAATGGTAATAACCATAACAACCAGAACAATAATGGAAACAATAATAAGAAGCCGAAGTCAAGCACTATTATTATCATTATTGTTGCGGCAATTATTACATTTATTGGAATAACAATGCTTGACAGTATGCTAAAGAATGCAACCTATAAGGAGGTGACATATAATGAGTTCCTCCAGATGATTGATGATGACAAGGTTGAGCAGGTTAAGCTGGAATCAGACAGAATTGTAATTGTACCAACACAGGAAGCGCAGACAGATACAGAAAAATCCCTGACAGGTGTAAAATATACGTATTATACAGGATATGTAGGAGATGATAATTTAGTTTCGCTTTTAAAGAGAAAAGGAATTGAGTTTGATGGCTATATTCCAGATTCAAGCTCATCTATTATCGACTTTTTAGTTGTATATGTTCTTCCATTCCTGTTTATTTATATTATATTTGCGTTTGTATACAGGAAGCTGTCTAAAGGCGGCGGCATGATGGGCGGCATGGGTGTTGGCAAGAGCACAGCCAAGGTATATGTCCAGAAGCAGACCGGAGTTACATTTAAAGATGTTGCAGGACAGGACGAAGCAAAGGAATCACTTACAGAAATAGTTGATTTCCTTCATAATCCTGAGAAATATTCAAAGATTGGTGCAAAGCTCCCAAAGGGTGCACTTCTTGTCGGGCCTCCGGGAACAGGTAAAACTCTCCTTGCCAAGGCGGTGGCTGGTGAGGCAGATGTGCCGTTTTTCTCACTTGCAGGTTCAGACTTTGTGGAAATGTTTGTTGGCGTAGGTGCATCAAGGGTAAGAGACTTATTTAAAGAGGCCCAGAAACAGGCACCATGTATTATTTTCATTGATGAGATAGATGCTATTGGTAAGAGCAGGGATTCCAGATACGGAGGCGGTAATGATGAGCGTGAGCAGACATTAAACCAGCTGCTTGCCGAGATGGATGGGTTTGATTCATCAAAAGGTCTGTTTATTCTTGCAGCTACTAACAGACCAGAGGTGTTGGACAAGGCTCTTCTAAGACCGGGCAGATTTGACAGGAGAATTATTGTTGACAAGCCAGATCTTAAGGGACGTGTGGATACATTAAAGGTTCATTCAAAAGATGTCCTTATGGACGATACCGTTGATTTAGATGCAATTGGTCTTGCAACAAGTGGTGCAGTTGGTTCAGACCTTGCTAATATGATTAACGAGGCTGCAATCGCAGCCGTTAAAGATGGAAGAAATGTTGTATCGCAGAAGGATCTTTTTGAGGCTGTAGAGGTGGTTATTGCAGGTAAAGAAAAGAAGGACAGGATTCTTAGTAAAGAAGAAAAGCGCACAGTTGCTTACCATGAAGTTGGACATGCACTTATTACCGCTTTAAAGAAGCATGCTGAGCCAGTTCAAAAGATTACGATTGTTCCAAGAACAATGGGTTCGTTAGGATATGTAATGCAGGTTCCGGAAGAAGAAAAGTATCTTATGAGCAAGGCAGAGCTAGAGACAAGGCTTGTAACCTTCCTGGGCGGACGTGCTGCCGAAGAATTAGTGTTTGATACAGTTACGACAGGTGCATCTAATGATATTGAACAGGCAACCAAGATTGCAAGAGCTATGATTACGCAGTATGGTATGTCAGAAAAGTTCGGGCTTATGGGACTTGCAACAGTTGAAAACCAGTATCTGGACGGAAGTGCCAGACTTAACTGTTCTGATGAGACTGCAGCAGAAATAGATGAAGAGGTTAAGAGCCTCTTAAAGAAATGTTATGAAGAGGCTAAAAAGCTTCTTTCAGAAAACAGAGATGTTTTAGATGAAATAGCTAAGTATCTTTATGAAGAAGAAACTATTACCGGTAAGGAATTTATGAAGATTTACAGAAGAGTAAAGGGTATTCCTGAACCAGTTGACACAACGGGCTTTACTCTGTCAGAGCAGGTTGCTGAGTCAGTACAGTTTAACGAGGATGGAACCTATTCATCTAAGGTAAATGTACAGGAGGACGAAGATGATTTCTGGAAGAATATTGGAAGCTCGTCAAAGCCTGAGGAAGCTGAAAAACCAGAGAATGATAACTAAGCATTTTAATTAAAATCAGACTAAGAAAAGCCAGTGTATAGATTATATTTTGCATCTTAAGTATGCAAAAAATAATCTGTATGCTGGCTTGTTTTTGCGTTGACATAGAGGGTATGGAATGATAGTCTAAATTATATATTTGTGAAATGCAGATTTTATCAAAATAAGTGATTTTACGGATAATTAAAGGAGGAGGTACAGTATGGCAGTGATATGGTTTGTGGCAGCGGTTTTTGCAGTGATATCAGTGGTGTTTTTGACAGGCAGAGGAGGCTTTTTGATTGCGGGATACAATACCTCAGGTGCAGCCAGGAAAGCAAAGTATGACGAGAAGAAAATGTGCCGTGTTATGGGGATTGGTATGTCAGTAGTTACTATAATGCTTATCTGTATGGCATTTATGGGAGATAAGCTTCCGAATTGGTCTGCATGGGTATTTGTAATGGTAATTATTGTGGATATAATATTTATGATGGTATGGACAAATACTAAGTGTTATGCAGTAGACAAGGACGGTAACAGAATTGTAAGCAGCGCTTTGACAGCTAAGGAAGATGCAGCTGCAAAGAAGACAACAATGGTAGTTTCAGTTATTCTTGCAGTTGTATTTATAATTGTGGGATTTATACTGCTGACAGGCGACATTAAAATTACATGTACAGATAGGAATATTCAGATTCAGGCAAGCTACTGGAAGGATTGTGAAATTGAATACAGTGATATAACTTCTGTCAGGTATTCAGAGGAAAATGTTTTGGGAAAACGGGTTGGCGGCTTTGGAAGCTTTAAGCTGGCAATGGGAAGATTTGAAAATGATTCAATTGGCAGATATACAAGATATACTTATATTAGCGGGGACTCCT
>JAUNPT010000046.1:11331-14613 GCA_030536565.1 Eubacteriales bacterium | reverse complement strand
TCATAATAAGACTTCTTGCATTATTATGACTTGTAATATAAGTAGGATCCCCTGACATAATATATCCAACGATCTGATTAACCGGATTATAACCTTTTTCCTTCAATGCAAGATATACCTGCTCTAAGATTCCTTCTACCGAAATTGTTTTTTCTGGCTGTGTTTTAAAAAATTGTGTATTGTTGTCTACCATGATTCCTCACGTCCTTCTTCAGATATAGGAATATAATATAATAAAATTCCTAAGAAAACAAGTAAAATATATAATAGCATCTTTTATTTTAAAAATTATTTACTTTTCAAGTCCCGTAATATGTACATCAAGCTGGTTAAACGGAATATCAATTCCATTATTTTCAAGCTCGTTCTTAAACTTTTCAAGCAGTGCAAACTTAGTATCCCAATAATCCTCCTGTTTTACCCATGCACGCGATTCAAGCATCACACAGCTGTCTGCAAGTTTTTTCACAACCACCTTAAACTCTTTATCCTTAATTACTGATTCCGTACTCTTTAGAACCTCTGTCATGACTTCTCTTGTTTTCCTTAAGTCAGCAGAATATGAAACTCCGATTTCAATATCAAGTCTTCTTTCCTTTTCAGAGCCGACATTCGTTATATTTGAATTAGCAAGTGCACCATTTGGCATCATAACAGATTTGTTATCAATGGTATGAAGTCTTGTATATAACAGTTCGATTGAAGATACAGTTCCCTCCATTCCGTTAGAGACAATATAATCCCCAACCTGAAATGGCTTAAATACCAGTATCAGAAGTCCTCCCGCAAAATTAGCAAGGCTCCCCTGAAGTGACATACCAATAGCAAGGGCAGCGGAACCAAACAGTGTGAGTAATGACGTCGTTTCAAATCCCAGCTGTCCTACAACTATCATAACCAGAACCGCATAAAGTACAAATCTTAAGGCTGTCCCTATAAAATGCTTAACTCCAACGTCCAGACTTCCTTTATCAAGCAGCCTTCCAACAAGCTTAACACACAGCTTAATAATCTTTTTTCCGATAATCCAAATTAAAACTGCACCTATAATTTTTCCAGCCATAGACAATGACCATGCACACAGGCTGTCAACTACATTCATCAAATTATCTTTAGAAAAAAAGCTTGTAATCTGCTCTGATTTTTCACTTATTTCCTTCTCTGCCTGTGTTGCCAGCATAAATACCTGATTCATATAATTCCTCCAGTTTTTTCTTTGTCTCAGCATCAATTCTGCGGCTTGCCTTTACTGCTGCAGCCGCCTTCTTATCTGCCTCCTCCTGCGCTTTTACCGCCGCCTGCGCTGCCTTTTTAGCCCTATGCTCTGCCTCAATCGCAAGTTCAGCCTCACGTTTAGCTTCTTCCTTTAAACGTCTGGCAATCTCAGCCTCACGTTCAGCCTTTTCTTTTGCAATCCGTGCCTGCCTCCTTATAGCCATCTCCATCACTTCGATATCAGAAAATGGTTCATATTCATAAACAACCATTGAAGACGCCGGCAAATCTATCGTTATAGAATTTTCCCTGCCAGATGCAGACTTATCATCAGAAAAATTAATTTCTGAATTAATTTTTGACTGTCCACCATATAAGACATTATCTGAATTAAATATTTCTTTATATTTACCAGGGCTTGCAACACCTAATACATATCCTTTTCTTCTGACAGGTGTAAAATTAACAACAACCGTCAGCTCCCTTTTTTTATCATCTCTCCTCAGATAAGCAATAACAGTTTCATCTGCACTTATGCTGTCAAGCCACTCAAAACCATCTGACAAATCATCCTGTTCATAAAAAGCCGGATTTTCTTTGTAAAGACTGTTCAAATCACGAATATAAGTAATCATCTTCTGATATTCACTTTTCTTCAGCTTTTCCATATCAATTGCACCAGATAAACTCCAGTTGTCAGGCATACCTATATCTTGTCCCATACATAACAGCTTTCTTCCCGGATGTGTAAATAAGAACCCATAAGCTGCCCTTAAATCTGACAATCTGTCGGCAAGCTCCTCCCCTGAAACCATTTGCAAAAAAGACACCTTGTCTTTTGCAAATTCGTCATGTGAGAGCTCCATAATATATGCTTCATTATAATGATAAAGCATCGGATATGTAAGTTTACCATAATCCCCTTTTCTGAAAAGAGGGTCTTTATTAATAAATGACAGGAAATCATTTTTCCAGTTATAATCCCATTTATAGTCAAAACCAAGGCACTTATCCTCAGGCAGATCGCCGCCTGATGTAGTAACCCCTGCCCAGCCGCTGGATTCTTCAGCTATAAGAATCACACCATTGAAATTTTTATGGATATACCTGCACATTTCCCTTATAAAGCTCTCTGCCTCAAGGTTCTCAGGTTCCCCATACATATTAGGCTGCCACTGCCCCGCGCTCTTTCCGTAATCAAGATAAAGCATAGAAGCCACGCCATCTATACGCACACCATCTATATGATATTTTTCTATCCAAAGATTTAAAGATGAAAATAAAAAGCTTCTCACTTCAGGTTTTTCATACGCAAATGTTGTAACCTCCCAGTCAGGATATTTTTCCAGCGAAGGTTTCAGACTTCCGTACAAAGAAGTACCATCAAAATCAATAAGCCCCAGACTGTCATCTCCAAAATATGCACCATTCCAGTCCATAATTATCCCAATCCCTGCTTTATGGAAAATTTCAACAAAAGCTTTAAAATCCTCACCATTTCCAAATCTTCCTGTAGGTGAAAAATATGCAGCCGAGCCATATCCCATCATGTCACTTCTAATATACTCCGCAACCGGCATCAGCTCTATGAGCGTATATCCTGTTGTTTTTACATAATCACAGATACTTTCTGCCAGATTTCTGTAATTTGAGCCCTTCATACCCATACTTCCAGCCCATGCTTCAAGAGAAACCTCATATATAGACATTGGCTTATCAGTATTTTGTTTCTCTGCCCGGTTTTCCAGCCATGCAAAATCCCCCCAGTCATATTCCATATCCTCACACACTACAGATGTAAAATCCGGGGTTGTAGACATTGCATAAGGGTCAAGCTTAACCACAGTTTTGCCATTCCTATATTTAACTTCATAATTATACTCTGTCCCCGCAGTAATGCCAGGTATAAACAATTCAAAAATTCCTGTATCCTGGATTTTTTCCATCATATGAAGCCTTCCGTCCCAGTGGTTAAAGGTTCCTACAACACTTACTCTTGCTGCTGACGGTGCCCACACCAAAAACAGGGTTCCCTCTACTCCTTCTATCACCCTGACATGGCTTCCC
>JAUNPT010000046.1:0-11321 GCA_030536565.1 Eubacteriales bacterium | reverse complement strand
ATTCCATGCATCTCTACACGTACCTGACAAAAAAGCACGAAATGCCTCAGGCTTATTTATACTGCCAAATGAATAGGCATCTATGTAATTTTCCTTATGTCCATTAATATTTTCGACAGTCAATGTATATTTATGTCTCTTTTTTCCCGGGATAAGCGAAGCAAAAAAACCTCCCTCATCTACCTTTTCCATAATACAGCTTTTTCTGCCCGCCGCATTAAGAGTCACCTCCACTGCATCAGGGCGGTATACCTGAATAAGATAGCCTTCCTCGCATACATGTCCACCGAGAAGGCTTTTAGGATTATCACACTCTGAATAGACTACCCCTTCGATTTCCGGCCAGTTCATTAAATCATAAAGTTTTTTATTCATTTTCTCTATTTCCTCCTCTTTGAACTTAATTACATTATATATCAGACATTCTTCTTAATCCAGATTACTCTTAACCCATGCAGCAAATAAATCAGGCCACACAGCCACCTCTGGCTGGAAATGTTTTCCATTTTTGCTGGCAGTTTCCTTAGTTCCAAGTCCCAGACCATGGCAGCCCTTAGGAAATACATGATATTCAAACGGAATACCTTCTTTTCTAAGTGCATTTGCAAACAGCAGGGAGTTCTCCATTGGAACTGAGGCATCTTCAAATGTATGCCACATAAATGCCTTAGGTGTATCCTTCGTAACTCTGTTTTCCAATGAGACATAATCAACAAGCCGGCTGTATTTATCTGCGCCAAGAAGTCTCTCAAAAGATGGTCTGTGGGCAAACTCTCCCGATGTAATTACAGGATATCCCAAAAGCATTCCATCAGGTTTAATATACTGATGGGTACACTTTAATTCCTCCTTAAGGAATTTATCTAACACAGCATCATTCCACATAGTTCCAATCCCAGCAGCAACATAGCCTCCTGCTGAAAAACCTGCAACAATAATTTTTTCAGGATTAATATCCCATTCCTTTGCATGGTCCCTTGCATATTTAACTGTATACGCCGCCTCGAAAAGCTGGCATGGATAACGGTCAGGCTCCAGACTGTATCTTAAAACAACGGCATTGTAACCCAAATCAAGCATTTTAACCGCAATAGCCTCACCCTCTCTAGGTGACAGATGCTCAAAGCCCCCTCCTGGGCAGATAACAACTAAAGGTCTGTTAAATGTATCCTGATAATCTGGATACTGCTCCTTAATATAAGTTGTAATAGTAGGCTTATACTCTGAATGAACTATCCCATATCTTCTATAATCAATTTCAATCTCTATTGTCTTGTGTTTCATTGCAATACTCTCCTGTTGTCTTATATTCTATGTATAAACAATCCGCTTCTAAGCTTAGGCTCAAACCACGTTGACTTCGGAGGCATTAAAAGCCCTGCATCTGCAACTGCAAACAATTCCTGTATTGATGTCGGATACATGGAAAATGCAAGTACACAGTCATCTGCACATCTTCTCTCCAGCTCGTCAAGTCCTCTTATTCCACCGACAAAATCTATTCTCTTGTCAGTCTTTGGGTCAGTTATGCCCAAAACAGGTGTAAGAAGGTTATCCTGCAGAATAGCAACGTCCAGTCCTCTTACAGGGTCATCTGATAAAATTTCCTCTTTTGCATTAAGAATATACCATTTTTTATTAAGATACATTCCAAACTGGCCCTTTCTATCTGGCATAACCTTAGCTTCTGACGACGTAATACTGAATTTTTCTGCAGCTTTTTCCATAAATTCTTCCGGTGTCAATCCATTAAGGTCTTTTATTACTCTGTTATACGGTAAAATCATAAGCTGCTCATCTGGGAACAATACCGAAAGAAAATAATTAAATTCTTCATTGCCTGTGTAATTGGAATCGGCTGCCCTTCTTTTTAATCCTACCTTCACTGCTGAGGCTGCTCTATGATGTCCGTCTGCAATATATACAGAATCAACTGATGAAAATGCATTCTCAATGGTCTGAACCGATTTTTCATCGGCTATTTTCCATACCTGATGCCTGATTCCGTCAGATGATACAAAATCATATAAAGAAGGCTGCTTCTTAGCCTCATTTACCTGTTCATTAATTACCTGATCAGCCCTGTATGCTAAAAAAATAGGGCCTGTCTGAGCACTGCAGGTATCAACATGTGTAATTCTGTCTATCTCCTTATCCGCTCTTGTATTTTCATGTTTTTTTATCACATTATTCTGATAATCATCTATAGATGCACATGCGACGATTCCTGTCTGAACTCTTTTGTCCATGGTGAGCTCATATATATAATAAGCTTTGTCACTATCTGTAATAAATGTTCCAGCTGAAATTGCATTTTCCAGCAATTCCTTGGCCTTTGCGTAAACCTCAGACGCATATGTATCTACCGTGTCTGGAAACTGTGTTTCCGCCCTGTCAATATTTAAAAATGAAAGTGGTTCTTTTTTTACCTCCTCACAGGCTTCCTCTCTGTTATATACATCATAAGGGAGTGCCGCAACCCTGTCTGCCTTATCGGTTTCTGGTCTTACACATATAAATGGTTTAATAACTGCCATATTTTATCTTCCTTTCTGTGACTATTCTGTTAATTGCCTTGAAAACTCCGCAAGCTGCACTGCTGAGCTATAAGTCTTGTCAATAATATCTATATTCTGTTCACTTGAGCTTAATGTGTCGCTCGCATGAGCTGCCACTTCTTCAGATATTGCAGAAATAGTTGAAATACTGTCAACTATTTCTTTATTTGCAAGCTCAAGCTCTCCTACAAGCTCTGACAGCCTGTCCGCATTAACAGCGACTATCTGCGAATTACTGCTTATAATCTCAAAGCTTTCCGCTGTAAGTGCTGTTGTTTCATCTTGTCCTTTTATCATTTCTATCATGTGCCCGCTCACATCAATAACACGTGAAATAGCAGCTGACACATTCTCAATAAGCCCTGTAATATTAACAGTTGCGTCCTGTGTCTGATTCGCCATCTGTGAAATTTCACCTGCCACTACTGCAAAGCCTTTTCCGGCCTCACCGGCCCTTGCAGCCTCAATACTGGCATTAAGCGCAAGAAGGCTGGTCTGTTCTGCAATCCCTGAAATAATATCAACAATGGAATTCATCTGATTCATATACTCGCCCAGTCCGGATAGTTCTTTATTCACATTAGAGCCTGACTCCACAGACTGTGCAACCTGGCTGACCAGTAAAGATACATGTTCATTTCCCTTAGCAATAGCCTCCTTAGTTGCCTCGGTACTCTTTATAATAGCATCTTTTTCCTCCGCAACCTGCTCCACCTTGTCCTGAATCTGTCCTGTCTGTTCCAGCTGCTTTTGAACTGCCGCTGCTGTATCCGTCGAGCCTGAATTAACCTCCTCCATAGCCTCTTTAGTTGCGTTAAGTGATTCTGACAATACCTTAATCCTGCCATTAATACCATCTATTTCATCTACAAGATGTCTGGAAGCATTAATTGTCTTATCCTGCGCCATCTGAATCTGCTGCTGCTGTCTTTCAAGTTCTTTTAACTTTGCCTTATTGATTCTGTCTACCACAACAGATGTATATATAGAATATGCCATAACAAGAACCATTACAAACAGCTGTATTTCAATAGCAGCTGAATCATCAGCTGTAAACACACCCTTATTTAAAAGAATAACAACCTCAGCTGCATTTACAATAATAACACCTACATTAATTAAGACTGAATATCTTACATCATTATAAACTGTTATTGCAATAAGCATAGGAATAACATATACAAATGCAAATATATTATTAGTCGTCAGCATTACAGCTATATAAAGCGCTGCATAACCATATCCCAATAAATGTTTAATCATCCTGCTTTCACGGTTTTTAGCAAAACAGACTAACTCTGCAAGCACCGGGCCAATTGCAAGCACACTAATAAAAATAACATAAGTCAGGCTTCTTGCCCCTTTAAGTATCTCTGCAACATAGGCAAGCGTTATTATAACTGCCTCAATACCATGAGATATAATCCCAACCATATTCTGTGCTGCAGCCTCTGATCTGACTTCCCTTTTCATAAGTAAAAACTCCTCCTGTAAATAAATATATATACTGATTATACTACCATCTTCTTATTTAGTAAATAAAATGCGGTCATGAATAGGTGTATTAAACAATCTATACTCAAATTCATAACCGCATAATAAAAACTATATATTATATATTACTTTACAACTCTAACTTTAATAACGCCGTCAATAGAAGCCAGTTTACTTTCTACATCTTCATCAACAGTCTTTCCAAGATCAATTAATGAATATGCATAATCGCCTCTTGACTTATTAGCCATTTCTTCAATGTTAATACCAGCACCGCCGAATACTGTTGTAATCTTGCTTATAACATCAGGAATATTTTTATGGCACACCGCAACTCTGGATGCTGTATTACATACACCAGCATCACATGCAGGATAATTTACTGAATTAACAATATTACCATTCTCAATAAAGTTCCTTAATTCCTTAACAGCCATCACTGCACAATTATCCTCAGCTTCAGCAGTTGACGCACCTAAATGTGGGAGCACAATCGCGCCTTCCATAGAAGCAGTTGTCGTGTTAGGGAAGTCTGTTACATACCTCTTAACCCGTCCTGATTTTAAAGCTTCACCAATAGCAGCTTCATCAACAAGAATATCTCTTGCACAGTTAATGATAACAGTACCATTCTGCATCATATCAAATGCAGCCTTGTTAATCATACCCTTTGTTGAATCAAGAGCAGGAACATGAACTGTTATGTAATTACATTCCTTATATATATCCTCAACATTAGTAATATGCTTAACCTTGCTTGAAAGGTTCCATGCTGCATTAACTGAAAGGTAAGGATCATATCCATAAACTTCCATTCCAAGGGCAATTGCTGCGTTAGCCACAAGCTGTCCTATTGCACCAAGACCAATTACACCAAGCTTTTTGCCTGCAATTTCCTGACCTGAAAATGCTTTCTTTGCTTTTTCTGTAGCCTTGGCAATATCAGCATCATCTTTATTTTCTGCTACCCATGCGTTACCGCCAATTAAATCCCTTGAAGCAAGAAGCATAGCTGCAATAACCTGCTCCTTAACTGCATTAGCGTTAGCACCTGGCGTATTAAATACAACCACACCTGCATCAGCGCATTTATCAAGCGGAATATTATTTACTCCTGCACCAGCTCTTGCAATAGCAAGAAGATTATCACTAAGCTCCATATCATGCATCTTCGCACTTCTTACAAGAACCGCCTGTGCATCTTCAAATGAACTCTCTGTATTATAATTATCTGAGAAAAGGTCTAAACCTACAGATGCAATATTATTTAAACAATTAACATTAATCATTACTTAGTATTCTCCTTTTCAAAGTTTCTCATAAATTCAACTAATTTTTCAACACCTTCAATTGGCATAGCATTGTAAATAGAAGCTCTCATACCGCCAACTGTTCTATGGCCTTTAAGGTTAACAAATCCAGCTTCTGTAGCTTCCTTAACGAACTTAGCATCAAGGTCAGCATCACCTGTTACGAATGGTACATTCATAAGTGAACGGTCTTCCTTAACAACTGTTCCCTTAAACATCTTACTCTCATCAAGGAAATCGTAAAGAATCTTAGCCTTCTTCTCGTTGTGAGCCTTCATAGCTGTAAGTCCGCCCATTTTCTTAATCCACTTAAATACCTTGCCGCAGATATAGATATTGTAGCATGGAGGTGTATTATAAAGTGAGTCTGCATCTGCCTGTGTCTTCCACTTAAGCATAGTTGGAGTTCCAGGAAGAACATCATCTGTAATCAAATCTTCACGGATAATTGCAATCACAACTCCTGCTGGCCCGATATTTTTCTGTACTCCACCGTATACAACACCATACTTTGTCACATCAACTGGCTCTGACAAGAAGCATGAAGAAATATCTGATACGAGTAAATGACCCTTTGTATTAGGTAATGTCTTAAACTTAGTTCCATAAATTGTGTTATTTTCACAAATATATACATAATCTGCATCTTCAGGAATATCAAGGTCTGAACAATCTGGAATATATGAGAATGTCTTATCTGCTGATGAAGCAACTTCAACTGCTTCTCCATAAAGCTTTGCTTCCTGAAAAGCCTTCTTTGCCCACTGGCCTGTAAGGATATAAGCTGCCTTTTTATTCTTCATTAAGTTCATAGGAACTTCAGCAAAGAACTGTGAAGCGCCGCCCTGAAGAAATAATACCTTATAATTATCAGGAATATTCATCAGTTCTCTTAAGTCAGCTTCTGCTTCTTTGATGATATTGTCGTACACCTTGGAACGATGGCTCATCTCCATTACTGACTGACCAGAGCCCTTATAATCCATCATCTCATCTGCTGCTTCTCTTAATACTTCCTCCGGTAATACTGCCGGACCTGCGCTAAAGTTATAAACTCTTGCCACTTTTCTTCCTCCAATTCCGTCGCTATATGCAACTATAAACTATTTTTCTGCGTTACTACGCTAAAATGCTTTATTAGACATTTTATGACATAAAAATAACAGTGTCAACTAAAAATATTACAAATATTTTAGACTTTACTTACTTTTCTTTTCTTCTTCCATTCTGTTTAAATCTTTTCTATCGAATGCATCAGATATTGCCGCTCCCGGAGAAACCATAGGGAACACCTTATCATCTCTGTCAATTACGCACTCAATAACACATGGAATATTTAATTCTATTGCCTCATTCAACGCCTTTTCAAATTCTGAAATATCAGTCACGCGATACCCTTTTGCTCCCATGCCTTCGGACACCTTAACAAAGTCAACCTGGTCATCTAAAACTGTTGCTGAATAGCGTTTACCGTAAAATAAATCCTGCCACTGGCGAACCATTCCTAATACATGATTATTAAAAACAATTTCTATTACTGGAATATTATATCTTGTGGCAGTTGCAATTTCATTCATATTCATTCTAAAGCAGCCATCACCAGCAATATTTATCACAACCTTATCCCTGCAGCCTACCTTAGCGCCAATTGCAGCTCCAAGACCATATCCCATTGTCCCAAGGCCGCCTGATGTAAGCAGTGTTCTGGGATTCTTAAATTTGTAATGCTGCGCTGCCCACATCTGATGCTGTCCGACATCTGTGGAAATAACAGCCTCCCCCTTAGTAATTTCATAGATTTTTTCCATAACAAGAGGCCCGTTAAGTCCTGTCTTGTTATATTCAAGAGGATATTTTTTCTTATACTCCTTAATCTTATCCATCCACTCCGTATGGTTTTGCTGCTCTAAAGCCGCATTTACTCTTTTCAGCACTTCAAGAGCATCACCTATAACGCTGGCATCTGTCTTGATATTTTTATTTATTTCAGCTGCATCTACATCAAACTGCAGAATTTTTGCATGTTTAGCAAATTTCTTTGCATTTCCTGTAACCCTGTCTGAAAATCTGGCACCAATTGTAATAAGCAGGTCACATTCGGACACACCAAAATTGGCGGTCTTGGTGCCATGCATTCCAAGCATGCCTGTGTAATGCTCATCTGAGCCATCAAATGCCCCTTTACCCATAAGTGAATCTGTAACTGGCGCATCAACTTTATTGACAAATCTTCTCAACTCCTCTGATGCCTCAGCTGCAATTACACCGCCACCAACAAATATGTATGGCTTCTTCGATGCATTAATCATAGCTGCTGCATTAAGAATGTCTTCTTCCTTAATTGTAGAGGTTTTCCTTTCTATAACCCTAGGTGTCTCTTTAACGTAGTCGCATGCAGCAGCAGTCGCATCTTTGGTAACATCAATGAGTACCGGCCCCGGTCTGCCTTCTTTTGCAATCCTAAAAGCATTGCGAATTGTATCTGCAAGCTTTGTTACATCCTTTACAATATAGTTATGCTTTGTAATAGGCATTGTAACACCCGCTATGTCAATCTCCTGAAAACTGTCTTTTCCTAAAAGAGGCACTGTAACATTACATGTGATTGCAACTACAGGAATAGAATCCATATATGCTGTTGCAATTCCTGTAACAAGATTAGTTGCCCCCGGGCCTGAGGTTGCAAAGCAGACACCTACTTTTCCTGTTGCTCTGGCATATCCGTCTGCTGCATGAGATGCTCCCTGTTCATGAGATGTTAAAATATGTGTAATTTCATCTGAATGCTTATAAAGCGCATCATATACATTAAGAATAGCTCCACCAGGATAGCCAAACACTGTATCAACGCCCTGCTCCTTTAAACATTCAACTATAATTTCTGAACCATTTAATTTCATTATATTTACCACCCTTATTACTTATTACTGATTATCTGGCACCTGTAAAATTCCACCTCTGTTACCTGATGTAACCATTGCTGCATATCTCTTTAAGTAGCCGCTTGTAACCTTAGGTTCTCTTGGCTGCCATTTTTCCTTACGTGCTGCAAGCTCCTCATCAGAAACGTCAACATTCAATGTCATCTCCGGAATATTAATCTTAATAATATCTCCTTCTTCAACAAGCGCAATAGGCCCGCCAACCGCTGCTTCTGGTGAAACATGTCCAATAGATGCTCCACGGCTCGCACCTGAGAAACGTCCATCAGTAATAAGCGCAACTGAAGAACCAAGTCCCATTCCGGCAATTGCTGATGTTGGATTAAGCATTTCTCTCATACCAGGGCCGCCCTTAGGGCCTTCGTATCTGATTACCACAACATCTCCTGCAACAATCTTTCCGCCTTTAATTGCAGCAATTGCGTCTTCTTCACACTCAAATACTCTTGCAGGACCTTCATGTACAAGCATCTCACTAACAACTGCTGAGCGCTTAACTACGGAGCCATCTGGTGCAAGATTTCCGCTAAGGACTGCAAGCCCGCCAGTTGCTGAATACGGATTGTCAATAGGCCTGATAACCTCTGGATTCATATTTACTGCTGATGCAATATTTTCACCAACTGTCTTTCCTGTCACCGTCATGCACTCTGTGTTAAGAAGACCTGCATCAGCAAGCTCCTTCATTACTGCATATACGCCTCCAGCCTCATTTAAATCTTCCATATATGTAGGTCCTGCTGGTGCAAGATGACACAGGTTTGGTGTCCTCTCACTGATTGGATTAGCAAACTTAATATCAAAGTCAAACCCAACCTCATGTGCAATTGCAGGAAGATGAAGCATACTGTTTGTTGAACAGCCAAGCGCCATATCAACAGTTAATGCATTCATAATTGCTTCCCTGGTCATAATATCTCTTGGTCTAATGTTCTTGTTATACATATCCATAACAGCCATGCCTGCATGCTTTGCAAGCTTTATTCTTTCTGAATATACAGCAGGAATCGTACCATTGCCGCGAAGTCCCATACCGAGTGCCTCTGTAAGACAATTCATCGAGTTAGCGGTATACATTCCTGAACATGAGCCACAGGTTGGGCACACCTTTTCTTCGTATTCTCTGACATCATCTTCTGTCATTGTTCCTGCTGCATAAGAGCCTACTGCCTCAAACATTGATGAAAGGCTTCTCTTTTTTCCATGTACATGTCCTGCAAGCATTGGCCCTCCGCTTACAAATACTGTAGGGACATTGATTCTTGCGGCTGCCATCAAAAGTCCTGGAACATTCTTATCACAGTTAGGAACCATAACAAGTGCATCGAACTGATGTGCAAGTGCCATACACTCTGTTGAATCAGCAATTAAGTCTCTTGTTACAAGAGAATATTTCATACCAACATGTCCCATTGCAATACCATCACACACTGCTATTGCAGGGAACACAACCGGAACACCGCCAGCCTCAGCAACACCCAGTTTAACTGCATTAACAATTTTATCAAGATTCATATGTCCTGGAACTATCTCATTATATGAGCTTACGATACCTACCATAGGTTTGTTCATTTCTTCTGCTGTAAATCCTAATGCATTGAACAAAGAACGGTGTGGTGCCTGCTGCATGCCTTTTCTACAATTATCACTTTTCATAATCTTACTCCTTTTCTATGTTTGTATTTACTTTATATAAAAGTATTGTTACACTCGCTCTGCAATTAAGTCACCCATCTGTGTTGTTGAGCACTGTGTCATGCCATCTGACATAATATCAATGGTTCTGTAGCCTTCCTCTAATACCTTAGCTACCGCCGCCTCTATAGCATCTGCTTCCTTATCTAAATCAAGTGAATAACGAAGCATCATGGCTGCTGAGAGAATTGTTGCTATTGGATTGGCAATATTCTTTCCTGCAATATCCGGTGCTGAGCCATGGCTTGGCTCATATAATCCAAGCTTTGTCTTTCCAAGGCTTGCACTTGAAAGCATTCCAATTGAACCTGTAATCATGCTTGCTTCGTCTGATAAAATATCACCAAACATATTCTCAGTTAAAATTACGTCGAACTGTCCCGGATTCATAACAAGCTGCATTGCACAGTTATCAACAAGCATATCTGTTAATTCTACCTCTGGATAGTCTGCTGAAACTTCCTTTACAACCTTTCTCCATAATCTTGAAGAATCAAGTACATTTGCCTTATCGACACTTGTAACCTTCTTTCTTCTCTTCATCGCAATTTCAAAAGCCTTAATTGCAATTCTTCTGATTTCTTCTTCATTATATGTAAGGGTATCTGTCGCTGTCATTACCCCGTCGACTTCCTCAGTGTGTCTTTCCCCGAAGTACAATCCTCCCGTCAGCTCTCTCATAATTACCATATCAAAGCCATCGCCGATAATTTCCTGCTTTAATGGACATGCGCCCTGTAATTCCTTATATAGGTATGCTGGACGAATATTTGCAAAAAGCTCTAAATCCTTACGAATCTTTAATAATCCAGCTTCTGGTCTTAAGCTGGGTGCAACGTCATACCACTTTGAGTTGCCAACATTTCCACCTACAGCTCCAAGAAGCACCGCATCTGATGCCTTAGCTGCTGCAACAGCTTCATCTGTAAGCGGAACTCCACATGCATCTATTGAACAGCCGCCCATAAGGATTTCTGTGTAATCAAACCTGTGTCCGTAGACATCTCCTACTTTATCTAATACTTTTCTTGCTTCTCCAACGATTTCCGGCCCAATTCCATCTCCTGGAATAAGAGTAATTCTGCGATCCATTCATTCCACCTGTCTTTCTTAAAGTAAACTTGCCAATATTAAAGGCTATTGTAAATAATAATAAACTATCACTCTATATTTATCAAGCGTTTGTGTTATATTTTGCATTACTTTTGCACCACTTTACAACGATAAAGAATGGCTGCCATATTTTCATGACAGCCATTCTTTAAAATAAAATATTAATTATTAAAAAATGCTTTTCTCTTATCAAAATATATTTTATTAAC
>JAUNPT010000045.1:844-14680 GCA_030536565.1 Eubacteriales bacterium | reverse complement strand
TGTAGAGCCATTGCTTTTTATCTTTCCAAGAATTTCCTCCAGTGACTCTGATACAGCTTCATTTTCTGAATGCGAAGAAGAAGCAGACTTCATTCTCATAGCCTGCTTCTCCTCATACGCCTTTTTCCGCTGTAGATATTCATTATTGTTAACAACAATCTCCGGGCCGGTGCAGAAGCTGCATGCTTTTCCTTCATATTCCCTGCCGCATTTTGGACATATCTTCATAAGGCTTTCCTTCTTTATACTTCTTCATATATTCCAGAGCATTATTCTCAAAATGTAAATTTGTCTTCAAAATAAGCTTTCAAATCTTCAATTTTAACACGCTCCTGAGCCATTGTATCTCTGTCACGTACTGTTACTGCACCGTCTTCTTCTGAATCAAAATCATATGTGATACAGAAAGGAGTACCAATCTCGTCCTGTCTTCTGTATCTCTTACCAATATTTCCTCTGTCATCAAACTCGCAGTTGTAATACTTTGAAAGTTCAGCAAATACCTTTTCTGCCCCTTCATTAAGCTTCTTTGAAAGCGGAAGCACACCAATCTTAACTGGCGCAAGTACCGGGTGGAAATGCATAACAGTTCTTACATCTCCTCCTTCAAGTTCCTCCTCGTCATATGCTGCACAAAGGAACGCAAGTGTAACACGGTCGGCACCGAGTGACGGCTCAATTACATAAGGGATATACTTTTCCTTTGCTTCATCATCAAAATATGACATATCCTCGCCAGATACAGTCTGATGCTGAGTAAGGTCATAATCTGTCCTGTCTGCAATTCCCCACAGCTCACCCCAGCCAAATGGGAATAAAAACTCAAGATCTGTTGTTCCCTTAGAATAGAAACAAAGCTCCTCTGGTGAATGGTCTCTGGCTCTCATTTCTTCCGGCTTGATACCAAGCTTCTGCAGCCAGTCGATACAATACTGTCTCCAATAACTAAACCACTCAAGGTCTGTACCCGGCTTACAGAAAAATTCCAGCTCCATCTGTTCAAACTCTCTTGTTCTGAATGTAAAATTACCTGGTGTAATCTCATTACGGAATGATTTACCAATCTGTCCAATACCAAATGGTACCTTCTTTCTTGATGTTCTCTGGACATTCTTAAAGTTTACAAAGATACCCTGAGCTGTCTCAGGTCTTAAATAAACTGTGTTCTTAGCATCCTCTGTTACACCCTGAAATGTCTTAAACATCAGGTTAAACTGTCTTATATCTGTAAAATTGTGCTTTCCACATGTTGGACAGGCAATTTCCTTTTCATCAATAAAATTTTTCATCTGCTCCTGTGTCCAGCCATCTACAGAACCTTCTAATTCAAAATTATTATCAGCTGCCCAGTCCTCAATAAGCTTATCAGCCCTGAATCTTTCATGGCATTCCTTACAATCCATAAGAGGATCTGAAAATCCGCCAAGATGTCCTGAAGCAACCCATGTCTGTGGATTCATTAATATCGCACAGTCAACACCTACATTATATGGACTTTCCTGCACAAACTTCTGCCACCATGCCTTCTTTACATTATTCTTCAATTCAACGCCCAAATTACCATAGTCCCATGTATTAGCAAGTCCACCGTAGATTTCAGAGCCCGGATATACAAATCCTCTTGCCTTTGCTAAAGCTACGATTTTCTCCATTGTTTTTTCCATTATAATCCTCCTTAAGATAAACTGTTTCAATTTTATACTATTTTAACATCAATGACAAGCACCAAATTTATTCCTCCCAAGGCCGAATCCGATACGCTGCTCCAATCTCATCACAAATCTTTTTGCACTGTGCTTCTTCTTCCTTTGTAATAGTCGTATCAACTGTTGTCATCACAACATTTGGCACATACTTTGTACATTCTCTGGCAAAATCAAGCATTGCATCAAAAGACTTTTCGCCAAACTTACTGCGTACAAGCCTTAAGTATTCCTCTCTTACTGGATTGTTAAGGCTTATCGAGACTGTATCTATAAGACCTTCCATCTCTGGTGCGATATCCCTTCCATTAATAAGACTTCCAGCGCCATTTGTATTGATTCTTATTTTTTTTGCAAATTTTTTCTTAACAAAGGCAGCAACCTCCTTCAAATCATCAAAACGCTCTGTAGGTTCGCCAAAGCCGCAGAATACAACCTCGTCAAACTGTGACATGTCAAATTTATCAAATTCTTTCTTAACCTCATCTACTAAAGGTTCTCTCTCAAGCCATAATCTGTCTGATTCACCAATTCTGTCCATTGTCTGTCTTAAACAGAATGTGCATGCGTATGGGCACCTGTTAGTTAAATTCACGTATAGATTATTGTGTACCTTATATAGTATCTCCATGATTTTCCTCCTTTTCCTGTCACTTTAATGTGGTCAGCAATTCCTCAAAGCATACTCCGTCAGTTAACGGTATATCAAGCTCTATGGACTTTAGAATGCATTTTTTTATAAATGCTGAGGCTTTTCTTACCGACTCATGAAAATTCACTCCATTTACAGCATCGGCCGCAATAATCGAAGCAAAAATATCTCCTGTTCCGGAACGCTGCGTTCCCACCTTAACTGTACGTATAAGATATCCTTCCCTGTCCTTCTCAAAACAGAAATTTGCCACAAACTGCCCCTGGGCAATTCCTGTAATAACAACCTTCTGCGGCCCCATGTCAGAAATCTTTCCTGCAAGCTTTGTTAAATCTTTTTTTGACCAGTTATCATGATACTCCTCTCCTGCCAAAATGCAGGCCTCTGTTAAATTAGGAGTTACAATATCAGCATACTTAACCAGCCTTCTCATTTCCTTACAGATTTCCTCTGTATAGGTAGGATACATTTTCCCATAATCTCCCATAACAGGGTCGACAACTACAATTGTATTATCTTTTTTAAAATGCTTTATAAAATCTTCAACAATCTGTATCTGTCTGTGGGAGCCTAAAAATCCCGTACATATTCCGTTAAACTCAAGCTTAAGCTTATCCCACTCATTAATATATGCTTCCATCTTATCTGTATAATCATCAAAAAAGAAGCTTGGAAACCCTGTATGATTGGAAAAAATAGATGTTGGAACCGGACAGCACTGCACCTTCAACGCTGATATAATTGGAAGCTCCACCACAAGCGAGCATCTTCCAAATCCAGAAAAATCGTTAATAGCCGCTATTTTCTTCTGATTATTATGTGACATATTCTACGCCTTCCCTTATTAGTGTTATAATTGCCTACCCATTTTTAAAGCTGTTTTTTAAGGCAGCATTTCCCTTGACTTCATGACCTTGTCAAATGTCCTTAGGCATAACCTGTTTAGTACCATTCTAAGCTCAGACAGCACCTCACTGCTGACTGTAAATGTAAACAGTTTTCTGACAGGTGATGTTATAATATACTGGATAGCATAAACTGCGGATTTTGAAAGCCCAACGCCATCTTTAGCCAGCCCATGGCAGCGACTGCAGTATACACCGCTCTCCATAGCCGAATATGTATCTATAGCTTCTTGTGTGCCGCAGCTGCGGCAGGTAAAGAAATCAGGGCATTCTCCATTGACAGCAATAATCCTAAGCTCATATATATATCTTACAAGCTCATTTGGAATCTTTTTATTTTGCAGGGCCTGCAGGGAAGCATATATCAGATTAATCACTTCACCTCCGTCAACATTTTCCCTTGTGTAATAATCTGCAATTTCTGCAAAATAGCAGGAATAACAGACTGCCTCCAAATCCGTAATTATACCTTCAAAATACTGGGTAATACTGGCCTGCCTGATATTATATGATGTTCTTCCCTCATACATTTCAAATCTGCCGAACACAAAAGCCCTTGTAATACCCATAAGAGGGCTGTTTGGTCTTCTTGCGCCCTTCGCAAATGCAGAAATCTTTCCGCGCTCCTTTGTAATAATAACAACTCTGCGGTCAAATTCTCCGACAGGCATTGCCGATATAATCATTCCTGTGACCTCTAAAATATCACCCATCTATAACCACCTGCATAAAATTACTGCTTGTCATCCTTCTTTTTATCATATCCGAAGTTTTTAATAAGAATATCGCTTTCACGCCAGTCTTTTTTCACCTTTACCCACAGCTGAAGATTGGCCTTCATATCAAGCTGCCTTTCAATTTCATATCTGGCATTTGTTCCTATTTTTTTAAGCATTTCGCCGCCCTTGCCAATAATTATTCCCTTGTGGGAATCTCTCTCACAGATAATTGTCGCCTGAATATCCATAACTCTCTTTTTATTGCTTCCCTTACGGTCTTTCATACTGTCTATGACAACGGCTATACCATGAGGGATTTCCTCATTGAGAGCATGAAGTGCCTTCTCCCGGATAAGCTCTGAAACAATCTGTCTCATTGGCTGGTCTGTAACAGTATCCTCATCATAGTACATTGGCCCATATGGAAGATGCTTAAATATTGCATCTACCAAATCATCTGTATTATCTCCGCTTCTTGCTGAAACCGGAACTATCTCTGCAAATTCAAGCTCCCTGCTGTACTTTTCAATTACTGGCAGAAGCTCCGGTTTTTTAACTGTATCAACCTTGTTTATAACAAGAATGACCGGAACGCCATTAACCTGCTTTAATCTTTCAATAATATGCTGTTCGCCCGCACCGATAAATGTTGTTGGCTCTACAAGCCAGCATATGACATCTACTTCATTAATGGTCTTTTCCGCTGCTCCAACCATATATTCCCCCAGCTTGTTCTTTGCCTTATGAATCCCCGGGGTATCAACAAATACAATCTGTCCTCTATCATCTGTAAAAACAGTCTGTATCTTATTTCTTGTTGTCTGCGGCTTATTAGAGGTAATTGCGATTTTCTGTCCAATCAAATGATTCATAAGCGTCGATTTTCCAACATTAGGTCTTCCAATCAGTGTGACAAAGCCTGATTTTGTATTTCCATTTACCGCAGCAGCGCCTCCAGTAATCCCGCTTGCTGCTAACATCTCATCTAAATTCAAATTAAAAATCCTTTCTGCTGCCAGCTGCAGCAAATCTTATCCTTAAATACGCATTAAACATTTAAAGGCTTAATCTCATCAAACATTTCTTTATTGTTATTAATGGCTTTTGCATTTCCAACAACACATAAATAATTCTGTTTCATTGCCGCCTCAACTAATGGTGCCAGTGCCCTTATGCTTTCCTGTGAAGCCTCTAAAACCTGTAACCTCTCACTGCAAAGCCTTTCGTAAGTCATGTTGCTTATATATGCACTGAAGGAACGAAGCCCCTTCGCAGCAGGATTCATCGGTGTATCCATCTCTCCGACAGTTCCGATAATGAATTTTGCCATATCTCTGTCACTTACTGTAAAGTTCTTAATGTAATCTGCTGCCCCTTCATATACTTCATTGGTTTTAGAAAGATTTGGGTCTCTGTAAGACACCAGATACATATCTCCATTTCTGTAAAAGCTGCTCATACAGCCATAAGCGCCGCCCTTTACTCTCACATTTAACCAAAGATATTCATATGAAAAAATAACCTTCAACACCTTTAATGCACCAGTGTAATTATATCCTGCTTTCCTATAATTGCCGCATCTTGCAACATACTGAACCTGTGATGCCGATGTAAGTCCTGTTCTTACATGTACTGGCTTAAAGCTTCTGACTGCCAGAGGATTTTCATAATCATTAAGCTTATTTATAAATTCCCCTGCACATATCTTCAGCTTATCATACCCTTCGTTATCTGCCGTAAAGCTTACTGTAAGAAGTTTTTTATTAAATATAAGCCTTACAAGAGTTCTTATATTTTTCACAATTTCTTCTTTTTTATCTTCAAAGTTATCGTTCATTTCCTTAATAACCTTGTAATAACCATATCCCTTCATAAGGCTTGAATAATAGGTTGTTTCTGAAAACTGTGACATTGCCTCCATCATTGCAACTGTATTTCCTGAATTTACCATGGTAGTTTCAATTCTTGATTTAACCCTCGCAATGATCTCCTTAAGACGTTTATAATCCTCAAACTTTGTGTGGTATATTATTTCTTCTATCATTTCAAGAGCAAATGGAATCTTTTCATAAAGCATCTTTGCTTTGACTTCCACTGCAATTGTATATTTACCCCTTCCATTATCAGGATTATTCTGTGGATTATCTGTATATATAGAGCTCTCTGCTGAGATTCCTCCACAGTTTATATTAATTTCATTTGTAAGCTCCGGATAAGTAAACCTGTCTGTATCCATTCCGCCAAGCACTGTAGCTAACAGACCTACATACGCAAGAAGCTCATCTGGTACATTCTTACAGTCAAACATCAGCATCATATAAGCAATCTTGTTCGTATAGAGATTGTGGTGAATCACTGTCACGTCCTCAATCTTCTTTGGCTCAATATAAAAAGGCTGCGGGGTCTTTTCGATATCAGAAACCTTAAGCATAGGAATTGTCTCCAGCTCCTCCTGCTTTGACGGTGTATCCTGATATTCCTTTAATTCCTTAGTATCCTTAACCAGCATTTCCAGTTCTTCCTTAGATAATGCTGCCTTATAAGCCGCAAGCTTTTCTCTTTCCTCTGCCTGTCTGTGTTCATCAAGCCCGTATTCAGGAACAAGGCTTATTACAGAGCCATGTGTATTATCAAGAAGATATCTTTTTATAATATCCTCAAAATATCCTTCCTTTACTGCACTCTTTAGCTTATCAAATACAGCCAGCGCCCCTAAATGTATGAAAGGCTTGTTCTCGTCATACAGCCAGCTGTCCATCATTGTAAGATAGTACATTAATCCCTTAGGAAATGAACCAAAATCCGCCTCCCTGAACTTAAATTCATAATAGTTGATTCCTGCGGCAATCATACGCTCATCAATGCCATCTTCTACAATTTTTTCAAGTGTTTCCCGTATTGTTCTTTTAAAAAGCTCCTTCTGGCTTTTGTCTGCATTCTTGGCAATAATAGAATATACGGGCTGAATCATAGCTGTACCATAGTCACTATAAATATCAGTTCCTACTCCTGCATCTATAAGCGCCTGTTTTACAGGAGCACCCGGTGCACACACCAAAGCGTAATCGAGTACCTGCATGGCAAGATATAACTTTGAATCCAGTGTATCTGAAATAACATAATTCACAGAAATATACGAATTGTCCGTAAGCTGTTCGTCTTCTGTAACCGGATATGCATATTCTTTCTCAACAAGCTTATCAAAGCCTTTCTGAAGCTTTATATCCGAAGCAGTATTGACGTCAGCTTTATCAAAATCCGATAAGTATTCTGTGTCCAGATAATCTAATCTTTCCTGCACGTCCATATCTCCATAAAGATATATATAACTGTTTACAGGGTGATAATAATTCTTATGGTAATCAAGAAATTCCTCATATGATAATGATGGAATCTTGTCTGGTTCCCCACCTGACTCAAAACGGTATGAGGTATCCGGAAAAAGCGATAAAAATGTATATCTGGACAGCATATCATCAGGTGCTGAGAATGCACCCTTCATCTCATTGAATACAACTCCATTAATTTTAAGCTCATCATCTACATCTTCAAGCTCATAATGCCAGCCCTCCTGCTTGAAAATCTGCGGTCTGTCATAAATATTAGGATAAAACACAGCATCCATATATACATCCATGATATTCTTAAAATCTGTATTGTTGCAGCTTGCCACTGGATATACTGTCTTATCCGGGTATGTCATGGCATTTAAAAATGTATTCAGAGAGCCCTTGCACAGCTCCACAAACGGGTCTTTTACAGGATATTTTCTTGAACCGCATAGTGTTGAATGCTCTAATATATGCTGAAGTCCTGTATCGTTATATGGCGGTGTTCTAAAACCTATAGAAAACACCTTATTTTCATCATCATTAGAAACTACTGCAAGCCTTGCCCCACTCTTTTTATGCTTTAACAGCAGTCCGCAGGAGTTAATATCCTTAAGCTTCTCTAATGAAACCAGCTCATATTTGTCTAAATCTAAATTTTCCAATACTTTATAACATTCTTCTAAATTCATTCTAATCTCCATTCAATAATAAGGATAATCTTCCTAATCATGTAATATTAACATATTTTATGGGGATTATTCAAGAGCTCATATACAGATGTTTAATCTTAAGGCCTGAGTGCCAAAAAGTGTTCCCTGCATCCAACACATATTAAAAAGGGTCCGGAAATTTTCTCTGCGAAAATTTCCAGACCCTTTAATACTAATTATTTACTTTTAATCAGCCATGAGGTTAAAAAAGCAACCATAGGAACCGTAAGCACTACTCCTAGCGTAGCAGATATCCCCTGTATAACCTCAATTCCAATCGAATACATATTTAAAACCTGATAGTAATTATACCTGTAGCTGTATATATACACAAGTGTATTTATTGAGCCTCCTGTAAATGCAAGTATTAACGTATTGGACATGGTTCCCATCATATCCTTTCCAACATTTAAGCCTGATTCAAAAAGCTCTTTCCTTGACAAATCAGGATTTTTATCATGTATTTCTGAAACTGTCGACGCCACCGACATCGCTACGTCCATCACAGCTCCCAGCGCTGCAATCAAAATGCCGGCAAACATCAGCTCACCAACCTCAATATCAGTAACCTGCCCTATGTACATAAGATTCTCAATATCTGAAACATTTAAGCCTGATATGTGTGAAATTTTACCGAATATCCACGCAAACAAAGCTGAAATCACGACCCCTAAAACTGTCCCTGCAATTGCACACACAGACTTTTTCGTTATACCATCTATCAGATATAGTACAACCACCGATATAATAACAACTATAAGAACTGCTGCCAGAATCGGTGAAACGCCTCTGTATATCAGTGGCAGAAAAAGAAATACGATACATATAAATGTAAACACCAGACCAACAGCTGAATTAAACCCCTTACGTCCGCCTATAATCCACAATACCGCAAGAAAAAAGATTACTATACCATATAATATATTTCCTCTGTCATAATTATAGACACTGGCTGTAATTGAACCATTATATTCACTTACATTAGCTATGACCTTAAGCCCAATTGTACAGTCTGCTCCATAAAGATAGCTGGAGGAGCTGGAAGCATCCACAACCTTCCCCTTATACCTTCCTGAAAGCAGTTTCAGCCTTACCTGCTGCTGCCCTACTCTGTTTCCGCTTTCCTGTAAATTATCCTGAATTATCTGTGTTACCACTGCTTTCTCAAAGGTTCTGCCTTCATTATTCATTAACTCTGTCGGCTGAACCTTATTCACAATATAAAGGGTCACTGAGAATATTACCACAAAGCATAATGTTATTACCCGTCTAATCTGATGCTTATTCATATTTTTCCTCACGCTGCGGCTTATTTTTTGTAGTCATCTACTGCAGCTTTCTTCTCTTTACAACTGCGCTTCCGCCAGCAAGAATCAGACATAAACCTCCAGTCAATGCATAAGCCCAAGGGTTAGCAGCATCTGCTGTCTGTACATCTTCATTTGAAGTCTCTGTCTGGCTTTCTGCTGCCACTGCTGTAAGTGACTGATACGCTGTCTTTAATGCTGTCAATGCATTTTCCATTTCCTTTGTTGTAGCTTCAGCCCTGTTTACAACCTGCTTAGCGCCTTCTAAAGCTGCCTGATAAATATTCCAGCTTTCTTCTGTATATGCATCTGATGAAAGATTTAATGCTTCAAGCCTTGCGATTTCATCTGACAATGCAGCCTTATCTGCTGACTTCACTATTGTAAAGGAAGAATCAATTGCTTCATTGGTATCTGTACGGTATGTGTTGATTGTGAAGCTTGTTTCGTCCATATCAATTACTGAATATGTTGGAACGTCCTCCTGCCATCTTGCTGCAACATATTCCTGCTTACGTGCAACCAAATCGTAATATTTACTTCCTGATGAGCTTCCTGCTGTCATATAAAGAATCCCATCTGGATTAACTGCAACACTCTGGTCTTTTGTTAATGCATTGACAGCTTCCTTATCCATAATTGAATTAAGATACTCAAGGTAAGTCTGCTCTGCAGTATCAGTTGTGTCTGTCTTAATATTAGCTGGTGATACATAAACACTTGCTGGATTTTCTCCTGCATCTATATCCTTATCAAACTGTTCATCATACTCGTCATCGGTGTACGTAATTTTCTTAACTCCGCCATCAGTTAACAGCTGTGAACGTGTATATGCATGGTCATGTCCTGTAAGAACAACATCTACACCATATTCCTCAAATATAGGAACTAATGAATATCTAAGATTAACTATTTCAGGCTCATTTGAATGCTCTGCTGAACCATAAATATCCTGATGTAATGTCACAATAGTCCACTTGCAGTCCTGATTAGCCATCTTAGCATTTTTAATAAACTCCTTGTGTTCTGCTACATTAGTATCCTGTGTATTTAACATGATAAAAAGAGCATTTCCATATGTAAAGCTGTAGTCACCGCCAACAATGCTATTAGAACCAAGATCACTCATATTAGGAATATTGAAATGATACAGATAATTAGCGTTGTCCGCATCATGGTTACCAACTGTTGTGGCAACTGGAAGCTTCTTTAAAAGAGATGGGCTTAAATATCCAGAATACTCCATCTCACTTACTGTTGTGCTCTGCACCTTCTTGGCATTAGTCTGAATCTGGTCACCTGCAGATAAGACAAAGCTTGCTTTTCCGTTAGTCTTTGTATACGCCTGATTTAAGGTGTTTGCCCAGTTAAAGCTGTCGCTTAAGACTGCCTCATACTGTGCTTTTGCAAATGATGGCTTTGCAATATCTTCTGGTTTCTTAGCTTTTTCTGAATTAGAAGAACCTATCTGGGGATCCCCAACAAAAATAAAGCTGAAATCAGATGCATCACCTGTTGTAAAACTCTCAATACTCTTTCCTTCTACCTGATAGTAATATGTTGTACCTGCCTCAAGATTTTTCAGGCTTACTTTATTACTCTTATATCCCGTCTGTGCTGCACTCTGGTTAATCTGAACCTGTACAGCGTCACTTAAATCTGCCATTTTGCCATACTTAAATGCTGTGTCTTTCCCATCAGTGCTGTACCATGCGAAATTCATTTCCGCTTCACTGCTTCCCGGTGTCATTGAAACCTGTGTCCAGTCAGTGCTTAACGTACTCCATGTACTTTTCCATGCATCATATACTCCATTCGCTGCTGCAGCTGTTGTCTCTGCCTTAGTTGAACCATCTGGAGCTGCACTTCCGTATGCAGTCACAGCTGTTGCCATAACTGTTGTTACAATTGTGGCTGTTGCAATAATTTTTGCAAGCTTTTTGTTTCTTCTCATTTAATCTTCCTCCATATTTGAGTTTTTTCAAACCTTTAAAATTATACATGGAGAAAATGAAATTTATTTTATATCTATTTAAGCATCTTGTAAAATCATCTTAAATATTGGTTAATTACTTTAATACCCTTTTACAATTATTCTGCCATACTATTATACATATCAGACAATGCTGTCCGGTATAAGCTTTTTCTTCCATCTTTTTGTCATATAATATGCCAGCATAGCAAACATTCCGAACGCAAAGCTGATAGGAAATGATGCCATTACATATGTACCATCAATAAAGTATGCAATTATGTACCCGCAGGGGATTCTTACCGCCCAAAGCATTAACATATTCACTATCGTCGGATACTTTACCTCTCCCATTCCATTTACGAAACATATTATGCCATTAAACACTGCATATGTCCATGTAAAAGGCAAAACAATTCTTATATATCTTACTCCCATAGCAAGTACAGCCGCATCTGATGTGAAAAATCCAAGAATCGGGCGGCACACCATAGTCACAAGTATTCCTCCAACACAGGTAACTATCCCTGAAAATACTGGAATCTGTATTGAGCCCTTCTTTAATCTGTCGTATTTTCCAGCTCCCAGATTTTGTCCTGCAAATGTTGTTGCTGCCGATGAGAAGGAGGTTATTGCTACATTTGCAATACCATTTACTTTGCCGGAAACAGAGCATGCCGCCATAAATACAGACCCCTGTGCATTGATAAGTGACTGCATTAGTATATGTCCAATAGAATAGATTGAATTGTTTAATCCCAAAGGAAGCCCTACTTTAACTATATCAATAAGTATGTCTTTATCCAGACTTTGGGGCAGATATGTAATTTTTAATTCAGGATATTTCTTTTTAATATATATAATACTGAATATCCACGATGAAAACATTGCGATTGTCGTTGCAAGAGCAGCTCCAGCCACATCCATATTAAATCCCGCAACAAAAACCAAATCAAGGACAATATTTACCATACATGAAATCACTAAAAACAAAAGAGATGATTTGCTGTCCCCAATTCCCCTTAATATTCCCGCATTCATGTTATATCCCATATTTCCAAGCGTTCCTAAAAATATTATCTGTAAATAGGAGACACAGTAATCCCATGTATCCGCCGGTGTCTGCATAACCTTTAAAATAAGCGGGCCAATAAATAATCCCAGAATCGAAATAGGAACTGCACACATATATAAAAATGAAACAGCTGTAGACACTGCTTTCTGAAGGCTCTTAATGTCACCTCTGCCTGTATACTGGGAAATCAGTATAGAAACTCCTGTGCCCAGTCCAAGGAAAATACAAAGAAGCATCTCTACTGGCATTGCACTGGTTCCCACTGCCGCCAAAGACTGTGTTCCACAGAAATTACCGATAACCAGCGTATCAACTGTACTATACAGCTGCTGCAGAATATTTCCCACACATATTGGAAGTGCAAAAAGCACCACCAGCTTCATAATATTTCCATTTGTCATATCTATTTTCTTTGTAGACTTCATAATCTATCCTGCTTTCTATATATATTGAAATATTTTCATTATATTGTAAAAATCTGTTATCTACTATGAATTTAATATATAAAGTCTCTATATTTACAGAAATTTTAACTTATTGAAGCAGTATTATAACCCTTGCTGCTGTTTCATGGAACTAACTATAGAAACTGGCACAAAGAAACAGATATATAAAAGGCTTTGGTTTATATACAACGCTGTTGTATATTATAAACCAAAGCCTTACTAATTCCATATAGAGCCGCTATTTAAACAAGCCCTTTTTCTTTACGTGCTTTTCTTCACCTGTCAAAGCCTTATCGTAAGCTATTAATGCTTCCTGCTGCTCCTTTGTAAGCTTTGATGGAATATCAACAATAAGAGTAATGTAATGGTCACCGCGCACTGCCTTATTTCTTAGTGTAGGCATTCCCTTACCCTTTAATCTTACTCTTGTCTGCGATGCTGTACCTGGCTTAACCTCATAAATCACTTCACCATCTACAGTTTTCACCTTAATTTCACCACCAAGCACTGCTGTTGGATAGCTTATTTTAACATCTGAGAAAATGTTGTATCCATCTCTCTCAAAGCCAGGCTCGGCCGAAATCATAACAGCTACAAGTAAATCTCCTCTTGGGCCTCCATTAATTCCTGGCTCACCCTTGCCTGAAATTCTTACACACTGTCCATTATCAATACCAGCAGGAATCGAAACTTCTATAGTTTTTTTACTGCTGATATAGCCTGTTCCATAACAGTCAGAACACTTTTCCTTAATAATCTTACCTGTTCCATGGCAGTCTGGACATGGCTGAACATTTCTGACCATTCCAAACATGGACTGCTGTGTATATACAACCTGACCCTTACCTCCGCATTTTGAACAGGTCTCTGGCTTAGTTCCGGCCTTAGCACCAGTTCCATTACATGTTTTACATGGGTCTTTTAATGTAACATCTATCTTTTTAGAGGTTCCCGTTACCGCTTCTGCAAATGTAATTCTTACGTTTACCCTTACATCAGCGCCTCTGGCCGGGCC
>JAUNPT010000045.1:0-834 GCA_030536565.1 Eubacteriales bacterium | reverse complement strand
AAATAAATCTCCAAATATATCTCCGCCAAAAATATCTCCAAATATGTCTCCCATATCACTGAAGTCAAATCCGCCTGCTCCAGCTCCGCCTGCTCCGCCTTCAAACGCTGCATGGCCAAACTGGTCGTATTGTCTTCTCTTATCAGCATCAGAAAGTACAGCATAGGCTTCTGATGCCTCCTTAAACTTTACCTCAGCTTCCTTATCTCCGGGATTCATATCGGGGTGGTATTTCTTAGCCAGCTGACGATATGCTTTCTTAATCGCTGCATCATCCGCATCTTTCGAAACGCCCAGTACCTCGTAATAATCTCTTTTCTCTGCCATGAGTCGTTAGACCTCCTTGTAGTCTCCGTCCACAACATCATCACCATAAGGTGCACTGTTATTAGCTCCGGCACCCATGTCAGGACCTGCACCTGCTCCCATATCCGGGCCTGCGCCTGCTCCAGCCTGCTGTGCCTCATATAACTTAGCAAAAAGCTTCTGAGCACTTTCCATAAGCTTTTCCTTTGCAGCCTTAATATCATCTACCTGAGCATCTGTCATATTCTCTGGGTCTGAACCGTCAACCAGTGCCTTCAATGCATTTAAATCAGCCTCAACTGCAGCCTTATCGTTTGCATCTAACTTGTCTCCAGCCTCGTCCATAGCCTTCTGTGTCTGGAATACCATAGAATCTGCATCGTTACGTACTTCAATAGCCTCTTTACGCTTCTTATCCTGTGCTTCAAACTCAGCAGCTTCCTTAACAGCCTTATCTATATCATCATCAGACATATTTGAACCGGCAGTGATTGTAATATGCTGTTCCTTACCTGTTCCCAAATCCTT
>JAUNPT010000044.1 GCA_030536565.1 Eubacteriales bacterium | reverse complement strand
AATACTTATAACTAATAATCCTGATTATTTATAGGTGTAGCCAAAGTAATCCTTGTGCAGTCATTAATCTCATCATACGACATTGTTATATTTATATTAACCTTCTGTTTTCCTATTGCAATATAATCGTCTATATCCTTATCATAACCATACACTGTATAGATATCCTCTGTATACTTTTCAGCAACAGCCTTTCCCTTTGTTTCCTCCATAAGCGTTTTCTTGATTTCCTGCATATCATCTGCTTTAAGCCTGCCAGCAACATTTCCACTCAGATTAACATTTACATTTGTGTCAATCATGTAGTCCTTAAATATATCCTCAACCAGCTGTCTGTACGTGTCTGTTGCCGCAATATGGTTATTAAGTTCAATATTAACGCACAAATACTGATTCTGCCCTATTATCTGACCATCTGCTTCCTGACCCGCTGTTATGATTTTTAACATCACCTTTCCATTAACAGAATTTTGTGATAAAGTTGTAGCGCCTCTGTCATCTGAGCTGATTTCATATCTATTAATTCCGATTCTTTTGGCAATATCCTCCAGAATAATATATTTGCCTGTCTCTGACAGCTCCATATTGCCATAATATCCATTGGCACTTACACTTGCTGTAACATCTGAGTATATTACATGTGAAAATGCATTCACCACATTTTCCTGTCTGTTAAACATTTTCCAACTGTTAACACACAGACTGACTGCAGATATTCCCCACAGTACAAGTGCTGTTATTATAATTCCTTTTGTTTTAAATGCTCTTAATGTCTTTTTCTTTTCTTCTCTGGGTCTTAACATAAAAATAACCTCCCATCTGCTGATATCTAATGATTACCAGTAAATGGAAGGTTTATTCATTATTCTACAGTATTAAGCCGTGCCATGGATCTTTTCAAAGCCATCTGTGCACGTCCCACATCTGTGTTACTGTCGCGGCTGGCAAGTCTCCTCTCAGCCCGCACTCTTGCTTCATCAGCTCTGTTTACATCAATTTCTTCAGGCCATTCCGCAATTTCTGCCAAAACAGTTACCTTGTCCTTTAGTATCTCTACAATTCCACCATGTATGGCAGCTTTTTTCACCACGCCATTTTGATGGATCTTTAAAACACTCGGAACAAGAACCGCTGTCAGCGGAATATGATCTGCATATACACCGATTTCTCCCTCAGTAGTGGCAAGCTCAACCATGTCAGCCTCCTCATGAAAGAATACCCGGTCAGGTGTATTAACTAACAACATAAACGTCTTCATATTTCACCTCGTTCTGCTATTTTTCGCACTTTGCAAGAACATCATCAATATTACCGCAGTTTAAGAAATAACTTTCTGGAATATCGTCATACTTTCCTTCAATAATTTCCTTAAAGCCCTGAATTGTTTCATTGACAGGCACATACTTTCCTTCAAGGCCCGTAAACTGTCCGGCAACGAAGAAAGGCTGTGATAAGAATCTTTGAACCTTTCTTGCTCTTGAAACAACCAGCTTATCTTCCTCTGAAAGCTCATCCATACCAAGAATGGCAATAATGTCCTGAAGCTCCTTATACTTCTGCAATATTTCCTGAACAGCTCTGGCAACCTTATAATGCTCCTCACCTACAATCTTAGGGTCAAGGATTCTTGATGTTGATTCCAGCGGGTCTACTGCTGGATAAATACCAAGCTCTACAATTGAACGCGACAGTACAGTTGTAGCGTCCAAGTGGGCAAAGGTTGTTGCCGGAGCAGGGTCTGTCAAGTCATCGGCAGGTACATACACAGCCTGAACTGATGTAATAGAACCATTCTTTGTTGATGTAATACGTTCCTGAAGCGCACCCATTTCTGTTTGAAGCGTCGGCTGGTAACCAACGGCTGATGGCATACGTCCTAAAAGGGCTGAAACCTCTGAGCCTGCCTGTGTGAAACGGAAAATATTATCAATAAAGAGCAGTACATCTTTACCACCCTCATCTCTAAAATACTCAGCCATAGTAAGTCCTGCAAGACCAACTCTCATACGTGCTCCAGGCGGCTCATTCATCTGTCCGAATACCATTGTAGTCTTCTCGATAACTCCTGATTCTTTCATTTCATAGTAAAGGTCATTACCCTCACGTGTCCGCTCTCCTACACCAGTAAATACAGAATATCCACCATGCTCAGTCGCAATATTTCTAATAAGCTCCTGAATAAGAACTGTCTTACCAACTCCGGCACCACCAAAGAGACCGATTTTTCCGCCCTTCTGATAAGGACAAAGCAGGTCAACTACCTTGATACCAGTTTCCAGAATCTCCGTATTTGTTGACTGTTCTGCAAAAGCAGGTGCCTTTCTATGAATTGGCATATGCTTCTCAACCTCAGGAGCAGGTTTATTATCAATAGGCTCACCCAGCACATTAAACATTCTGCCCAGTGTTGCCTCACCTACAGGTACTGAAATAGGAGCTCCTGTACTTTCAGCTTCCATACCTCTGACAAGACCATCAGTAGAACCCATGGCGATACATCTTACAATATCATCACCAAGATGCTGTGCTACTTCCACAACAAGCTTGCCGCCGTCATTGGTATTAATATTAATGGCTGAATTAATCTCTGGAAGATTACCATCTGTGAACTTAATATCAAGTACGGCACCGATAATCTGAGTAATTTTACCAATATTATTAACTGCCATTTTAACCTCCATTTTATTTTTATTCAATAGCATTTGCACCGGCTACAATCTCTGTAAGCTCCTGAGTAATAGCGGCCTGACGGGCTCTGTTATACTTAAGGGACAAATCTGAAATCATTTCCTCTGCATTGCTTGTGGCATTATCCATTGCCTGCATACGAGCACCATTCTCACTTGCTACAGATTCAATAAGTGCACCATAAATCAAACTACACATATACTTTGGTATAATAAGATTCAGCGCCTCCGTCTCCTCCGGCTCATAATTCATAGGTGTTGTATCCATATTCCCGTTTTTCCCAGCTTCCGCTTCGACTGGAAGAAGCTTAATAAGCTGTGGTTCGTGAACAACTGTGTTCTTAAAAGATGTGTATGCCAGATATATTTCTCCAACATCGCCCTCTGTAAATGCTGCAAGAACATCATCACAGATTTCCTTTGCGTCAGAATACATGGGTTCTTCTATTATTTCAGAGTAATCCCTGGCAATTTTAAAGTTCTTTCTTGCCAGAAAATCCCTTCCTTTTGAACCTATTGTATAAGCCACAACATCTTCTCTTTGAATACCGCCATTGGTAATAAGCTTGGTTATATTAGTGTTGTATCCACCCGCAAGTCCCCTGTTTCCAGTAATCACAATGACTGCCTTACCAGATGAAGCACCTGGCTTTAAATATTTATGATTTATATTTCCTGACTTTGCAAGCATATTGGATACAGTTTCATACATCAAGTCAAAATATGGCTTGGTGCTTTCTGCTTTTCCCTTGGCTTTCTGCAGCTTAACAGTTGATACGAGCTTCATGGCTTTGGTAATCTGGCCGGTACTTTGAATACTGTCTCTACGCCTTTTTATGTCTCTCATTGAGGCCATAAACAATTACCTCCGTTTCGCTTATTTAAATGTTTTCTTAAATTCTTCAATAGCATTTACCAATGCCTTTTCATTTTCCTCATCAAGAACCTTTGTCTCTTTAATAGACTCTGGAATCTGAGGATACTTTGTATCAATATATTCAAAAAGGCCATTCTGGAAATCAAGAATCCTGTCCACATCAATATCCAGCACATACTTCTTAGTTACTGCATAGATAATAATAACCTGATATTCAACAGCCATTGGCTTATACTGTGGCTGCTTTAACATTTCCTTAATCCTCTCTCCCTGCGCGAGCTTTTCCTTCGTATCCGCATCAAGGTCTGAACCAAACTGTGCAAATGAAGCAAGCTCTCTGTACTGTGCAAGCTCTGTACGAATAGGAGCAGAAATCTTCTTAATCGCCTTAATCTGGGCAGAACCTCCAACTCGAGATACTGAAAGACCTGCATTGATTGCTGGTCTGAAGCCTGAGTTAAACATTTCTGTCTCAAGATAAATCTGGCCGTCTGTAATTGAAATAACATTAGTAGGTATATATGCCGATACATCTCCTGCCTGCGTCTCAATAATCGGAAGCGCTGTAAGTGAACCTCCGCCATACTCATCTGACATTCTTGCCGCTCTCTCAAGAAGTCTTGAATGCAGGTAGAATACATCACCAGGATATGCTTCTCGTCCCGGTGCTCTCTTTAATAATAAAGACAGTGTACGATATGCAGCGGCGTGCTTACTTAAGTCATCATAAACAACTAATACATCATCTCCGCGCTCCATCCATTCTTCACCTATTGCACAGCCTGAATATGGAGCAATGTACTGTAATGGAGCAAGCTCACTTGCTGTAGCTGCAACGATTGTTGTATAACTCATGGCGCCAAATTCTTCTAATGTCTTAACAATTGAAGCAACTGTTGACGCTTTCTGTCCAATGGCAACATATATACAATGTACACCCTGCCCCTTCTGGTTTATGATAGTATCAATAGCAATTGCGGTCTTACCTGTCTGACGGTCACCGATAATAAGCTCCCTCTGACCTCTTCCAATTGGAACCATTGCATCAATAGCCTTAATACCTGTCTGTAATGGAGTATCTACTGATTTTCTTGTAATAACACCAGATGCTACTCTTTCGATTTTACGGAACTTATCTGTAACAATAGGCCCTTTATCATCAATTGGCTGTCCCAATGCATTAACAACTCGTCCTGTCAATGCATCACCAACTGGAACCTCTACAACTCGTCCTGTTGTTTTAACTGTATCGCCCTCATTGATATTCTTTGTATCACCAAGCAATACAGCACCTACGTTATCTTCCTCAAGGTTGAGGACCATACCGTATACCTCGCCTGGGAACTCAAGAAGTTCTCCCTGCATAGCCTTTTCCAGACCATGTATACGCGCGATACCGTCCGCCACCTGAATAACTGTACCTACATCAGATACTTCAAGTTCGGTAGAATATCTCTTAATCTGCTCCTTAATAACTGAGCTGATTTCTTCCGGTCTTAAATTCATGGAGCCAACGCACCCTCTTTCTATTTTTAGTACAAGCTATGCCAGCTGGATTTTCTTTAAATCCTTTGCAAGCTCGTCGATTTTATGTTTAATACTGCTGTCAACAACTCTATCGCCAATTCTGATAACCATACCGCCAATAAGTGATTCATCAACTATATAGTTCATTTCAAAAGCTGCATATTCTGTTGTAGCTGACAATCTGGCAACAACCTTGTCCTTCTGTGCATCTGTAAGAGGTTTGGCTGTTGATACATAAGCTGTACCAATCTTTTTATATTCCTTAACTCTCTTTTCAAAAGCTTTAAGTGTGCCAACAATTTTTTTCTGTCTGTCCTTGGATATCATAATCACAAGGAAGCCGGTCATATTCTTTGAGACAAACTTCTCAAATACATTTTTAATGACCTGTTCTTTTTCTTCTTTTTCAATCTTAGGATGATTCAATAACCTGCCAAGCTCTTTATTCTGTTCAAATGCTTCTATTACAGCCTGTGCCTCTGCATATAATGAATCTACGCTAGATTCAGAAATGGCAAGTTCAAATAATGCATCACCGTAAGTTGTCTCTACTAGCTTAGCCATGTCTTCTCACCCATTTCATTCAGAGTCTCTTCAATAAGAGCGTTATTTTCACTATCGTCAATTGACCTGGCGACCAGCTTAGCCGCCATAACTGATGCAACTGCAATAATCTGCTGTTTTACATCATCTGCTGCCTTCTGCTTTTCAAGTTCTGCCTCTGTATTAGCTCTCGCAATAATTCTGGCAGCCTCCTCTTTTGCCTCATCAACAATTTTCGCACTACTGTGCATTGCCGTTCTACGGGCATCGCTTAAAATCGCTTCCGCTTCTTTATCAGCAGTCTTCAGCTTTTCTTCGTATTCCTGCTTTAAAGCAATTGCTTCTGACTTTTCAGCCTGAGCTGTTTCTCTGTCACTTGTCACTTTATCCTGTCTTTTCTGAAGCATGTTTCTTACCGGATTGATAAGAACATAAGACAGAAACAGAAACAATAAGAATACGTTAACCGCTGTAATTGCTGCATCTAATAGAAGCTGATAATCAAGACCAAATAAACGACCGCCTTCCAGAGCAATCATTGTACTTCCCACGAAATTCAAGTTTTTAGCCTCCTTCCTATCAGCTTAATATCTGTTTTTTGCCTTTTTTACTTAAATGGCTGAACGAACATTAAGATAATAGCTACGGCGAAACCATAAAGACCTGTTGTTTCGGCTACAGCCTGGCCAAGTAACATTGTAGAAGTAATATCTGACTTTGCTCCCGGATTACGTCCAACTGCTGCTGCACCATGTCCAGCTGCGATACCCTGACCTACACCAGGACCTACACCCGCTATCATTGCGATACCTGCGCCAATTGCTGACATAGCCTGAATAAATTCCTGTCCACTAATATTCATGTTTTAAGTCCTCCATAAAATAAAATAATAATTAAAATCTGCCTTTAATCTTCGGCAATTTTGTCGTTAACGTAAACCATCGTCAACATACAGAACACATACGCTTGAATGCAGCCTGAAAATAAATCCAGATATCCATGCAGAAAAGACGGAAAAATCAATGCAAACCGACCTACTAAATCGTAAATCAGTCCCATAAGAACCGTTCCTGACATGATATTACCAAACAAACGCAGTGATAAAGACAACGGAACTGCAAGCTCGCCTATTATATTAATTGGCGTCAGCGGCAGTGGTTTACACATTGCTGTAAAGTGTCCTCCACCCTTTGCCTTAATACCATTGAAATGTACCAGTACAAATGTGATTACACCCAGCGCTACTGTGACTCCGTAGTCTGCGGTAGGTGGTCTAAGCCCGAAAAGTCCGGCAAGATTAGAACATATGATAAAGATAAACAATGCTGTAATGTAGTTAACAAAACGCCTTGCATTTTTACCCATGATTCCATCAACCATGTTTCCAAGCATCTCAATAATCAATTCAATTGCAGTCTGAAACTTTCCCGGAGTATCTGATGCACTGACCTTGCTTATCTTTATCCTTGCAATAACAGCCATCACAATTATAAAGACTGATACAATAAGCATAGCGACATGTGTCGTATTAAGCTGAAATGTATAGTCAATACCCGGTATCTGAAACGAATACAATGACTTAATCATAAAGCTGCTATCCAAAGCCACCATTGAAGTCATCACCAAGCCTCCCACCTTTTCACCTTCCTTTTTTGTTTATTTTTGATAAAAATTTATTAGTAAACGGCTGTGAATACGCCGCTACTTTCATAGAAAACATACCAGCCAGAGCCGCAAGCATATCTCCCCAGCCCGTAAGATACAGGGTAACAAGAACCGCAAGCAGCATTCCCAGCCTTATCATATAGCCGACCAGCAGCACAGCTGTGGTATTACCTCCACCATATACTACTTTCCGTATTCTGAAGCTTAACTGAAATGTTCCAAATACAGAATATATTACACCTGCCAAAAATCCAACCGCCCATACAGATTTAAGATTGTCCGGGGCTGCAAGACAAATTATAAGCTCACCTAAAATAAGATAAACTATATCAATAAAAAGCATTTCTGGTAATGCGTCATTTAACTCCCTAAGCTTCTCAATCATTATACACCTGACCGCCTATAATTATTTCTTCCCCGATAACCCCTTTTTAAGCTCATCGTCGATTTTTTTCTGACCTGCTTTCTTAACTTTTGCATCAATTTCAGCCTGCAGCTTCCTCTGCCTTCTACGTTCTTCCTGCCTTATTGTATTGCTCACCAATACATAAGCATTTCTGGCGCCTGCCGCCATTCCAAGAAACAATAGAGGTATTGTAAACCACGTACCGAATCTCTTATCCAGCCATATTCCGGCTGCCAGACATATGAATGTCGGTACCATTACATTAATGCTGACCTGAGATATTAGTACAATATTACGGTACATGTCCCCTTTTCCATTCATAGCTTCTACTGCCTCATTTCGCAAAAGTTTGTTATTATTGTAGCATTTTAACAATTGATTGTCTATTTATTTACGTAATTTTAAATATTCACCAATAATTATATTTTATCTGTATATTTCAATTCAATTAGAATTGTTTTTCTATACTTTTTCAATTCTTTTTGAGTTTCCTAATAAATAATTGTAATTTTTTTGTAATGCTGTTATAATTTTTTTATAAATTTTGTTCGTTATAATTTTTTCAGGGGGTATCACAATGACCACTCTTTTCAGAAAACGCTTAATTCCAGCTGAGTGTATCAGCCTAAAAGATGATCAGATTATTCACATAGAACACAACCAGATTATTACAAAGTGGAAAACATTCCGCCCTAAGGCAGATTTTTCCCATGGCATATCTTATTATGTCCTTGATAAGGGCTGGAAAATCAGCAGATTTTTTAAAGAAGACAACACTCTTGCTTATATATACTGTGATATTATTGATACATTCTATAATGCCAGTAAAGATACATACACATTCACTGATTTACTGGCAGATGTCATAATTAAAGACAATCAGGTAAAGGTTGTTGACCTTGACGAATTAGCAGATGCCTGCAGCTTAGGGCTAATCAGCAACGAGATGCTGGTATCCTCGCTGCACAAGCTAAATAATCTGCTGACTGCTATTTATGACAAAAGTTTTGAGGAATATTTGAAGGTACTGGATAGTTATTTATAAGTTCCATACATAATATAAAAGCACAGCTGCAAAAATAAGGGAACATATCAAAGAATTAGTGTGGCGCCTCTATTTTATGTAAAGGCAATATATAGTTTATGTAGTTTCAGGTGCTTTGAGCCCGCCGGTACTTAATGAGCGCAACGTGCGAATTTAGTATCCGCTGCGAGGCGTAAGCAGCGTAAGCGTGCCTGAAATGCATAAACTATATATTGCCTTATTATGTCATTGATGGCGTCACACTAATTTTTTTTAGTGCAACATCCCCTTATTTTATAGCTCTATTTCTATCTTTCGTCCTGTCTTATCATACTTATAATATCTCACACCTGCTGCATTGAGCATTCTCTTAGATGCAATTACCGACGCTGTATCTGCATACTTATCGCAGTCATAAACCAATGTCTTGATTCCCGCCTGAATAATTGCCTTGGCACATTCATTACAAGGAAACAGTGTCACATACATCTTAGCGTTATACAGACTTCCGCCTCTGTAATTAAGTATTGCATTCAATTCACTATGTGCAGTATAGATATACTTATTATCAAGAGGGTCGCCTTCTCTGGACCAAGGGAACTCATCATCTGAACAGCCTCTTGGCAGTCCATTATATCCCATTGATAAAATCTTGTTATCCTCACTTACAATACAAGCTCCAACCTGAGTGTTTGGATCCTTTGAGCGCATAGCTGAAAGCTTTGCCACTCCCATAAAATATTCGTCCCATGATATATAATCTTTTCTTTTCTGATTCATAACATTTCTCCATTCCGATAATACCAACATGTGCCTGCACAAAACGGGGCATGTAAATGCCCCGCTGTCAATTAACTACTTTGTACCAAAAATTCTATCCCCGGCATCTCCAAGACCCGGAATAATGTACTTGTTATCGTTCAGCTTTTCATCTAAGGCACCAATATAGATATCAACATCTGGATGATCCCTTCTTAATCTTTCAAGGCCTTCCGGTGCCGCAATAATACACATAAAGTGAAGCTTCTTTGCGCCTCTGTTTTTAATCATTGTAATTGCCGCTGATGCTGAGCCGCCTGTTGCAAGCATAGGGTCAACTACAAATACCTCCCTCTCTGAAATGTCCTCAGGCATCTTGCAGTAATACTCAACTGGTTCATGGGTTGTCTCATCTCTGAACAATCCAATATGACCAACCTTTGCAGCTGGAATCATACTAAGCATTCCATCTACCATACCAAGACCGGCTCTTAAAATAGGAACGACTGCGAGCTTCTTTCCCTTCAGCTCCTGAACTGTTGTAGCACAGATTGGTGTTTCAATGTCTACTTCCTGAAGCTCTAAGTCTCTTGTTGCTTCATAGCACATAAGCATAGCAACCTCACTGATAAGCTGCCTAAAATCCTTTGAACCAGTTTCAATTCTTCTTGCAATTCCAATCTTATGCTTAATAAGTGGGTGTTCCATAACAACTATATTCGCCATTTTTCTCTCCATTTCTGTATTTTATTTAAAATTAATCCTCAAGCTTACTGACTCTTCTTATATGTCTTTCGTCACCCGAAAACCTTGAATCTAAAAAAGTATCTGTAATTCTAAATGCAAGCTCCGGCCCAATAACTCTTGCTCCCATGCACAATACATTTGCATTATTATGCTCCTTTGTTGCCTGTGCACTAAAACAGTCACCACAAAGAGCCGCTCTGATTCCCTTTACCTTATTGGCAGCCATGCTCATGCCAATTCCTGTTCCACAAAGAAGAATACCCTCACTGCATTCACCTGACAGCACCAAATCAGTCACCTTATGTGCATACTCTGGATAATCGCAGGATTCATCAGTATATGTCCCTACGTCCTTACACTCAAGCCCCCTTTTTTTCAAATGTTCAATTATCTGATTCTTTAATTCCAATGCTCCATGGTCACATCCTATCGCTATCACTTAATAATCCTCCTTATTTTTATTATCCTTTAATATCTCTGCCGACTTTTCTATCAGGCGGTACAGTCCTTCAAAGCAGCTGTTATATTCCTCTGCTCCCTTTCCATAAGGGTCTGCTATCTCCACATCTGTCTCTCCGGCAAATTCACCTAACGTATATACATTAATTGCAGTTGCAAATGTATCATAAATTTTATGCTTCATATCCTTGTTCATAACTAATACCAGCGTATCGTTGCTAAAATCTTCTCCTGTCAGCTCTGTTGCACAATTACTTGGCATAATCATATTATGTCTCGAACACACCGCAACAGCCTTTGGATTATAAGGTTCTGGAAAAAGCACTACCATTCCTCTTGATTCAACAAGCATCTCCGGCAGAAATGCGTGCATTATTGTAGCTGCCATAGGGCTTCTACAGGTGTTTCCTATACATACGAAAATAATTTTATTAAATCTATTCATACTTATAAACCACCTTACAATTCTAGTTCTCACTAGACATTTATTATAGTATGTCCTGCTGCCTTTATCAACCTGTTCATAACAGCCTGTCCCACATTATCCGTTGAAAAACTTTCAGAATATATATATTGGGCTCCCAGCTGGTCAAACGCCCTTAACTGTGCAAACAAATTATGAGCAACAGAGGCTTCACTTTTTCTGCTTCCAACTGAATATACCATTCCGGACTTATAACGGTCTTTCGTTTCATCAGTTGCCATTATCCCAACTTTGAATCCCTGTTTCTCTTTTTCCTTAACCGCAGTATTTATATAATCAATCACATGCTCCATACTGCCCTCCACAATCGCCAAATCTGCATTGGGCGCATAATGCTTGTACTTCATTCCCGGAGCCTTTGGGACCACCCCGGCCTTCACACTGGTCATAATTCCCGGGTCTGTTATAACGCTGTCAAGCACCTGTGAAAGCATCTGCTCTGTAATATATCCCGGTCTTAAAATTGTAGGAACTTCTTCACTTAAATCTACAATTGTAGATTCCACACCTATATCCACAGTATCATCTTCAATTATCATATCAATTCTTCCTGAAAGGTCATCTATTACGTGCGCTGCCCTTGTAGGACTTGGCCTGCCAGATGTGTTAGCACTTGGAGCTGCAACATAAACTCCAGCCTCTTTTATAAGCTTTTCTGCCACTGGGTGACTTGGCATTCTTATGGCAACCGTATCAAGACCTCCTGTGATTGAAGCTGGCACTATATCCGCCTTCTTTAAAATCATAGTCAGAGGCCCCGGCCAGAATGCTTGCGCCAGCCTTACAGCATTATCATTAACGCAGCTTGATAGTTTATATAAATCTTTTTTATCAGCAATATGCACAATAAGAGGGTTATCAGAAGGTCTTCCCTTAGCCGCATATATTTTTGCTGAAGCCTTTTCGTCCAGCGCATCTGCTCCAAGCCCATATACCGTCTCAGTTGGAAATGCGACAAGACCGCCTCCACGCAGAATCTCTCCTGCCCGCCTGTAAATCTCCTTATTTTCCAGCTCATTATCCTTTTGTATCTTCGCAATGATTGTTTTCAACCTTTGCCTCCTTTACTTTTGAGAAATCAAATACTCTATTATTCCATCATATAATGCCATGGCAACCTTCTGCTGATATTCCTCAGTAACAAGCAGCTCTGCCTCCATGTCATTTGACAAAAAACCACACTCTGCTATAACAGTTGGAATCTTTGTATTTATAAGCAGATAATAGGTATTATCCTCCTTTGCAACCCGCTTATTATCATTATCCAGCTCCTCGATAAGCTTTTCCTGCATAATCTGAGCAAGCTCTTTTCCTTCTGCCGAATATTTATAATAAAACACCTGCGCCCCTTTTACAAGCCCGCTTTGGAAACTATTCTGATGAATGCTGACTACCATATCTGCGCCGCTATCGTTAATGATACCACATCTTTTTTTCATGTCAGCCGCCTTTTTATTTGTATCGTTTTCCTCATACAGCCCTTCATCCTTAGTTCTTGTCATAACAACTCTTATCTGGGACTGCTCAAGAAGCTCCTTTAGCTTCATGGCAATAGCCAGATTAATATCCTTTTCCAAAACTCCGTTCCGGCCTTCTTTTCCCGGGTCAATCCCTCCGTGTCCACTGTCAATAACAACACATCTGCCTGAAAAATCCACTGATAAATCCACAGCTTCATTAATCACTCCATTATCACTTATATTCCCTGCCATAACACTATGTGTCTGCGGAAGCACCACATTGGACGCCACATAAACTGTTATCAGCATAAGGACTGACATAACCGGTATGAGCAGCTTTCTATTCATCACATTTACCCATAGGTTTATTTATATATTTATATGTTTTTCCGGTGTTTTTTATTCTCTAATTAAGATACTGGTTTATTACATCCCATACTGAAGAATTTTCAAGCCCCAGCCTCCATGCTGCAGCTCCCGCAATATCATACTGCTTTATCTTCTTCATCTTTTCTCCAATAGAGCGGTCTTCCTCAAACCAAATCTGTACAGTCCCTCCATTTCCTTCTGCAGACATTATATACTGCCCGCTTTCCTCTGACCATAAAGCCGACACACCATAGATACTTAACTGGTCAAGTGCCGTCTGCATGCTTACAGCCACACTTGTCGTTCCTGATGCCTTTGTTGTCCATACCCTTGTATAAAAAGGAACTGCTGCAAGAACCTGCTCTTTAGGAACAAGCTTTATCATATCCTTAATTCCTTCTTCAACAAATGGCAGAGACGCAACCGACCCCGCATCTGAGCCGCTGTAATGCTCGTCATACGCCATCAGAACCGAATAATCAATATATGACGCCTGCTCCTTTAAATTATAACACTCATTATAACTTTCCGGCTTATAATTATCAGTAGAAAGAACCAGCTGCTCTTTTTCACACTCCACTGACAGTTCTCTTATAAACTGAAGAAAATCCTGACTGTAAGCTGTTCTGATATTTTCAAAATCAATATTGATTCCATCATAATCATATTTTTTTGCATCTGCCATAAGCCTGCTTATAATATTTGTCCTTGATGTTTTACTTGAGTACAGCGCTTTAAAATCCACCTCTGTATTAAAATCACTCACTAAAGGCCATACTTCTATTCCTCTGGAATGCATATCTGATACGAAGCCTTCTGTTGCATATGAATCCATATTTCCTGCTTCATCTGTAATAGAATACCATGTAGGTGAAATTGTTGTTATCCCAGAAGTTCCTGTCAGATAATCGTCAATAAGCTCATTTCCAAATGTACCTGCCACCTGAAACCATGCAAGGGAAATCTTGTAATCTTTCGTTATTTTCTCATGATTATCCGTAAATGTATCCTCTGGTATATCTGTTACCTGCTCTGAAATTGTTGAATTTTTTACATATCCGCTAAAACCTGAAGGTGTTATTACCCTTGACCAGTCATCAACACCATCCACATACTGAAGCTGTGTTCCTTCTTTTATCTCCTCCAGAATAGGACTTTTAATTCCTGCTCTGTAACGCAGCGCTGTTTTTTTAGTTGAAGTAACTGTTGTAACCTCATCATGTGACAGCTTTATGCTAAGTCTTGCCGGCTCGGTTCCATATTCATACGTACAGTTAGTATGTCCTGCTACAAACTCCCAGTTAAGATATACCATTCCATCTTTATCCACAGCAACCGGATATTCTGATGTATAGTTTTCTTTGCTGCTGTCACTATAATTTTTATCTCCCGGTAAAAATGTATACGTTTTTTTAGAGTCTGTATAAAGCACCCCGTTACTTTCTTTATCGTAGTAATATCTCACATTAATATTTTTTGCAATAAACTCCTGTGCAAGATAAAGCTGTCCATCAATATAACAGCCTGTATCAGGATATCTCTCTCCATCTATAATCACAAGATTTTCGGTCTCCTTTGGCACATCAAAAAATATATATCCGCTCATTCTCTCATTTGTAGGAGAATATCTGTTTATTAAAAAACCTGCTGCCAAAGCTGCCAGCAATACAAAAAAT
>JAUNPT010000043.1 GCA_030536565.1 Eubacteriales bacterium | reverse complement strand
GACATTACTGCCAGCACTACATATACTGCCGCTGAAACCATATATGAAAATACAGTCCACAGGTTGCTTGAAATATATGACTCTGCAAATTTAATATCAACTGGATATATAAGCAGGTTTTCAGAATATCTGCTAGCCCCCATATAGATAATATATGATATTGACGGTGCTGAATACCATATTAAAACCACAGAAATCCCCATAACAACCGCTCTGATAATCCACTCCTTTTTACTTAAAGCCTGCTTCACGAAAAAATTCATTATAAAAACTGCTGCCGACATAAGTAAAAATGTCAAATAATCAAGCGCAAGCGACGACGACATTGCTAATATCGTATAATCATCACTATTCCCCACTGCCATTCTTATACTAAAGAATCCTCTTACCGCATTAACTCCTGCATATGTTCCTATAAAAATCATGATTCTTAATGCAAGATTCTTTCTCCTTAATTTCTTCTCATTCATATATAAACTTTCTTTCTTAATTTTCTGCCCGGATATATTGGTTTCAATACACCTGATATTATTATTTTACAATATATCACACAAAAAACAACATTTTTTTAAAGAACAATTATTTTATTATTTACCATATATAAAATACAGTGTATAATTCAATAATTGAATATTTTATTTCAAAATTACATAAAGAAAGAAAGGACTAACTAATGAAAACACAAAACAATAAGTTTTCGCGTCTGTTTGCGTTTGCTTTATTGACGGTTCTGTGTCTTTCAGCCCTTACACTGACAGCATGCGGCTCGAAAAAGGTAATTGAAAACACAGTATTTTCTGTTGATGATTTAGAAGGCAGATCCATCGGTGTCCAGTTAGGAACAACAGGAGATACCTATTGCTCTGACTACGAAGGTGATAAAGCAGGAACAAAAGTAGAACGCTACAACAAAGGCGCTGATGCTATACAGGCATTGAAACAGGGTAAAATTGATGCTGTTGTTATTGACGAACAGCCTGCCAAAGCATTTGTAAATGCTAATGCAGAGCTTATGATTCTTGACGAAGAATTTGCAAATGAAGATTACGCCATCTGTATCTCAAAATCAAATACGGCACTTAAAAATTCAGTAAATGAAGCTATCGAATACTTAAAAGCCAATGGCACTATTGATAAAATCATAAATAACTATATTGGAGAAAACGCACCAAAAACTCCTTACGCTCCAGCTTCAGATGCCGTAAGAAACAATGGTGTGCTCAATATGGCAACTAACGCTTACTTCGAACCATATGAATACTACAGCAATGGTTCAGTCGTTGGTATTGACGTAGATATTGCCAATGCTGTCGCCGACTACCTTGGCATGACACTTAATATTGAAGATATGGAATTTGATTCCATCATATCTGCAGTTGCATCGGGAAAATCTGATATCGGTGCCGCAGGTCTTACTGTAACTGAGGAGCGTTTAAAAAATATTGACTTCTCAACAACCTACACAAATGCTAAACAGGTAATAGTTGTACGCAATAATGACGCTGATGTCTCAGGCCAGGATTTTGTTTCAAAGTTCAAGACTGACTTCTTAAATGACGGAAGGTACAATTATCTCCTTAAGGGTCTTTTAAATACCCTGATTATTGCTGCCTGTGCCGCACTTATGGGCATTGTAATCGGCTTTCTTATTGCTGTTGTACGTTCAAGCCATGATAAGACAGGTAATATGAAGATTCTTAACTTCTTATGCAGCATTTACCTGACAGTTATCCGCGGTACACCTACAATGGTTCAGCTGTTGATTATCTACTACATTATCTTTGGTTCACTTTCAGTAAACAAAGTGCTTGTGGCAATTCTCGCATTCGGAATCAACTCTGGTGCATATGTAGCTGAAATCTTCCGTTCAGGTATTATGTCAATTGATAATGGCCAGTTCGAAGCCGCAAGAAGTCTCGGTCTTACATACCGTCAGACTATGATATGCGTTATCCTTCCACAGGCATTTAAAAATGTTTTGCCTGCTCTGGCTAACGAATTTATTGTATTATTAAAGGAAACCTCAATCAGTGGTTACATTGGATTAAACGACTTAACCCGCGGCGGTGATATTATCCGAAGCATCACTTACGACCCATTCCTTCCACTTATTGGTGTTGCAATTATCTATCTTGTACTTGTAATGATTCTTTCATCACTAGTTAAGAAACTTGAAAGGAGATTAAGAAGCAATGAGCGATAATAACACAGATGTAATTATAGAAATTAAAGATTTAAATAAATCCTTTGGCTCACATGCTGTTTTAAAGGGTGTTAACACAACTATAAAAAAAGGCGAAGTAATTACAATTATCGGACCCTCAGGCTGCGGTAAATCCACCTTCCTGCGTTCAATCAACCTTTTAGAGGAGCCGACAAGCGGACATGTTCTGTTCCATGGAACAGACCTCACTGACAAAAATGTCAATATCAATGAGCTCCGTGAAAAGATTGGTATGGTATTCCAGCATTTCAATCTCTTCCCTAACATGACTATCCGTAAAAATATTATGCTTGCCCCAATGAAGGTTGCTCATATGAGCGAAGAAGAAGCTTCTAAGAAAGCTGATGAACTTCTTGAGAGAGTTGGCCTTTCAGATAAAGCAGACCAGTATCCAGATATGTTATCAGGTGGTCAGAAACAGCGTGTAGCCATTGCCAGAGCCATGGCTATGAATCCTGAAGTCATGCTTTTCGATGAGCCGACATCTGCTCTTGACCCAGAAATGGTTGGTGAAGTCCTTTCCATTATGAAAGAGCTTGCCAAATCAGGTATGACTATGATTATTGTTACCCATGAGATGGGGTTTGCCAAAGAAGTAGCCTCCCGCTGTATGTTCTTTGACGGAGGGCATATTCAGGAGGAAAACACTCCAAAGGAATTTTTTGAACAGCCAGAAAGTCCAAGATTACAGGAATTTTTATCTAAGGTATTATAGTAAATGAGGGGACAGCCAAATATTTAGCTGTCCCCTCATTTATCATTATCTTTATTTCTTCTTCCTGTTATACACAAACAGCGTAACCCCAAATGCCACAATAAAAAACGAAATAAACTGTGACGTTGAAAGAAAACCGACTGCACCTCTCTCATCATCTCTAAAAAACTCTATTACAAATCTTCCAATTCCATAAAGAAGCATGTATATACAGCCTATGTCACCCTTTAACAGATGCTTTCTATCCCCTGCTCCTGATGCCATACCCCTCGAAGCAGCAGCTGAATAGCTGAACTTATACGCTATTACCATTAGAATAACTGCAATCAGTATATCACCAGCTGCAGAAAACAGCTGTGTTGGTATCAGCTTAACTCCTGCTGGCGCCATACTCCCTTCCGGAAATATCACACCAATTGGGCTTGACGTTTCTCTGCCATAACAGCAGCCTGCAAGAAAACAGCCGATTCTGCCGAAGCCCTGTGCAATTGCCACCTCTGGCATAACTAAATCAAAATACTCTAAAAAATCAAGCTTTTTAACCTTACAATAAATCATACAGCATAAAACGCCTGAAATAATTCCACCATACACCACAAACCCTGCCGAACCAATAACTGACAGAGGGTCCTCTAAAAAAGCTGAAAATTCAGTAATCACATAAAGAATCTTTGCTCCAAGAAATCCTGATAAAATAGCAATAATCGCCAGGTCTAAAACTGCCTCGTCATTCATCTTCATACTTTTCGCTCTGAAAATTCCAACTGCAAGTGCAATAAGGAATCCTATTCCAATCATCAGGCCATATCCTGGTATCAAAAAACCTCCGACGCTAAATAAATATGTTTTCAATTTATGCCTCCATTCCCAGCTTCTTACGCGCCTCATCTAATCTCACATAAAACTGCTTATAAAAATCCACGCCCTCAGTATAAGGCGTAATATAAAAAGTCTTTAACGTATACATGTTCAATATACGAATCTTTTCATCAGCTAAATCCTTATCAGCAAAACCTGCAATTGCTGCCTGAATATCCTTAAGATACTTGTGCCATGCCGCAATAAACTGGTTATATACTGTCAAATCTTGTGTATCAAGCCATTTCTTAACCTTAATCTTTGTAAGATTATCCTTATGGCACTGCCCGGTCTGCAGAATATATTTAAAATGTGTTTCATCCTCCCAATATCTTCCAAGCGGAAAAAGCCTGCATATTCCCGGTCTCATGCCATGAATATCACAGCGCTTACTGTCATTGAGAAACGAACATTGATTTTTTCCTTCTGTCATCTTTAGGTTTGGCATTATAACACCATCTACAACATTCAATTCAATCTTACTATTCATCAGCTGCTCAAACGTGGTATTAAGGCCCGTTGTCAGCCTGTATATATCATATGGGTCAAGCTTAATGGTATCTCCCATGCCATGGCAGCATACAGACTTACAGCCGCTGCAACCGTTAGTATCTGCCTTAACCATATCATTTTCTCCATATAGCTTTCCATCTGAAATATCTTCGAGTGAACACTCCCTTATCATCTTAGTCCTCATTTCTAAAATGTATTTATACTCAATTGCTTTCTAGTATACCAAAATAAAAAAGATAATTCACTTATTTTCCTAAAAAAAGAAAACATTTTTATAAAATGCAGAGTTTATTTCTACAAAATGTGTTATAATTATCCACAAATCAAAAAAGAAAGCACTTACATTTTATACAGCTTTACTTTATGATTTTTAGAATTAATTAGGATGGATTACATTATGAAGAACAAAATTATCACTTTCGGAGAAATTATGCTTAGACTTTCTCCTGAGAACAATGAACGGTTTACGCAGTGCCACAGCTTTGAGGCTGTATATGGAGGCGGTGAGGCCAATACCGCTGTATCTCTTGCCAACTTTGGTGTTAACACAAGCTATGTATCAAAGCTTCCAAATCACACAATTGGCCAGGCCGCAGTTAATGCCCTTCGGCAGTATGGTGTTGATACAAGCATGATTGTGCGCGGCGGAGACCAGATAGGTATATATTTCCTCGAAAAAAAGACAAGCCAGAGACCATCTAATGTTATTTATAACAGAACTGGTTCTGCCATTGCTCTTGCAAATGAAGATGATTTTGATTGGGATACAATATTTGCAGATGCCACATGGTTTCATTTTTCAGGAATTGCTCCGGCAATCAGCGATACCATGGCTAAAATCACACTTACAGCATGTAAAAAAGCTAAGGAACACGGATTAACAGTAAGCTGTGACTTAAACTACAGAAGCAAGCTCTGGTCAAGCAAAAAAGCTAACGAGGTTATGACTGAAATCTGTCAGTATGTCGATATATGCGTTGCTAATGAAGATGACGCTGTTGGTATATTCTCAATGGACGCATCACAGTCCAATGAAGAAAAAAATGCTTACATAGCAAGTGAATTAATGAAGCGTTTCCCATTTAAGATGGTTGCATCTGTATGGCGTACAGAAACATCTATTACGACCTTCAAGCTGCAGTCTATGATTTACACAGAAGGAAAAGCTTACTACAGCAAAGAATACTTCATGCATATTTTGGATTATATCGGTGCTGGCGATGCTTACTGTGCTGGTCTTATTTACAGTCTCATTAATGGCTTTGACCCACAGAAGGCTGTTGAGTTTTCCAATGCTGCAAGCTGTCTAAAGCATACAGTAAGTGGTGATTTCAACCTTGTAACTGTCGATGAAGTTACCAAGCTTGCTTTCTCAGAGAGCGGAAATGAAGTTCAAAGATAAAAAAATGGTGGTGTCTGTGTAATTTATAAGACACCACTTTTTCTATTATTAAATTGGTAAATCTCTTTTAGTAAAAACTATTATTCCAGCTGTATAGCACACAGCTCCTATTATATACATAACTATACAGCCTAACCATGCTTCACTATTCCCTGCAGCAAATGCATCTGACTGAAACATTGTCAGCGGTGTAATATACTTTAAATTTTCAAATTTATCTCCCACCTGGGAAACCATCTGGACAAGCAGGGAATATACTACAAATGCAGTACTTAAACCTGCAGACCATTTCGTATCATTAAATATACAGGAAAATAAGAAGCATACTCCTCCCAGCATAATCCACAGGCCAAACAGTCCTGCATTAAGCTTTAAAAACGCTGCTAATTCCATCTCACCATAAAACATAAACTGACTGCAGGCAATTATGACCCCAGCAACATATGCAAGCAATACCAGCAGACTGCTTATTGAAAATACGGCCTGTGTAAATATTATCCTGCCTCGTTTAGACGGTACTGCCAGAATATATGCCATAGAACCATTGTCAACATAACGTGCAACCAGACGATTACTTAAGATAATAATATATACTGCCGGGAATGCAATTAAAAGCATTCCATACAAATACCCTGTAACAAATTCTAAAAGTGTTTTTCCGACATCAGCCATACCAAATGCCGCAAAAATTTCCGGCATGCTTTCTGACATTATGCTAAGACTGTCTTCCATCTTAGGGTCAAACATTGATACAATCATACATGCGTACATAGTAAGAACAGCTGCAAATAACAGAAGTAAAATCCAGTTATTTTTCCATTCACGTTTATATAATGTAAAGTTCATATCAATCCTCCCTATTTTGCGAATAAAAATGCATAAAAAACTCTTCCAGCGATTGAGTATTAATATTTAAATCCTTAACTGTATATCTGGCCGCTTCCTTAACTGCCATATCCATATCATTGCCTACATTCATAGATACCCTGCAGCCATTTACCTGTGCCTGTTTAAAAACTTCTCCATACTTAAGCGCCATATCAGCATCTGCAAATGTAATTTCTATTTTTTTCTTTCTTCCCTGACATAATCTATCCATACCATCTACAGCAACCAGTCTTCCCTGCCTGATTATAGCTGCTCTGTCACAGGTACGTTCTACCTCTTCAAATATATGTGAGGACATTAAAATTGTTTTTCCCTTTTTCTTCTCCTCAAGGACTAATTCCACGAAACGGTTCTGCATCAAAGGGTCTAAGCCGCTCGTAGGCTCGTCAAGAATAAGGATTCGTGGATTCTGCATAAAAGCACATACAATTCCAATCTTCTGTTTCATACCCTTAGACATTTTCTTGATTTTACCGCTTGGCTCCAATTCAAAACGCTCCATAAGCTCTTTTGCCCGTTCAAGTCCGTTCATTCCCTTCATATCGGCAACAAATCTAATAAACTCTATCCCGCTCATAGAATCCATAAATGCAATTTCACCGGGAAGATACCCCAGCTCCCTCTGAATTTCATGAGCCTGCAAAAAACAGTTTTTTCCAAAAATACTCACGCTTCCAACATCAGGCTTGATAAACCCTAAAAGCTGCCTTATGGTCGTTGTCTTTCCCGCACCATTAGGCCCTAAAAAGCCTAAGATTTCACCCTCCTGCACATCAAAGGACAGGTCAAACACACCCTTTCCTTTTCCATAATCCTTTGTGATATGGTTAATTTCAATAAGACCCATGCTTTATCTCCTCTATTTAAATATTTACGCAAGCAATACCTGTACAAATAATATAAGTGGCATGCCCACAACAAAATACCAGTGCTTTGTCTTATGGTGAAATATGTACATTCCTGCCCATGTTCCTATACTTCCACCAATGAGGCTTACAAGAAACAGCATTTTTTCTGGGATTCGCCATCTATGTTTTATGGCTCTGTGTTTATCCGCTGCCATAATAGAAACTCCCACAATATTTGCAATCACAAAATATATAATCAAAATCTCATGCATAATAAAGTTCTCCACTTTTGTTATGGCACTGATACTTAGCAGTAAATTTTGTCCAGTACACTGAAATAGTTTTCAAATGTCTTTCCACAGCACTCACAGTTATCAATAACAATACCTTCTGTCTTCAAACCAACAAGGGCAAATGCCATTGCCATACGATGGTCATCATAGGTTTCAATTACTGCCGGTTTAACTTCTCCTGGGTAAATTCGTATTGCCCCTTCCTCTTCTTCAACCTTTATTCCAAGCCTTGTAAGCTCTGTAACAATAGCATGGATTCTATCAGATTCCTGAAGTCTGATATGGGCAATATTACGAATATATGTAGGTGACTTAGCATATGGTGCAATGGCTGCAAGTGTCATTGTCTGGTCTGAGAAATCATTCATATCCACATCAACACCATAAAATTCGCCATCTGTCGGGCCTGTAACACAGATGCCTTCTCGTTCCTCAGTTACAACACAGCCCATTTGCTTTAAAACATTTAAAAACTTCATATCACCCTGCATAGAATTAGAGTGAACATTTTTAACAATTACGTGTCCGCCAGTTAATGCTGCTATTCCATAAAAATAACATGCTGCGGAAACATCTGGTTCTATCTGATATGTCTCGATTCTGTATCTTTCCCCTGCAGGAATAGAATATAATGCACCCTCATGGATAACCTTTGCACCAAACTGCTGCATCATTTTTGTTGTAATTCTAATGTATGAACCATCAGTCTTTTCACTTGTTATATGAATATCCAAACCATCCTTTAACATAGGCGAAACCATAAGAAGTGCGCTTAAAAACTGAGTACTCTTGCTAATATCTATAGACACATGATTCTTTGGCGCCTTCCCATTGATGGCCGCACCCTTTACGCAGACTGGAAGATGCCCATATTTCTCAAGGAATGTAAATTGGGCCCCCATAGATTCTAACGCCTCAAACAGAGGAAGCATAGGACGCTTCTTCATCTGCTCCGACGCATTAATTGTATATTCGCCATCAGACAATGCAAGCATTGCAGTTAAAAATCTTGCTGCCGTACCAGCGCTTCCAACATTAATTGTTCCGCTTTTTCCAGGGATAGTACCATCTTGTCCATGTATTATTACCTGACGGTCAATCTCATTAACCTCGACGATAAAACCTAATGCTATAAGACTGCTAAGAAAATGTCTTGAATCATCGCTAAATAAAACTCCATTAAGTGTGCAGTTTTCATTTGATAATGCAGCCAATAAAAGAGCCCTGTTAGTCATACTCTTAGACCCTGGCACCTCAACCATACAGTGTACAGGATAATTCATTGTTTTTACTTCATACTGTGACATAATATTTACCTACTATTACTTTGTAATATGCTCCATCCCTAATGTTTTCTGGTCTACATTCTCTCTTTCTTCCATTGAGCAGTATGGTCTGTGATGACCAACATACTTATAGGCAGGACGAATAATCTTGCCAGCATTGACCAGCTCCTCAAGACGGTGCGAACACCAGCCTGAAATTCTTGCTGTCGCAAACATAGGTGTAAATAATTCTTCTGGAATACCTAACATAGTATACACAAATCCGCTGTAAAAATCCACATTTGCACAAACTGGTTTAAACATCTGGCGCTTCTGCATAATAAGCTTGCCCGCTTCCTTCTCAACCATTTCGTACAATTCAAATTCACTCTGTTTACCCTTTTCTTCTGAAAGTTTTTTTGCAAAGCGCTTTAAAATCACTTCTCTTGGATCAGAGTTAGTATAAACAGCATGTCCCATACCATAAATAAGACCTGTTTTATCAAAAGCTTTTTTATCCAGAATTTTTTCCAGATACTCGCATAGCTCCTTCTTATCTGTCCAATCCTTACAGTTTTCCTCAATATTCTTAAACATTTCCTGAACCTTTAAGTTAGCCCCTCCATGCTTAGGTCCCTTTAAGGAGGCAATAGATGCAGCAATTGCTGAATATGTATCTGTTCCCGATGAAGTGACTACATGCGTTGTAAATGTTGAATTATTGCCGCCGCCATGCTCTGCATGAAGCACAAGACAGATATCCAGCACCTTAGCCTCAAGCTCTGTAAACTGTCCGTCATCTCTTAACATATAAAGAATATTCTCAGCTGTTGAATAACCCTTCTTCGGATTTTTAATCATCAGAGTACCATCAAGCTTAAAATGCCTGTATGCCTGATATGCGTAAACTGAAAGCAATGGCATCTTGGCAATAAGCTGTAATGACTGACGAAGCACATTAGGAACAGAGGTATCGTCCGGCTTCTCATCATATGAATAAAGACTTAAAATACTCTTCATCAGTGAGTTCATCAGATTAGTGCTTGTCGCCTTCATTATAACATCACGTATAAATGCTCCTGAAAGCTCCTGAAGGTCTGTTAAAATATGAATAAAGCTGTCTAGCTGATTATCTGTTGGAAGTGAACCAAACAGCAGAAGATATGTTGTTTCCTCAAACCTAAAGCGGTCTCTTTTCGAACCCTTAATAATTTCTTCTACATTATAGCCTTGGAAAAATAATTCCCCGTCCACAGGAATCTTACGTCCATGTACGCTGTGGCAGCCACATACATCTGAAATCTCTGTAAGCCCTGTTAATACGCCATTACCATTGCTGTCTCTTAATCCTCTCTTTACATCATACTCAATATATAAATCCTGATTTATAGAGCCTGAACGCGTGCATTCCTTTACGAGTTCTTCAAATGCTGACTTTTCTACAGTCGTCATTTCCATCATTTCCTGATTATTCATACTATTCCCTAACCTTTCCTATCTTATTTAATTCTGCATCAAGAATATCACATGCATCCATTACAAGCTGAATACAAGGTCTTTTTTTATAATAGCCTTCTGTTCTGGCTGTAGGTGTTGGTTCTGATTTTTCAACCTTCCCATTATCTGCCTTATCCAGTCCCAAAAGCTCACGGCAGATAATACTGCCACCACTTTTCTTTTTATACTCCTCGGCTAAGTGCTGAACCGCCTCATAGTTTTCAAGCTTGCCCTGTGCACTGCCATCAACGCAGCCAGTCTCCAGTCCATTAACCATAATCATTCCGGAAAATGCACCGCACACCTCACGCATTCTTCCCATACCGCCACCAAAAGATGCGGACAAACGTAACGCCAGCTCTCTGTCAATCCCATAATCCTCTGCAAATGCAGCAAAAACTGCCTGTGAACAATTGTATCCCGATTTAAAAAGTCTGGCCGCTCTCTGTGCATGGCTCTCATTGCTTTCCTGAACCTCTTCCATGATTTTTTCTTTATTATCCATAACAATCTCCATTCCTGAACAGTTTATCGTATTAAAGTATATAAAAATACATTTCTAGTATTATGCATTATTATATACAGTTTGTCAATGACGAAAAGTAACGAATCCATGGGCCTTATCAATGAAATACCACATTTTCATCAACAAACTTTTCGCCAAAAAAATCTCTGTAGACATTATCAATTTCCGTCTGCAGCGGACATTTGTATTCACAATCTCTGTCATACAGAATTAAATATTCATTATTATAAAAGTTACAGCTCACATCACTCACACACATATTATTTTTTTCGTAAAAATGGATTCTTTTTCTGCGGTATTTTGCCATCTCCTCATCAGGCGCATAATCTGGATTTTCAACCTCCAATATGAGCTTCTTATTTTCTTCCCTGCATCTTTTCTTAAGCTCATGTAAAAATAACGACCCTGTACCATTGCTTCTATTACCGCGCACCACAGCTAAATAATCCAGTAAAAACGTATCACTTACTGTGCTTCTAATAAAAAATGCATATGCTAAAAGCTTCTCCGGTTGTTCTCCCATAAACATTCCATAAGCAAAATACCTGCCATGTTCATATCCCTCCCTTATGCTGCTCATAGGTTTTACTTCTGATAATGGGAAATCAACAACTATATGCTCATTATAAATTCTGTCCATCTGCTCAATTGTTAACTCTCTAATTATCATTTTCCTTCTCCTTTACCTTCTGTCTAATCGCAAATACAGCTGTTGCAAGTTCTTTTAAGTCCTTTTCTGTTCCGCTTATAAAGCCCTTTTTGTCTATAATCAGGCAGTTTTCCTGATTAACAAATAAATAAAAATATTCCATATCCTGATTCCACTTAACAATATCTTCCCATGAAAACATATCACTGTCATCTTCTTCATCAGTAACCTTAATATCTTCACTGTCAATCGTATATGTAAATGTTACACCTTTCATGTTGTTGTAAATGTTTTGAAAGCGTTTTTTATTGCTCTTATCCATTCCGGCCATTCCTATATAAAGAAATATAACTGTTCCAACTGCAAAAAATACCGTTAAAAATGTGTCTGCCTCCGCACTGCCCAACATATGCTTCACAAGGCTTTGAACCAGCATCATTCCAAACAGCAGTCCAAACAGATTGTATATAATCTTAAACTTTTTATACCTGTCATTATCAAAATTGCTTGCTCTCATAACTCCGGTTATACTCTCATCAGTTATTTTAGTTTTATTTTTAATTACCATAATGCCCCCTGTTGTGTTATAATTATTTATATTTTAAAGCAGAAACCTAAAACATACAACATAAAAATAAAGTAGATTGGAGAATGGTATTATGGCAATTGCTTGTATTACTGGAGCAAGTTCTGGAATTGGAAAGGAATTTGCCTTCCGGTTAAGCCGCAAAGGCTTTGACCTTATTCTTGTAGCAAGAAACACTGATGCTTTGGAAAAGCTGGCGGCTGCACTCCCTACAAAATGTGAAATTATAACCTGTGATCTTTCCAGTCCTAAAAAATGTAAAAAGCTTGGAGAGACCCTCGGCAAAAAAAGAATCAGCATTCTTATCAATAATGCTGGTTTTGGTAATGTTGGTTCATTTATCGAATCTGATTTAGAAAAAGAACTGGCAATGATTGATGTCAATATAAAAGCTCTCCACATTTTAACAAAAGCCTTACTTCCACAAATGGTTCAACGTGACAGCGGCTATATCCTAAATGTTGCGTCCAGCGCAGGCCTTATGCAGGGAGGTCCATACATGGCAGCCTACTATGCAACTAAAGCCTATGTTACAAGCATGACCTGTGCAATTTATGAGGAACTTCGCGAACAGGGCAGCCACGTGCATATTAGCATGCTCTGTCCAGGTCCTGTTGACACCAATTTTAATGAAGTTGCAAATGTTAAATTCGCACTTCCCGGCATATCAGTAAAATACTGTGTTGACTACTGTCTGCGCCAGATGTCAAGAGGCAGACTTACAATCATACCATCTCCCCTTATGCAGCTCGCCATGTTTTTTTGCAAGCACATGCCGAAAAAACTGCTGCTTCCAATTACAGCAAAACAGCAGATGAAGAAAATGTAGCAGGATTGAACCTATTAAAAAAGAGAACGAATGTCATATCAGAATTCGCTCTCTTTTTATACATATACATTCTATTCAAAATAATACAGATACACATCTTCTAAATCTATATTACTGTCCACTCTCACTGCCTCTTTTGGCAGTTCATCCCCTACTAGTCGAAGCACCAATCCTTCTTTTCTCTGCTTGATATTTCCTATATGATACTTTTCCTGCAGCTTTCCCACATCATCTAAGGTACAAGTCACTTCACCAACCTTGCCCTGCATCTGTTCAATTAGCTCCACTGGCGTTCCAGTAGCAATAATCTCTCCGCTCTTTAACAAAAGCACCTGGTCGGCAATACATTCAATGTCGCTTACTACATGGGTTGCAAAAAGAATTATCTTATCCTTTGATAATTCAGCAATATAATTTCTAATAGCAATTCGTTCCTTAGGGTCCAGGCCTGCTGTTGGCTCATCAAGAATGAGAATCTTCGGATTTCCAAGAAGTGCCTGTGCCAGTAACACACGCTGCTTCATTCCGCCTGAAAATCCACCAATCTTCTTATATGCAACAGATGTGAGATTTACAACCTCAAGAAGCTCGTCTATCTGCTGACTGACCTTCTTCTTTGTCCCATCAGCTAAAGTAACTGCTTTCACGCCCTTTATTTCTGCCATATATTTTAGAAATGCTTTCGGCGAAAAGTCTTCATAAAAGCCCTGCTGCTGAGGCATATATCCTACAACCGCACGAAATTTCTTGCCAAGCTTTAAGATGTCCTCTGACACATCTTTTGTCATCTCGTCGTCCTGATATGTAATACAGCCACCATTACCCTTATCCCTTGCTACATTATCAGTAATCAGGTTAATCATGGTACTCTTTCCAGCTCCGTTAGCACCAAGGATTCCATATATTCCCGGTTTAAATGTATAGCTGATTCCTTTTAACGCCTGAATTGTTCCGTATGTCTTTTTTAGATTTTTTATCTCAAGCTTCATTACTTCCTCCCCTTAAATATATAATCATTACAACAGCATAGCCCATTTCACAAAACTATAAACATACACCGACCACATCAAAATCACAATCCACGTTAATACACGAGCTTTTCTTTTACCTGCAAACCTTGACATTGCCAATGAAATACCCATTGATACAATTAATATAACTAATCTTAATACAAGCCGAAGTCCTATAACGTCTCCGATTGACATGGATATCAGCCATGTATATAAGCCTTCCGATGCAAATATTCCATATCCCATGTAGTCTTTCACAAAACTAAGACTCGCCAATGGAGCATTCATATGTACAAAATCAAATCTTTCTTTTAAGTACAGGAAATCTATAACATATACAATCGCAAACATTAATGTTGATAAAATTACAGCCGCATATATTTTTCTTCTTGTAAGCCAACTCCGTCCATTACGGCTTCCATTCAGAAGCTTATGCATTCCAGAATCATATTCCAACAAATTGTTTTCAGATAAAATTAACATAATCCCAATCAGCAAAACAATCAGCAAAATCATTTCTCTGCTTTTCGATTTTTCCCCCAGTACCAGATCATATCCACGGTCGCTTATAATCCAACCTCTCACTCCATATCGTTCCTGCGTCTGTT
>JAUNPT010000216.1 GCA_030536565.1 Eubacteriales bacterium | reverse complement strand
ACCAACAGTAATTCAGGCACCAGTTATTGAAGAAAATCAGTTAACCCAGATTAACGCTGTGTCAAATTCATGTATGTATGAAGAACTTAAAAAGAATTATAAGGTTCAGCTTCCTGTTTTTAAAGAGGGAAGCACAGCTTCAATTAAAGAGGTTGGAAAGAGTTCAGAAATTGCATTTGAAAATTATTATGATAAATGGTTTTATTATGACCCTGAAGATAAGGGACTGGTATTTTATACATTAGTAAAAGGAAAGAAGACAGCTAATACAACATATACAAGAACAGAGCTGCGTGAAATGATGGGGGATAAGTCCAGCGATAACTGGGGTTGGACAGGAACTCACAGAATGACAACGGAGGAATGCGTTACAATGATTCCTCAGAATGGAAAAGTAATGGTCAGCCAGGTTCATGCGATATACCCTAACGGTGATAATGGGCCTGTTCCTTTAAAGGTTATTTATGAAGGGAATGAAAAACGTCTTGCTGTAAGCTTTCTGCGTTCATGCGACAGTAATGCAAACCAGTATTATTATTTTAATGATGTGGAGCTTGGGCAGAGGTTCAAAACAACTATCGAATTTATTGCCGGTTCTGCATATGTAACAATTGAGAGTGAAGGCAGAACAGAAACCTATGGCTATGATTTGCTTAAAGAGGATTCTGACTGGGCTGCATATTTAAATTATTTTAAAGCAGGAAATTATATTCAGGATTCATCAGACCCTAGAGAAGGGGCCGGCTCAGTAGTCAGAATGTATTCTCTTGATACATACCATGATAATGATAATGCTAATAATAAGTATTATCCAGTAGAGACAATATCTATAGAGCAGGAAACAGTAAGGCTTGGAGAAGGTGAAAGAACAAGACTGACGCCAGTATTTGAACCGGTAAAGGCAACTAATAAAGAATTAGTATGGACAGTGGCAGGCAGCGGAAGTGATATTGTTTCCGTTGATCAGCAGGGGAATATAGTTGCAAAAAAGAAAGGCTGTGCGGCTGTTCTTGCATATAGCAAAGAGAATCCGGCAAAGGCTGCAAAATGCGTTGTGACAGTCGGAGATACAATTAAGAAGGACGCAGTGCTTATCTATGAGCAGGATTTTGGCACAGAAAGCAGTCCGGTTTCATTACAGGCATTAAAGGCTTCTGGAATTGAAATTTCAGATGACACATTAAAGCTTTTGTCGGTTGTGAATGGAGGGAATCCACATTTACGGTTTAATGATACAGATGAAACAGTCCAGACAAAGATAGGATATAGATTTAATCCAGTATCAGGACCTGTAACTGTATCCATGAAGGTAAAGGTAGATTCTAATACAATAAAGGGTGCGGATACAGCAAAGCCATCTATGTCATATAGTTATTTTTATACGTATGGAGTTGATAGTACGCAAGACATACCGGCAGTGCTTGGCTGTATCAGAAACAGAGGAAAGCGTTCCGGTGACAGTGTTATTGATAATTCATGGGGATTAACCAAAGGATATATTGCGGCTCCTCTTAATGTCAGCAAGACCAGTTACAATTATGGGGAGTGGGTAGAACTCACCATGATTACAACTCCGTCAGATGGTTCAGCAAATTCAAATACGACAACATACTATATAAATGGATATAAAGCTGGCAGTCAGCTTGGAAATTTTGATGAGAAAAAATTTGTATCACAGATTGAATTTATGGTTGGAACAAAAGATATGATGGATTTATCTGTTGATGATATCAAAATATATGATGGAATAAAGGCGCCTCAGTCAGACAATGCTGCAAGGCCGGAATCCATTAGTATGGAAAAGCTGCCAGAGGTAATGATGGTGGGAGACAGCTGTCTGATAGCAGCTAAGGCAAAACCAGATGATGCTTATGAGGGACTTGTTTATGCTGTTGTGTCAGGAGATTCTGTTACCGTAAGTAAAGATGGTTTTATTATTGCGTCAAAGGCAGGAGATAGTGTAGTGCGTATCAGCAGTTCTCTATATCCAGATGTATATATTGAACAGAAGATACAGGTATTTGACGAAACGCAGTATATACCTGTTACAGGAATTAAATTAGAAGATGATAAGGGAAATATGCTTGACGGACAGGTAAAAATAAAGGTTGATGAGACATTTAAGCTGGTGGCAAATGTA
>JAUNPT010000042.1 GCA_030536565.1 Eubacteriales bacterium | reverse complement strand
GCTGCTTTTTTCTTTTCTGTTTCTCGTACTCTATTTCCTCATCTTCCAAAAACATATAATTTCCTTCCTGCTTTACAAACACATTACATTTATGGCTTACGCCAAATAGATTGTATCTAATTTTTATAAGAAACACAACCCATATTACTAAAAAGCTGACACAGGTATCTTAACCCGTATCAGCTATATCGTCACGAAGGGGAATCCGTAACATTTAATTATTTACATTATATTTTCTGTTCAATTATATGTGATATATTTTTCTCCAGATTTTAGTGTCTTCTTAAATGTTATAATAATATAATCCGGTCATTTCATTTAACCATGGAAGATTCTGAGCTTTAATGCTAAATGGATTTGGTTCATACGGGATAATATTTATTTTTTTATTTTCCTTTCCTGTAAGTGATACCAGCCTGACTTTTTTGTATTCTGCCAGCGCATTTATCCTTTCAAGACGTTCCATACATTCATGCATCTTCCATGGCACCATAGACATTACTCCTATGCTTATCATTCCATTTAGCCATATATCAATGAGCGGTGAAGCTGGACTTAAAATATCCTCTGCCCTCATATCTATAATAATATAGTTGTAATTTTTTGCCATGGCCCTAATAAATCCTGCATTATATATGCTCTCATAAAAATCAAGCCCATTATATGAAAATGCATGTCTTTGTGCTGCTTTGACTGATAACCTGACCCTCTTTGTCTTTTTTTCTTTTCTTATGTTTTCATAACATCCATGCTGTCCATATTCAATCATTGCAACCCTGCAATGTCTGCCATGAACAAGATATGTTCCCAGCATAATTGCAAGATGAGTGGCTCCAACCCCTCTGCTTAGACCCATTACATTTACAAACTCAGTTCTTCCAGTGCCTTTTAGCGGCTCCAAAAAACAGTCTTTTAATTTCAAACTGCATTTCCTCCAGCCATTCTCTCCTTAAAAATTTCTCTAGCTCCGGCGCATTATCCTGTATAAATTCTTTAATGATTTTTTCAAAATATTCCCCTGAATGCTTCCAATCATATATACATGGAACTGCATACACTTTCACATGCCGCTTAAGTGTTCTTGCATAATTATAAAACTGCATTCCATTCATATGGTTTACAAATACTGCCATTGCCGGGATATCCGATTCCATATAGCCTTTATCCTCTTTTCTTCCATATTTTCCATCTGTTACAATAACATCTATTATCTTGTACTGGTTATTATAGCAGTAGGCTGTCCAGGTATTTTTAGATTTTCTATGTTTACTGTAATTTCCGTCGTCAATTATAATTACCTGATATGGTCTTTTAGGACATATTACTTTGTTGTGGTAATCAGGAAGTATACTTATATCCTGCCAGCTGTATGTACCAGCCTCAGTAAGTCTCCCCCGGCTTGCCTCAGCAGACATATTCTGATTATCAGTTCTGTCTATACATAGGACGGTAATTCCCATTTTTCTTAAAGCTCCAGCCATTGTAAGACACAGATGGGTTGCACCTGTTCCATTCCTTGCGCCTTTTATTTTAATTACCACAGAGTGTTCACTGCTTTCTGCGTTTTCTTTTAAAAATGTCTTCTGCATACATTCCAGCTGTCTGCGTATCTGACCTGCGTTTTCAAAACGTCCAAAAATATAATGATGCAGACATTTTTTAATTATTGGATATAAAATATTGTGACGTACCGATTCAATACCAGATTGTACATTCTGATTATTAACCATGTACAAAAGTAACATCCCAAATCCATAGATATCTGACTGCTTGTCCAGCTTCAGCCTGTGATACTGTTCTGGTGCTGCAAAATATCTGCTTCCTTCGCATTCTTTCTTTTTATGCCCACAATCTATAGAATTATCAAAATCAATGAGCCATAAATGCATTTCCTCATCAATAATAATATTGTCAGGCTTTAAATCCAAATGTATAATTCCTGAATTTCCACTGTTATGAATATACTCCAAAATACTGCAAAGCTCTATTGAAAACTGAAGTATTATGTTAATTTCAATATTTTTATGAAAATTTATATATTCTCTCAAAGATTTACCAGCAATATATTTTTCAATTATACAGATACTAGTATTGTCTTCTTCAATATCATATATTATGGGGATTCCGGGATGTTCCAGATTCTTAATTAGATTCGCTTCCTGCAGCAGCTTAACTGCATCAGCGCTTGATTTAGAAATGAGTTTGGCAGCACGATAAACATCTAACAGCCTATGACGTACCAAAAACACTGCAGAATGTTCTGACCTGCCGATTTCTTTTATTACCTCATACTTTTCAGATAACAGTTTCTTTGATTAACACCTCCTTGTCTTACTGCACTGAACAACTCTTGTATATATAATATACTATATTAATTCAATTTGCAATATATTTTTTAAATTATTCATATTGTTTTTTTATTAAAAGTAGATATTTTTTTTATATTTATAATTAGTTTATTATTTCTTAAGGTTAAGTATTCCATATAATCTTTACATATCCACTAAAAATAGGTATTATAAATTAAAGGATATGATAGATTGGAAGTGATATTATGAAAATCGAACGTTTAAGTGAAAACCAAATACGCTGTACTCTGAATAAAGCAGATCTTGCGTCCAGACAATTGAAAATCAGTGAACTGGCTTACGGAAGCGAGAAAGCTAAAGAGCTGTTTCGTGATATGATGCAGCAGGCTTCACACGAATTAGGCTTCGAGGCAGACGACATTCCACTTATGATAGAAGCAATTCCTATTTCTTCAGAATGTATTGTTCTTATTGTAACTAAGGTAGACGATCCCGAGGAGCTTGATACAAGATTTTCAAAATTCTCTCCTTCCAGTATGGATGATGAGTACGACGACTACCCATATAGTGACGATATGGAGGTTATTGAATCTGACAGCTATTCTCCTCCAACTGCCCGGGACGAATTAGATGACGATACAAACAAGGACAACCCTTTACCGGACAATAATTCTGTTCAATCAGGTGAATATGATTCTAATGATTTAGTCAATCTTTTCAGTAAAGTAAAAGATTACCTTAATCAAAGTATAACCGATACAGATAGTAATAATACAGAAAAAACCAAACAGCCAGTTTCACATCTGCCGCAGGGACAGCCAGTTATCAGGGTATTTTCCTTTGATTCTCTGGATTTTGTCTCCAGTGCAGCAAAAGCTGTTTATCCTGTATATTCTGATTACAATTCTTTATTTAAGAATCAAAGGGAAAACAAATATTATCTTGTTTTAAAGCGAACAAGCTGCCCTGCAGTTAACTTTAACAAAACCTGCAATATTCTTTCAGAATTTGGCTCACGCACCAGTTCAAACACAAATTCATTAAATTATTTTAAAGAACATTCAGAGTGCATTATAGAAAAACATGCCATTCAGGTTCTGGCACGTATATAGGGATAAATCTTGTTTCCCATAAAGATATGTGCGCCGCAAAGCGCACTCTAAAAAGGCTTTATGCCAGTAAGGAAAATCCTTTCTGGCATAAAGCCTTTTTAAAATTATACATATCTACAAAATATTAGCCGATTGACTGCATATAATTCTGAATTTCCTCAACTAACATATCACAATCAATCCCATGCACCATCGCAGCTTCTTCAAGCGTCTCGCCAGCTGATGACGGACAACCAACACAATGCATTCCTGAACCCATAAGAATTGGAATAACACCTGCATCCATCTGTATTGCTTCACCAATTGTAGTATCCTTGGTAATTCTAGCCATATTATAATCCTCCTTATTCTTCTTTCATAAACAACTACTAGGTAAATATAATATTACACAGATAAAATGTCAAGGACACATAATAATCACTTCAAATCAGTTGAATTTCGGACAGCTTTATCGTATAATAACCTAAACAACTTTTAGAAGGAGGATTATTATCATGGCATATGTAATTAATGATGATTGTATCAATTGTGGTGCTTGTGCTGCTGGCTGTCCAGTAGAAGCTATCAGTGAAGGTGCTTCACATATGGAAATCAATGCTGATGTATGTGTTGATTGTGGTGCTTGTGCTGGTGTATGTCCAGTTGGCGCTCCTAACCCACAGTAGTCAGTTACTTAAGCATTTTAATGCACATAAAAAGCAGGTCAAATCGACCTGCTTTTTTATATGTTATAACTAATACCCTCCATTGTCATGGCTGTTCTTAAGCAAATCAGCAAATCTTGTCTGCTCTGGAATCCACGCCATCTTAACTGTTCCAATCGGGCCATTTCTCTGTTTTGCTATTATTATCTCTGCAATCCCCTTAATTTCTGTATCCTTGTTATAATAATCATCTCTATAAAGGAACATAACCACATCTGCATCCTGCTCAATAGCACCTGATTCCCTAAGGTCAGAAAGCATCGGCCTGTGGTCAGGTCTTTGCTCAACTGCACGGCTCAGCTGCGAAAGCGTCACCACAGGAACATCAAGCTCTCTGGCAAGAGCTTTCAGCGACCTTGATATATCTGATATTTCCTGCTGTCTGGAATCTGTTGATTTCCCACTTCCACTCATAAGCTGCAGATAATCTATAATTACCAGTCCCAGATTATTCTCCATCTTATACTTTCTACACTTAGAACGCAGCTCTGCAATCGAAATACCTGGCGTATCATCAATAATCAGCTGTGAAGATGCAATGCTGTCCGCACCCTCAATAAGCTTGCCCCAGTCATTGGAATCAAGACGTCCTTTTCTAATCTTATCGGCATCAACTGAAGACTCAAGTGAAAGCATACGATTTACAAGCTGTACATCTGACATTTCCAAACTGAATACAGCAGTTGTAATACCCTGCTTAATTGCAACATTTTCAGCCACATTAAGCACAAATGCAGTCTTACCCATAGACGGTCTGGCCGCAACCAGAATAAAATCTGAAGGCTGAAGACCTGACAGATATGTATCCAAATCTTTAAACCCCGTTGGAACGCCTGTTACTGCTCCTCTGTTCTTTGCCGCACTTGAAATCTTATCCAGTGCCTCCAAAACCACCTTATCAATAGGATTATATTCATGGTTACCTTTATTTTTAACGAGCTCAAATATCTGTTTTTCTGTGTCAGCCAGGATATCCTCTGTCTTTTCCTTACCAGCATAACAATCGTTGGCAATCTTATCATTGACACGAATAATATTACGCAGAACCGCCTTGTCCTTAACAATTGATGCATACTGGCGTATATTTGCAGATGTCGGCACTGAAGATAAAAGCTCCCGAATAAATTCAATACTATATACCTCTGGCGGAACATCTTTTTCCTTTAATGCCGCCTGAAGAGTTACTATATCAACAGGCCGGCCCTCATTATTCATATCAACCATAGTGGCAAACATAATTCCATACTGCTTATAATAGAAATCCTCCTGCATAAGCATTTCACCCGCTGTAATAATAGCCTGTCTGTCCATAAGCATAGAACCAACAACAGACTGCTCTGCCTCCAGACTGTTGGGCATTATTCTCGTAATTACTGCATCATCCATATTTAATCAATTCTCTCCGTCTGTCAGTAAATGTTTCTTTAAGCTTCTGTTACCTTTACAGTAAGCTTTGCTGCAACATCTTTATGAAGCTTTACTGTAACAATATGTGTACCCAGTGTCTTTATTGGCTCATCAAGCTTCATTTTTTTCTTGTCAATTTCAAATCCCAGCTGGCTTTTTGCTGCCACAGCAATTTCTTTAGTTGATATTGTACCAAATGTTCTTCCACCCTCACCAGTTTTCATAGTAAGACTGACAGCCTTTTCTTCTATTTTTACTGCAAGCTCCTTTGCTGCTGCAAGTTCCTGTGCAGCTTCCTTTTCTGCCCTCTTTTTCTGAAGCTTCAAATCATTAAGATTTTTTGTATTAGCCTCCAGGCCTAATTTCTTAGGCAGCACATAATTACGTGCATATCCGTCATTAATATTAACAATCTGCCCTTTTTTTCCTAACGACTTAACATCTTCTAATAAAATCACTTCCATTATTATATCTCTCCTTCTTTCATCATATCATCCAGTGTTACTTTAATAGTCTGTACTGCCTGTTCTGATGTACAGTCACCCAGCTGCGCTCCCGCAATACTCATATGTCCGCCGCCTCCAAGCTTCTCCATAACAAGCTGCACATTTACCTCATCAATAGACCTTGCGCTAATATATATCTTACCATTGTAATCTGTAATAACAAATGACGCCTTAATTCCTGATATATCCAGAAGCTGGTTTGCTGCCTTTGCTCCACCAATTGTAGGACTTTCAAGTCCCTTACCGTTAAACACCGTAATTGCATAAGCATTCCTATATACTTCAGCCTTACTGACCGCTTCAGCTATAGCCTTATACTGATCCATATCATTACGAAGCATCTTTCTAACCCTTGTGACATCTGCACCATGTCTTCTAAGGAACGCTGCCGCCTCAAATGTACGAGGCCCTGATTTGCTGTTAAACCCATCTGTGTCAATATTAATGCCTGCATACAGGGCATCAGCCTCAAATGCTCTTAACTTGATTCCATCATCAACATACTGAATCATCTCTGCTACCATCTCAGAAGCTGAAGATGCATATGGGTCAACATATGACAATACAGCACCATTGATTGGTTCATTAGAACGCCTGTGATGGTCAAATACAACTATTGTTTTACATCTTTCAAGAAGCTCCGGGCATTCTGTAAGCTGTGGCCTGTTTACATCTACAACTATAACCGCAGCAGCTCCCGCAATATAATCTGACGCATTATTTTTATTTACAAACATGTCCTCCGGATATTCTTCCGTTCCAATAAATCTGTTAAGAAATGGCTTAACACTGCTTGTTATATCACCAATTACAATATGGGCATTTTTGCCGAGCTTTTTAGCAATAATATATATTCCAACAGCAGAACCAAATGAATCAATATCAGCAAGCTTATGCCCCATAATAAGCACATTATCTGTATTGGCAAGGATTTGTCTTAGCGCATGTGCCTTAACTCTTACCTTAACACGTGTATCCTTCTCCATCTGCTGGCTCTTACCGCCATAATAATGTATTTTTTCACCGTCTTTAATAACTGCCTGATCTCCGCCTCGTCCCAAAGCAAGGTCCATAGACGCCTTGGCAATATCATAATTTTTAGCATAATCATTTCCGCCAGTACCTATTCCCATACTAAGAGTAATTGTCATTTCATTACCTATTTTTACACTCTTAATATCTTCAAGAAGCGAGAATTTATCTGTGATAAGCTTTTCAAGATACTTATGCCTGAAAACAACAAGATACTTATCCTTCTCCAGCTTTCTTACAATCGCTGCTCCTCCGGCAAAATATTTATTAACTCTCTTATCAATAAGGCCAATAAACAATGACCTCCTTACATCATCAATACTCTCTAATGCTTCTTCATAATTATCAATATAAATTAATCCTACAACAAATCTCTCATCCTTAATTTTCTGGATATACATATTTATATCTGTTTCATCAAACATGTACATAGCAATAAAGGAGTCTGCATTATCTTGTTCAACAATAGTAACCTCACAAAGCAGATCCTCTGCCATTATCCTTTTCATTTCCACACAATAGTCACGTTTGCCATAAGATATCCTTACCTCCTTAGGCTCATCACCTCCAGGAAATATATTAGAGGTAATCTCTGGGAATATTGTTGAAATGTTATTTTTAAAGTCCTTACGCTTATCTGTTTTCTCCAGCATTGACTTATTCATCCACATTACATTCCCATTAGTATCAAGTAAAGCATAAGGAACACTTAACTCATAAAGCAGCTGCCTCTGCACCTGTGAATAATTTGATGAGAATTGTATCATCTCATGCATAATTCTTGGACGCAGATAAAAAAACATCAGTGCAGCAGCAAAAATATAAGCCAGTGTAAAGGCCAATAAAACTGCCCCTGCTGATGAATTAACAACAAAAATTGAGATATTTATAATTATTAATAATACTCCTATGAACACAGGCCACATAAAGAATGACTTCAGCACTCCTGTCAGCTTATATGTTCTTACATTACCATGCTTCTTCATAATACCTTCTCTCGAATGACAATACATTTAAAATCAAGTGCTTATATTATAGCATTATTCAAGCTTAAAGTCTATCTTAGAATAATTGTGTAATTAACAAAAAACACCCATGAAAAATGTACCTGCACATAAATGCTTGTATATTTTCCATGGATGTTTTGTATATCAGCTATGCAATACTTATTAGTCAACTGAGTATGGCATTAATGCTACGTGTCTTGCTCTCTTTACAGCTACTGTAAGAGCTCTCTGATGCTTTGCACAGTTTCCTGTGATTCTTCTAGGAAGAATCTTTCCTCTTTCAGAAACATACTTCTTTAACAAAGCAACATCTTTATAATCTAATTCCTTATTTGCGTCAGCACAGAAAGCACATACTTTCTTTCTTCTACGCATTGGTCTTCTTCTCATCTGGCCTTCTGGTCTTTCAGACTTCTTTTCTGGCATGCTAAGTTACCTCCTGTTTTAATTAAAAGGCAAACCCTCATCATCTACACCATCTGGAATATTCATAAATCCGTCTCCAGCTTCAGCAATTGGCTGAGGTCTGGAAGGTGTGTATGCCGCTTCATTTGATGCAGCTGAAGATTTGCTCTCTGCAAATTCCTGTTCATCAACAACAACATCAGTAGTATAAACCTTCTGACCGTCCTTATTGGTATAGCTACCCGTCTGGATTCTTCCAGAAACAACAAGCTTTGTTCCCTGATGAAGATACTTTTCAGCAAATTCACCAGCTCTTCCAAAAGCTACACAGCTGATAAAATCTGCTGTCTGCTCATTGCCGCCCTCTGTTCTGGCACGTCTTCTGTCTACTGCTAATGTATATCTTGCAACTGCCATAGAGCCATTTGCGCTCTGTGAATAACGTACATCTGGTTCTCTGGTCAGTCTGCCCATTAATATAACTCTGTTCATACTTATTCTCCTTTTCTATTAAAAGAGCCGTAAGCGAAACATCAAAAATTATTCTCCGTCTTTAACGATTAAGAATCTTATTACGTTTTCCATGATACGAAGTCTGCTTTCAACTTCTGCTGGACAAGCTGCATCAGCTTCAAATTTAATGAAGTTGTAAAAACCTTCGCTCATCTTCTGGATTTCGTATGCAAGCTTCTTCTTTTCGCATGTACCTGGATCAGTAATTGTACCACCGAAACGAGTGATTAATTCTTTAACCTGCTCAATTGTAGTATTTCTTACTTCTTCCTCGACGTTTGCGCTAACAACTAATGCTAATTCATACTTATTCATTCTACGCCGCACCTCCTTCTGGTCTCTGGTCCCTTAATCACAGTAAGGAACAAGGAAAATCTATATCACAAGATATGATGTTATCATATCTGTATATTAATTACAAGCTTTTTTTGACAGATTTTACGTTTTTTTCTACCATTGCTCTCTTAACCATAACCTCATGTCCACAACCACAGCATCTTAATTTAAAATCAGCTCCAACCCTTAGAATCTCCCATTCATCGCTGCCACATGGGTGCTTTTTCTTTAGCCTCACAACATTTCCGACTTCCAATACCATGCATAATCCCCCTTTATAACTTAAATCCCTGTGCCTGTGCAGCTCTGGCAAAAAATTCACCAATTCTTTCGTTGATAATTAAAGTCTTTGAATTTGGCTGAATATTAAGACTGTCTCTATTAATAACTACAAGATATCTTCCTTTAAAATAATCAATATATGTCGCTGCCGGATATACAGTTAAAGAAGTTCCGCCTATAATAAGCATATCTGCTTCCAAGATACATTTAACCGCACATTCTACTGCTTTTTGCGGCAAAGCTTCTTCATAAAGAGTTATATCAGGTCTGATTAACCCGCCGCATTCACAGTAAGGGACCGCTTCCTTTGAATCAAAAATATAATCTTTATCATATCCTTTATTACACCTGACACAATAGTTCCTCAATGCACTCCCATGTATCTCATATACATTTTTACTTCCTGCTTTTTGATGTAAGCCATCAATATTCTGGGTAACAATGCCCTTTAATTTTCCAAGCTGTTCAAGCTTAACAAGATATTTATGTGCATTATTAGGTTCTATTGCACGTGTATCCATTTTCTGTCTGTGAAATTCAAAATAAACCTTTGGTTCTTTTATAAGGCAACTGTGACTCAATAAATATTCAGGCTTATATTTTTCAAATCTCACATCCTGCTGATTATAAAGTCCATCTTTACTCCTAAAATCCGGAACTCCACTCTCAGTAGACACTCCTGCACCACCAAAAAATACTATTTTTTCTGACTGTCCAACCCAGTCCAAAAATTGCTCAAGCTTTTCATTCATTTATAATCACACCCAATACTTTACAGCCATTAATTTCCAGTTCCTCTGTCAGCTTCTGTGCTGATAATTCAGAGTAGTCACACTCGTCAATAATCACAAGCGTCCCATCACAATACTTTGCCAGCACGCCTGATTTATCAGAATCCATAATAATATAATCATATTTTTCCTGATACGCTTTTATAAGCTTTTCCATAAATGCTTCTTCCTGCATGGTCACCTGCTTATCATTAAGCACCCCGGTAAATACAATATCCATATTCTCATGATTAGTACCGCATATCATTTCTTCCAGCACAATCAAATCCGGGAAATCAAGCGTAATATAATCCATAATTCCTTTAAGATTTTTTCCAAGCTTATACTTTCCAAGGAAAACATCACAGGACACATCACCATCTATAAACAAGACCTTTTTGTTTCTCTCCATAATTGCCGCTGCAATTTTAAAGGCTTTTATCCCTCCTTCAATAAATGCCAATGTATGACATTTATCTTCATACTGCTCAAGAAAACTATCCGCTAAAATATCATAGCTTTCTTTTTCACTTTCAGTCATATCTGTCAATTTATCAATATTTACGCTAAACATTCAAATTCCTCTTTTACTTTCTGATTCTGCCAAAAATCTTAGCTGATGGTTTTGATTTTTGCTGTGCTTCCTCTGTTATTATATCTGTATCGGCTTCATTTTCTATTTCCAAATCTATATCTTCAAAAGGTTCATCCAACTCAAATATATCTTCCTGCTCTTTTGTAACCGCAGCTTCCTTTTCCGGCTCCTGCTCCAATTCTGCTAAAGGCACAGCATTCTCCTTAACCTGCTCTTTTTGCAGATTATCAACTGCCGCAAATCTTCCATATTTTCTCTCATACTCTAATTCATCATCATATTCATCTTCCTTATTTTTAAATGCTGCTATAATAAGAAGCACTAAAATCTCTACACATAATACAGCAGCGGCGGCAGCGCCCATTACCTTAAATGCATTAATAATCAGATATGGCTTCCTCGCATTATCATCTATTGTTCCCTCCGAGAGAATCTGAATTTTGTCAACAGGAATTATGCTTGTTGTCTTTATAGCTGTTGCAGCAACCGCATCTGCATATTTTTTTGCAGTATTCTTATCCGGATTAGTACATGTAATTTCAATTATATTGCTGTCTGCAGGAGAATTTACAGTCAGATATTTTGCAATATCCTCTGATGTCCCAGCCTTTGTCTGTGCTGCAGATATAACAACTCCACTTTTAAAAATTATCATAAAATCATCATTAAGCCCTCCATCTCTTGCCCTTAGAGATGCTTCATTATCTGCGCCAGGAGTTATGTACAATTTAGTTGTCGACGAATACACTGGTATCGTTGTATTGTCAAAATAAAAGAAACCTGCTATCCCGCTTATTACTGACACCAATATTAAAATCAGTGCACATCTTGAAAATTTTTTCATAATATTCTCCATTCCCATATGCTAAAAATTATTTATTTAATTATTTTCTTCTGGATAATAATACCACCTAATGCCTGTAATTACACCTGAATTATCCAAATCAAATGCTAATTGTGCAAAATCGTCATTTATAGATGCAGTTGTATTTTTATATCTGCTGTCAAAGCATGTGAACTCAACCATGTATGTTTCTGCACTTTCTATAGAACTGGCTCCGCTATAATTAATCAGTCCATAATTAACCGCAGCTTTTGTATTTACATTCTCCAAATCTTCTATTGTAAAATTACCATATAAATATTTACCAAGAACAGTGGTCTTATCCTGTGCAAGGTAATTGTTATTCATACAATCCGAATCGCGGTAAAAAAGTCCAAGTATATCCTCAAGCTTATCACCCACTCTGATTCCTCTTGTAAATGTATCTTTACTGCTTACAGATGCTGCCGCAGTTAATCTGTATACTCCATCAAAAGGCATAAATATCAATGTAAGCTCATTATAAGAAAGCACATGCTCAGAAAATTCTGACTGCGTTGTACTCTCTGTTTTTTCCTTTGACTCATAAGAATTGGCCGGCGTTCCCAGCATACCTCTCACATCATCTTCAGTCATCATATACTTCAGACTTCCAACAACCAAATCCTCATATGAAAACTTTTGTTCATGGCTTACCTCCAATGTTGGATATTCCAAAGCTTCCTCTGTAATATCCTCTCCATCAGAGGTAATGACTGCCTCCGGTTTCCTTGCACACCCCATACACAGGGTTAACATAATTCCTGTTATTAATATAATACATATATACGATTTTAATTTTTTCATATTAAAGTCTCTCTATTTTCCTTTCTATCTGTTCATATTTCTTTTTCGCTGAAGCTTTTCATGATACATTCTTTCATCAGCAACTGTTATAAGCTGGAGGCAATTATTCGCATCCTCTGGATATAATGCATACCCCGCTGAAAATTCAAGTTTAACCTGTTTATCCTGTCCCACATCTACCATTATGTGTCCCCGCTGCGAACGAATTGTGTCCATTAAATCTTCAATTTCACTATTCCCGCTGATATTATATATGAATATAATAAATTCATCGCCGCCCATTCTTGAGACAATTCTGTCAGGTGCCTCAAATAAATGTAACATATCTGCCATTGCCAGAAGATATTTATCTCCTGCCAAATGTCCATAATCATCATTTACTCTTTTTAAATTATCCAAATCAATAACAACGAGAGCTCCTCTTGTATCATATTTAAACTCTCCAAAGGCCTTATCAGACAGTCTGTAAAATGCCCTTCTGTTATAAAGCCCGGTAAGCATATCCGTATCTCTTTCTATTTCAATATGCTGTTTTTCTGCAATATCCTTTGTAACATCAATAAGTATAGTTATCTTACTCAGCTTAAAATAAAATGTTTCTACTTTAATAAAGCGTTTCTCTCCCCTGTTCAAAAAGAATATATTGTCTTCATAGTCAGGCTCTCTTACAAGCAGCTCCTGCAGCTTTGTATCAAAGCTTTGGGGATTATCCATTATTTCATTATATTCCTCATCATTCAATGAAAGAATACTTCTCACTCTGTTGGTTGTTGTAAATCTGTTATTTGCCTGCACATATTCACAGATAGCGATTGGCATCTGCGACATTTCCAATGCTTTTGACATTATCTGAGGAAAGTCCAGGAGACTCTCTACCATAGAATTGATATATATGCTTAGCTGTTCAAACTCAGGTAGGGATTTTTCACATAATACAGTATCCCACTTTCCCTGCTCAATCCTTTTCAAATTGTCATTTACATTCAGAATACTTTTTATAATCCTCTTATCAAGAAACCTGAAAATGCCTATAAAAAGGATAGAAAACAAAAACATAAAACACAGACATATAAATAAAATATTTTCCGGAATATTTTTTAACAATTGATTTTTAGAACAAACCTTGACTATTTTCAGGTTCTCAGATATACATGCGGCATAATAATAATCTTTTCCCTCTATCCTGACAGTACCAAATGATGGATTTTCTGAAACATTTTCTAAAACAAGCCCAATATCACCTGCATTATGTCCGGCATGTTTCGCATTAGTGGAGCCAAGTATCTGATTATCCTCTATATCTAATGCGTAAAAAACAGATGCAGTATCAGCTGACAGCATTGAAAATATATCTGAAATACTATTACCCTCAACTGCTTCCAGTACCCTGTCAGGCTCTAATCCTACCTGAACAATAACATCATGATTACCACTCCATACAGCAACATACTGCATAAGCTTCCCAACTGCTGTATTAGCTGTAATGTCCTGACAGAGTTCCATCGAATAGTTTTCAAGCATTGGTAAAAAATACCCTATCTGCCCTCCCATAGAAAAGCTATATCCATAATACTCAGGATTTGTTCCTGCAAATATTTGTCCATCTTTATTAAAGAAATGCAGTTCATCAACCTGCAGTAAAGATGCCACATATTTGCTTTCTTCTATATCCTCCATGATTTCAGGATGATTCTCTACCATATATGCAGCTGTTCTTGCCATCACGATACATTTATCCTCAAATTCATCTTTAATTACATTAAGCTTATCATCATTATTTTTTATAATGTTCTCTATCTGCCAGAAATTTTCCACTGCATTCTGCTTAAATTCACTCTTTATATTAATAATCTTAAAAAATACATTAAGAATAATTGTGAATATCATTCCGAATGTAAATAAAATAAGCAGACCTCTTGCTATTCTTTTTTTCATTAGCCCCCTCCTTGTTTATCTTCTTCTCCACATTAACAAAAAAGGCGACACTCTGCCTATCTATAAGCCTGTTGTCGTCCCCCCTAACTCTCAATAAAATTCTTTTTTTGTTATCATAGCACTTTTATTATATTTTGTCGATTTTTACATATAAAAAAAGCTCAAAAAATTACATTTTTGAGCTTTCTTAGAGGCGACAACCAGATTCGAACTGGTGATCAGGGTGTTGCAGACCCACGCCTTACCACTTGGCTATGTCGCCATATTTAAAATTGAAATGTACAAATGACTCCAAGGGGATTTGAACCCCTGTTACCGCCGTGAAAGGGCGGTGTCT
>JAUNPT010000041.1 GCA_030536565.1 Eubacteriales bacterium | reverse complement strand
CGTATAGAAGTGACCATAAGACTTAAAATGATAGATGGAACCTATCGCTGGAGCAGAGTTATTGCACTGCTTATGTATGACCTTAAGGGAAGGCCGGAAAGAACTACAGTGATTATTATCGATGTGGAACAGGAGCTTTCGGATTATTCAGGGCAGCTGCATTTCCTTAATATGATTCCTACAGCCATTGGAATACATGAAATCAGAAATGGTATTTCAAGGAGAGTGTTTGTTAATAATGAGTTATTCAGACTTCTGGGGTATGATGCAAGGGATTCTGTGGAGCTTAGAAATGTAAGGTTTATGGATACTGTTTACAGTGAAGATAGAAAAGCAGTTGCAGATATGGTAGAGGCTGTAAAATCTGGAGTGGATTTTGCAAGTACTGTGTGCAGAATTAAGATAAAATCAGGAGAACATAAGAAAATCAGGCTTAATACATCTGTTGCAAAGCGAAATAAAGAACTCATAAGGGTATATATGACATATACGGATTTAGAGTAAATGAGCTATAATTTTAAAAACAGAAAAGGGGAAAGTATGAACAATATGATTTTAAGCTGCTGCTCAACAGCGGATTTAACAGTTGAACATTTTAAAGAAAGAGATATTGCCTTTGCCTGTTTCCACTATTTTATGGATGGAAAAGAGTATAAGGACGACTGTGGACAGTCGATGCCATTTGATGAATTTTACCGCAGAATGGCAGCAGGAGCAGACACAAAGACTTCTCAGATTAATGCAGAGGAGTTTGTTCAGTATTTTACTCCTTTTCTTGAAGCTGGTAAGGATATTCTTCATTTATGCCTGTCATCTGGAATTTCTGGTGTGGTTAATTCTGCCAATATAGCTATGGAGGAGTTAAAAGAACAATTCCCCGAGCGGAAAATATTTATCGTAGATTCCTATGGAGCATCTTCAGGATATGGACTTCTTATGGATAAACTGGCAGATTTGAGAGACAGTGGAATGGGAATTGAGGATATGTACAAATGGGCGCTGGAACACCGGCTTAATATGAATCATTGGTTCTTTTCTACAGATTTAACCTTTTATGTAAAGGGCGGGCGTATCTCCAAGGTCTCTGGCTGGTTTGGAACTGCATTACATATATGTCCTCTGTTAAATATGGATAATGAGGGAAGATTAATCCCAAGATTTAAAATCAGGGGAAAAAAGATAGTTATTAAAGAGATTGTAAAGAAAATGGTTGAATACGCTGACAATGGAGTTGATTACAATGGTAAATGCTATATTTCCAATTCAGGCTGTTATGAGGACGCACGTGCTGTTGCGGATTTGGTAGAAGCAGCATTTCCCAAGCTTGATGGCAGAGTTGAAATCTATAGTGTTGGAACAACCATAGGAAGCCATACAGGCCCGGGAACTGTTGCATTATTCTTCTGGGGCAAAACAAGAACAGAGTAACTTAACGTGCCAGCCAGCCGCCGTCAACAGCGATTGTAAAGCCATTCATATATGAGGAAGCTTCACTGGCAAGGAATATAGCCGCTCCGTACATATCCTGTGGTGTACCCCAGCGTCCTGCAGGGATTCTTGCAAGAATGTCATCATTGCGGTTATTGTCATTTCTAAGCTGTGTCGTGTTGTTGGTTGCCATATATCCAGGTGCAATGGCATTAACATTGATATTAAAGGCGGCCCATTCATTGGCAAGAGCTTTTGTAAGACCAGCAACTGCACTTTTACTTGAGGTATAGGCGGGAACGCGGATTCCACCCTGATAGCTTAGCATGGAGGCAATATTTATTATTTTGCCTCCTTTTTTGTCGGCAATCCACTGTTTTGCAACAGCCTGGCTCAGGAAAAATACCATCTTTTCATTAAGGTTTGTAACCAAATCCCAGTCATCAGGTGTTACGTCAATAGCATCACATCTTTTAATAACACCTGCATTATTTACTAATATATCTATTCTGTCGGTCTTTGAAGAAACTTCATTTATAATTTTATCAATTGCAGAAATGTCCGATAAATCGGCAATCACTTCGGTGAACATTCCATTAATTTCATTTATTTTTTCTTGTGTTTCATCACAGCTTCTTCTGGCAACTCCAAAAACATGAGCACCAGCGGCAGCCAGGGCGATGGAAATACCCTGTCCAAGCCCAGTGTTAGCACCTGTCACAATTGCAGATTTTCCTGTCAGTGAAAATAAATTCATAATATTGTTCATAAGTAATCTCCTTTATTAAAATATTTAGTGGTATTTGTTGACTGTTGTTTATTAAATTAGTATCATTATAATAATGAAAATACTTAAAAACAAACATATTTGTATTTAAAAATATCAAAATCGTATCAATATATGAAGGCGAGGAACTTTATGGAGCAGTTAAATGGAACAGAAACTATAGTTGACAATTCCCTTAAAGAGGTTAAAAGACATGGTTCAGAGGGTTTTCCGATGGGAGTATATCTTGACGACTTTTCACATTTCCAAAATGGATATATATGCTGGCACTGGCATAATGAGGTTCAGTTTACTTTAATTATTAAGGGAGAGTTTACATGTCAGGTGGGCAGTGAAAAGCTGCTTTTAAGTCCCGGGGACAGTATTTTTATAAACAGCTGTGCACTGCATCAGATTGTGCCCTGCAAAAAATCTTATGGGAAGCTATATTCTTTCATATGGAAGGCGGACATGCTCGCTGGAAATATGGAATGTGATCTTTATCATAGTTGTATCGAAAATATTTTGAATGACAGCAGGAAATACTATATATACAATAAGAATAATAAGAACAGGGCGAAAATGAATGCAGCACTTATAAGAATAGCAGGGTTGTTTTCAGAAAAACCAGAAGATTTATTATCAGCTGGCTGGAATCTGGATGGATTTGTGTGATTATTCTAAAGAAGATATAAAGATGGATTCTTTTACGAAATTAAGAGATGACGAGCGTGTAAAGGAAGCAATGCAGTATATGCAGGAGCATTATGATGAAAATATTTCCCTTGAAGATATTGCAAGAGCAACTATGATAAGCCGCAGCGAGCTTTGCAAGAGCTTTCGCAGAGCTGTTGATACTTCTCCTAAGGAATTTCTTATTCAGTATAGAATACGTCAGTCCATGCTGCTTCTTGAAAAACCAGAACTAAGGATTGCAGATATTTCAGAAATGACAGGATTTTCCAGTCCCAGTCATTTTGGCAGCAGCTTCCGTAGTTACGTGGGCTGCACGCCTTTGCAATATCGAAAAAATATGTAATAAATTTCTTATTAAATGGGTATCCTACTGTATTGTAAGAACAAGAAAATAAGGAGGATTCACATGACGCAGTTATCAGAAAAAGAATTATCAGCATTAAATGATTCTTTAAATGAAGAAGATTTACTTGTAAAGAAATTTAAAATGCTGGCTTCACACTCACAAGATGAGGAAATCAAAAATAAATTTGAAGAAATTTCAATGAAGCATCAGCAGCATTTTAATATGCTTTATAAACAGCTGGGTTAATAAGGTTTTGAGAATGGAGATTGACATGGAAGAAATTTATACAGACAAGGAAATATTAGGAGATGCTTTAACAGCAGAAAAAACATCTACAAGTGTATATAATACATTTGCAAATGAATGTGTTCATGAAAATGTTCGTAATGTGATGTTGAAGGTTTTAGAGGAAGAACATGAAATTCAGGACGATGTCTTTAAGATTATGCATAAAAAAGGATTTTATCCTACACCAGAGGCTGAAGAAAAGAAGGTAGAGGAGGCAAAACAGAAGTTTGCCTGCTGCGTTAAATAGGATTATAAAGAATTAACAGCACCCGGCATAAGTTTATTTCAAAAAAGTTATCAGTTGAATAAATTTATGCCGGGTGTTGTTGATTTAAAAAACTTACAGTCGTATAATAGGAATAATTAACATTTGGGTATATAGGTAATACAGAACAAGGGGGATTAAATAGTTTGGGTAAAGTAAAGATAAAATCATACTTTTTAAGTACAATAATACATTTCAGCGGCTGGTTTATTTTGGAGCTTATTATGTCATATGTGCTGGCAAGGGTTGTTGTTAGGGGAAATACAATTATAGGTTCAGCTATTGACAGAATGCTTTCCAGCTCGGATGTGGATATATTAAGCCTTATGGAAACAATGCTTTTAATGACAGGTCTGGGCTTTTTGCTGGCATTTATAAAAAGCTTTGCTGCATCAAAATTCAGTGTTTCAGTGCAAACCAGATATAAATCCAATGTTGCGAAGAAGCTGTATAGCCTTGAATATAAATATTTTGATGTTAATGGCTCTGCATCAATTATTAATAAGATGAATTCAGATATTGCAGAAGCAGATACATTCTTAAGTGAACTGCTGCCGTCAATGTGTACCAGTTTTCTTACTATTATCGTATATGCTGTTTACATAGGTACATTGAATACGGGGCTTTTAATAATTATGATAGTTCTTTATCCGCTGGTATTATTATTATCAAATGCAATTGCACGAAAGGTAGTTGCATTGAAGCAGATGCACAGGGTAAAGGCAGACAGAGTTATGGATATTTCCCAGGACAGCGTCAGTGGGATTCTGGTGCTTCGGGCTTTTGGGGCGGAAGCACTGTTTCAGAGGGAGCTTGACAAGGCAGCTGATGAAATTGTTGAATATGAGGCAAAGCGGGTAAGAATATCTAACACGGCAATGATTATAAGGAAAATGCTCCAGTGGCTTCCTAATATCATATGTGCTGTATATGCTTATATTCTCGTGTGCCAGGGGAATCTGACTATTGGAAAGCTTATGGCATTCATTGTTATTCTTTCAAAGTTTGTGGAAAATTTTATTGGGCTTCCTTTTGAAATGATAGAAGCAAGAGAATGCATCGTATGCATAAAAAGAATAGAAACAATTCTTGCCCAGAAAAATGAGCCAAGCGGGACATATGCTGGAAGCCGGTGTAAAGACAGTGAAAGATATGCTGTAGAATTTGAAAACGTAAATTTTTCTTATACAGAGGATAAAGAAATTCTTCATAACATATCTTTTAAAATAGAAAAAGGGACTACAGTGGCATTTGTTGGAGATTCGGGCGGTGGAAAAAGTACCATTTTTCATATATTATGTGGATTTTATCCTATAAACGCAGGTACATACAGACTGTTTGGAACAGATTTTAATAATTGGGATATTGAGGCAGCAAGAGGACAGATGGCTCTCGTTTCCCAGAATGTATTCCTTTTTCCTGCATCAATTAGAGAAAATGTTGCGTATGGAAACATGTCTGCAACTGAGGAAGAAATTATAGATGCCTGTAAGAAGGCGAGAATACATGACTTTATTATGAGCCAGCCTGATGGTTATGATACGCTGGTTGGTGAGAGAGGAATACTTCTGTCAGGAGGAGAGCGTCAGAGAATTTCCATTGCAAGGGCTTTCTTAAAAGATGCACCTGTTCTTTTGCTTGATGAACCTACATCAGCAGTTGATGTGGGAACAGAGAAGATGATTCAGGAGGCGGTTAATAAGCTGTCTTTAAACCGCACATGTCTTATTATTGCACACAGACTTTCTACTATTAAGAATGCAGACACGATTTTCTGTCTAAAGGACGGCTGTATTGTGGAGACGGGAAGCCATGAGCAGCTCATTGAAAAAGACGGTGTATATGCGGGAATGTATGGCAAGGAAGAATTTCAAAAGAAGGGGGACATGGTATGAGCACATGGAAAGCATTTATATTTACTATGAAGATTATGGGTAAAAGATGCTGGATATATTTGGTTTCTATTTTTGTAATGAGCACCAGTTTTGCAATGTTTTCTGTTATGTCTTCTCTCCTGATGAAAAATGTTGTTGATGCGGCACAGACGGGTGATACAAGACAGATGTTTTACACTATTGCAGGCAGTGTTTTTGGAGGCTTAATTTCTCTTTTGATATATAGAAAATCAGCAATTATCTACAATGTAGAGGCAAAAAAAGCAATAAGCGTATTAACTAAAAGGCTGTTTCATCATGAGGTAAGACTGCCTTATGAATATTATGAAAAGAATCACAGCGGGGATTTTATGTCCAAGATTTCCTATGATTCAGGTAAAATGTCAGGAATTTATGGTTCAAGATTCAGAAGGACAGTTTCACCGATACTTCAGGTAGTGGTTTTTTTAATACCTATGCTTATTCTTGGCTGGCAGATTACTCTATGCCTTGTTTGTGTAAATATCCTCATGCTGATGATTAATGGGTTAATGGTAAAGCCTATTCAGAAAATAACTAAGGTTTTATCAGCAACTAATATAAGAATGACAGAAAGTCTGTCGAATCTGCTGCAGGGAATGGAACAGGCTCGTATGTATACTGCAGGGAAGCAGACGGTATATGATGTTATAATGGAAAATGAAACCTATGAGAGACAAAGCACTAAGAGAATTATATATACGGCAGTTTTAGAGAGCAGTAATACAGGTTTTGACCTGTTATGTTCGCTTACCTTTCTTATGGTTGGAATTTATTTTGTTCAGAATGGGTATACGACACTTGGGGCACTGGCGGCAATATATACGCTTTATGGACATTTTTCCATTCAGTTTTTACAGCTGGGAAAATATTTCCCTGAGCTTATAGGCAGTCTTGTGAATGCAGCTAATATTGCGGAGCTGCTGGCAGAGACGGAGGAGCCTCAAAACTGGTATAACGAGCATGAAAATACACAGAGAGAAAGCAGTATAGAAGCTGGAATGACTGCTTTTGAAAATGTGGATTTCTGTTATAGTGAGGAAAAACCTCTGTTAAAAAATTTTAATATGAGGGTTGAAAAAGAGGAAAGCGTGGCAATTACAGGGGCTTCAGGCTGCGGCAAAACAACTATATCAAAACTGCTTCTGGGTTTGTATCCAATACAGGCAGGAGATATTAAAATAAATGGCATATCCTGCAAAGACATGACTAATAGAGAACTTAGGAGCCTTATAGCCTATGTACCTCAGGAGCCATATCTGTTTAATATGTCTATTATTGATAATATACGTGTTGGTAAACCGGACGCATCTGTTGATGATGTAATAAAGGCTGCAAAATCAGCTCATGCTCATGAATTTATTATTTCACTTGAGAACGGATATGATTCCTTTGTGGGAGAACGTGGAAACAGGCTGTCTGGAGGGCAGAGACAGAGGATTGCCATAGCAAGAGCAATTATAAAGGAAGCTCCTATTATGCTTCTTGATGAGGCAACCTCCGCTTTGGATAATGAGTCAGAACAGCTTGTGAATGAAGCAATGAGCTCATTTAACCATGAAAAAACTATTATTATGATTGCACACCGCCCTTCAACAATTGCCCTGGCAGACAGAGAGTTTAAGGTTATATAGGTTTATTTATGACTTAGTATTTTATTAAACTTAGTTAAGAACATGGCAGTAGTAACAATAGCTGCAATTATATCACTTATAGGTTCAGCTAAAAATACAGCAAAAACCTTATCCTCCATAACTAAAGGGAGCAGGAATATAAGAGGTATCAGAAGTATTATTTTTCTCAGGCAGGCAAGGAACAAGCTGTACTTTGCCTGCCCGAGTGCCATAAAGCCCAGCTGGCAGCACACCTGAAAGCCTACTGAAAAGATACCTGCCATATATATTCTTAATGCCCAGGTGGTGTAGTTGATTAGTGAGCTGTCTGCAGTGAACATTCCGGCAAACATCTGTGGAATAAACATTAACAGAATCCAGCAGGAAATGCTGAAGGCTGCACATACCTTAAACTGTGTAAAGAAGGTTTTTTTAACACGTTCAATATTATGTGCTCCATAATTATAGCTCATAAGAGGCTGTCCGCCCTGGCATATTCCCTGTAAAGGCATAAGAACAAGCTGGCTTACGCTGGAAATAATAGTCATTGCGCCGACTGCCAAATCACCTCCAAAGCGTGAGAGACTGGAGGTGAAGCTTATAGACAGCAGGCTTTCCGTTGAAAGCATGATAAAGCTTGAAATACCAAGGGCGAGACATGGACCAATGATTTTAGGTTCAATTTTAAAATTGCACTTTCTTAATTTTAAAACAGTCTTTTTACCAGTTAAGAATTTGATAATCCATATGGCAGCAACTGCCTGACTTAAAACAGTGGCCAGAGCAGCTCCTTTCACGCCTAATCCAAATATGAAAATAAATACAGGGTCAAGTATAATATTGATGACTGCACCGATTATGGTTGTCAGCATACTGATTTTCGCAAAGCCCTGTGTGGTTATGAATTGATTCATGCCCATAACAACGAGCACAAATACACTGCCGAGTATATATATTCCTGCATAATCCATAGCATATGGAAGCGTACTGTCACTGGCACCAAACAGACGAAGCAGGGCAGGAGCTGAAATATATAAAAGAACAGTAAGCGCAGCTGCAAGGACGCATATAAGTGCAAAACAGTTTGCAAGAATCTTTTCAGCAGTTTTATTATCTTTCTTTCCCATGAATATGGCGGCACGTGGAGCACCTCCGGCACCCGCCAGCATAGCAAATGCATTTATAAACATAAGAATCGGCATAAACAGTCCTACTCCTGTCAGGGCAGAGGCTCCAATTTCAGGAATATGTCCGATATATATTCTGTCTACAATATTGTAGAGAAGATTAATTACCTGGGCTACTACGGCAGGAATGGCGAGATTTGCCAGAAGTCTTGGTATGCTTCCGGTTCCCATATCCTGAGTGTTATTATTTTGTGACATTGTAATTCAAGTCCTTTCTATTTAGTTTAATTCTCAAATTCAGATATTTTTTTTAGGTAATCAGTTATATGAATATGCTGTGGGCAGTTCCTTTCACACTTGCGGCAGCCAAGGCACGAAGATGGTCTTCCATTGTCAAATATAATACGGTTAAAATACATGCCAGAGAAGCTGCCATTGATTTTATAATTATTGTACAGACCAAACAATGAAGGAATGGCAATGTTTTGTGGGCAGACCTCCGTACAGTAACCACAGCTTGTACATGGAATTTCAATGCTTTGATTGATGATTTCTACGATTTTATCTATTAATTCATATTCTTTTTTGGAAATAGGTGCAGGGTTTTTCATTAGGGCTGTGTTTTCTTTAATCTGAGCCATGTCACTCATTCCGCTTAATACCATAAATACGTTGTCTAAGGAAGCAGCGAAGCGTAATGCCAGCGAAGCGGGCGTCATGTCAGGGTTGAAATCGTGAAGGAGCTGCATTGCTTTATCCGGAAGCCTTGCGAGTGTGCCTCCTTTTACCGGCTCCATAACAATAACCTTTTTACCATGTTTTACAGCAGTTTCATAACACAGTCTGGATTGAATTACAGGGTTATTCCAGTCAAGATAGTTAATCTGAAGCTGTACAAAGTCAACGTAAGGGTGCTTTGTAAGAATTTCTTCCAGAGTTTGTGCGTCATCATGGAATGAAAAACCTAAGTTTTTAATTTTTCCGGCTTCCTTCATTTTTAATGCAAATTCAAACCCGCCAAATTCTTCAGTTTTGCTGTAACGGTCTTTTCCCATATTATGCATAAGATAATAGTCAAAGTATCCGACGCCTGTTTTTTCAAGCTGTTCATTAAAATACATTGGATATTCATCAGCTGACTTGACAAGGATAGTCGGCATCTTATCGGCAAATATGTATTCACTTCGGTCATGGCGGCTGGTAAGAGCCTCTTTCATGGCACATTCCGACATCTGCTCATGATATGGATATGCAGTATCAAAGTACGTAAAACCAGCATCAAGATATGTATCAACCATTTGTTTTAAAAGCTCTATATCAATTGATGTTTTATCGTCTGGGTTAGTAAGGGGCAGGCGCATTGCTCCAAAACCTAATTTTTTCATATTGTCCTCTCTTTCTTTAAGCACAGTTAAATCTTCTTCTAACATTATATAGAATATTATGGCAAAACGGTATACAAATTAAATGAAATATTTATAAAAAAATGGAGAGAAAAAAATGGAGTAACACATTTACTATTGTGTTACTCCATTCAATTTATATATCGGATATAGAAAAAAATACTTAACACCTAAAATAAAATTTTTTAAAATTTTATCGCCTCTAATGAGAGTAACATTAAAAGAAAGGAACAGACTATATGAATATTGCACAGCCAATCAGAAATGAACAGGATTTGAACCACTTCAAGGATTACTATAGGGGGATAGAACCGGATGTAAGAAACTATCTGTTAATAACTATGGGATTAAATACAGCTTTAAGAATATCGGATATTCTTAAGCTGCAGTGGAAGCATGTCTATAATGGAGAGAATAGACAGTTCAGGTCACATATAACGATAGTTGAGATGAAAACAGGAAAAAAGTCCAAGATTTTTTTAAATGCAAATATTAAAAAGGCTTTAAAGGAGTATGAGAAGGAAATGAACGCTCTGGAAGCAGAGCATTATCTGTTTGGTAGTTCAGTTGGAGAAAATACGCCTATTACAAGAGTACAGGCATATAGAATAGTAAAGAAAGCAGCTAATTTTTACAGACTGGAGGGGGTTATAAGCTGCCACTCTTTAAGAAAAACATTTGGTTATTATGCCTGGAAACAAGGAGTTCCGCCAGTCTTATTAATGAACATATATAATCATTCTTCTTTTCAGGTAACTAAACGGTATCTCGGAATTGAGCAGGACGACAGAGATTTAGTTTTTGAAAAAATATTAATTTAACTTTTTTGCTGCAGGCAGGTAACACAATAGTAATTTTGTTACCTATTATATCTGAATTATCAGATAAATATTAGTGGAAAAATTTTCAAGGAGGAACAGTACATGTTAAGAATGTCTGTAGCAGCAGAGGAGTATGTAATGATAGGAGATAACATTAAAGTGATTTTCCTTGGAGGTACAGGAAAGCACATGAGAATCATGATTGATGCTCCTAAAGATGTAGCTATTGCAAGAAGTAAGGCAATTGAAAAACGCCAAATAGCATCTGGTGACGGAGAGCATATTCACAGATATTATGCACAGCCCGAATATCCAGAAAAGTATAAAAAGAGGTAATAACCAGCCATCGGTCGTCCGGAAGTCCAATTACAGCTGGATTATTATAAATAACTTTGTCACATGCAAACGGATTTGCAGTGGGATTTTTAAAACATGGAGGTAAAAAAAATGAGTATGGTAGTACAACATAATATTACGGCAATGAATGCCAACAGAATGTTAGGTGTAACATCAAGTGCACAGGCAAAGTCAACTGAGAAGTTATCATCAGGTTACAGAATCAACCGTGCAGCAGATGATGCAGCTGGTTTATCTATATCTGAAAAGATGAGAAAACAGATTAGAGGCTTAACACAGGCTTCTTCAAATGCACAGGACGGTATTTCAGCAGTCCAGACAGCTGAGGGAGCTTTAAATGAAACACAGAGTATGCTTCAGCGTATGAATGAGCTTGCAAACCAGGCGTCTAATGGTACTAACTCAGAATCAGATAAGCAGTCTATTCAGGATGAGATTGACCAGCTTATAACTGAAATTGACAGAGTATCAGAGACAACCAAGTTCAATGAAATCTATCTGTTAAAGGGCGATGCTGCTGGTACTAAGAGTACAACTTATAGCTATAAAGGTTCAGCTGATGTATTAAGTACAGATTTATTTGTAGCTAAGACAGATGGAAGCGGAACATTTGAGACAGTTGCAGCAGGAAGCCTTATAGAGGAGGGTGTAACATATTACTCAAGTGTACAAACGGAGCAGGTTGGTGCTGAAATCGGTTCAACTGCTTTAACAGCTGCAGGTTCTACTTATGTTACTGAGGCTGACGTATTTAAGTCATCTGGTTACTATAAGTTAAGTGGCAGTGTATATGTTGAGGTTAAGAGTGGCGAAACATATAGTAGTAATATCACATATTATACAGTAACACGAAATAGTTTAACAGGTGGCGTTGAGTATAAAGCGGTAGCTGATTCTACAACGTCAAATTTTCTAACTACAGTCTATGTGGCAGCCTCGGATAATATGTTCGATGCATATGGCAATAAGGTTAAAAAGGAGGCTGTAGTTAATACAAATGATACATATTATTCAACTATAGGTAAAAAATATACAGGCACAATAGTGGATGATATTAGTGCATTTAAGGCGAGTTCGACTGATTTCCAGTTCATGGATAAGTATGGCAATGAGATTGCTGCAAATGGTCTTTCAACACACTTTGATAAGAATGGTGAGTATACAGGCGGATTATACATTAAGGGTGCAGATGGAAATCTTGTCGATGCAAGAGATAAGGTTAATGCATATGTTGAAAAAGGACAGTCCGCTACAGGAACATTGAAATTCTCACTTCAGGTGGGAGCTGATGCAACTGATAATAATCAGATTGATGTTGAAATTGAAGCAATGAATGCAGAAATTCTTGGAGTTGATAAGTTAAAGGTTACTGGTGCAGATAACACTAATGCTAAGAATGCAATTGAAACAATAGATGCTGCCTTAAAGAAGGTTTCAGCACAGCGTTCTACATTAGGTGCGGTTCAGAACCGTCTTGAGCATACTATTGCAAACCTTGATAACATTGTCGAAAACACAACTGCAGCTGAGTCACAGATTCGAGATACGGATATGGCAGCTGAAATGGTTAATTACAGTAAGAATAACATTCTTGCTCAGGCTGGACAGTCTATGCTTGCACAGTCTAATCAGGCAAATCAGGGAGTATTATCATTACTTGGATAATTCGTTTTATTAACTAATGGGAAAGCGGGGTCCGGCAATGCTTTTATTTAATGGCATTGGGGCACCCGTTTTCTTTTTTGATAATAATGTGTGTGAAAATTTTTGTGAAGGGAAAAATTATATATGGGAGAAAAATGTTTACTGTCAATATCGCTGCTTATGTGTGGAAGAAAGGATTCAGAAAAATGTCTGGAATCGCTGCTGCCATTTAAAAATAAGCTTCCATGTGAAATAATCGTAGTTGATACAGGCTGTGATGAAGATACAAGAAAAATTATTGAAAAATACGCAGACAATATTATTGCATTTAAATGGTGCAATGACTTTTCAAAAGCAAGAAATGCCGGGCTTAAGGCTGCAAAAGGAGAATGGTTCCTGTATCTTGATGATGATGAATGGTTTGAAGACCCAAAAGATATTATAGATTTTTTTAAAAGCGGGAAATATAAAAAATATAATTCAGCATGTTATATGCAGAGGAATTATCATGATTTTGAAGAGACTGTTTATGGTGATGCTGCTGTAAGCAGAATGATAAAGCTTGAAAAGGATACATGCTTTATGAGCTCAATACATGAGTATCTGTATCCTTATAAAGGGCCGGTAATGCTTTTTGACACATATGTAAAGCATTTTTAAATCTAATAAAGAAAAATATGAGCATTCAAAACGAAATGTGGATTTGCTCATAGACATGATGAAAAAGGAGCCTATGGAGTTTCGCTGGGACACACATATACTTCAGGAATATTGGGGGATTGGGGAGATGAGCAAGCTTATAGAGGTTGCTTCTAATGCCATTGTAAAGTATAAAAAGAAAAATGAACATGATTATAATAACAGGCGTTCTCTTGGAACATTTTACGGATATTTGGCAGAGGGCTATGGAAGAAGGTTTGATACAGAGAGACAGAAAAAGGCCATTGAAGATGGACTTAGGGAGAAAGACCTTACAAGGCTGGCAAAAGCATTTTTATATAAAAGTGCAATATATATGAATTACTCTAAAGAAAGATATGATAGTGTTTTAAGTGCTTATGAGCATTATATGAGCACCTATGAAAAAATAGGTAATGACAGGGTGCAGCTATATGAACAGGGTGGGCTGCTTATTGGTGATACTTTTCAGAAGGAGAAGCTTGAGGACGCAATACTTCATGGAATAATGGCCGCAGCCAAAATAGGCAGAGATGATATTATTGAAAGAGATTTTTTTAAACTTGGCTGGAAGGATACGAGAATGCTTCTTCACCCGGATTTTCAGAGTATTGTTATAAAAAGGCTGGTTGACACCCCGTTTAAGGAATGCTATATCCGTATGGCTAAAACCATGGCTGAACGCTGCAACAATATATCAAGCGTTGTAAAGGTGCTGCAGGAAATTGAAAAAGAGTGCAAGAAAGACTGTGACGATGAAAGATGGAATAATCTTGTGAAAATTTTTACACATGTAGAATCTAATCATTGGTATATTACATATTTAAAATTGTTAAAGGCAAGCAGTGATAATAATGAGAAGGCAATTGGAGATTTATTTGACAGATTATGCCTGAGTGTGTTTGATATCTTCAATTTAAATGACAGACTGTGGGAAATTGCCGGGGAATATAATGTGAATATGGAACCACTTTTCTTAAGGATAGATTATGATATGTGGCGTGATGGTATTAATCAGTGGATTGCCAATTCAACAGAGGAGGATTTATCATACAAGGAAGGTCTCGTACGTACTTGGAAGAAAAAGGAAAATATCAGGTATGACTTTTTCTTTATGAAGGTAAAGGAAGGAAAACTGCTTAATTGTCAGAGTGATGGGCTGGATTTTATCAGTTATGAGGAAAACATTTATGATTTTTTGGTATCAGAGCTTGAATATTACGGGAGGTTTTATAAGAAAAAGACATTTCAGGCGTTTACGGAGACGCTTCCTCATGAGTGCAGGTTTGCTGTTGGGTTTTTGAATATAATAAATAAAAGAAGACAAAACAACAGCAGGGATATTCTATCCATGGTAAAGGCGCTTATTGATATTTATCCGCCGATGAATCAGATTATAAAGGCCTATATCACTAAGTTTGGTGAATATATGAAAGTGTTGGATAATGAACAGAAAACAGAGTTGGAGCAGCTTGCTTTAAATTTAAAGAGCATGGCAGAAAAGCAGCTGAAGAATGGTAATAAGGCTGAAGCAATGGATATATTAAGGCAGCTTAAAAGTTATTATCCAGATGATGAGGAAATA
>JAUNPT010000215.1:1711-2188 GCA_030536565.1 Eubacteriales bacterium | reverse complement strand
TAAAAAGAAATGCCCGAAGTGTTCTGGATATATGATTGAAAAAGGCAATAAGCTGGTGTGCCATGATGAAAATTGTGGCTATGTTGAGAATATTGTAAGGCCTGAGTAAGTCAATTGTTCAATTAGAAGGTAAATTGTTTGAAAACGGTTGATAATTCTGCGAAACTGTGCTAATATTTACTCATAAAAGTATGAAAAATTGTTATTCTTTGAATTTTACAAATTCAAGGATAGGAAGGATTGGTACCAATGAGCGTACAATTATTAGATAAAACTAGAAAAATCAACAAACTGCTTCACAACAATCATTCACATCGTGTGGAATTTAATGACATTTGTTCAGTGTTAAGTGGAATACTGGAATCTAATATTCTTGTAATCAGTAAGAAAGGCAAGGTATTAGGAACAGGATTTTATAAAGACGTAGATATTATAGATGAATTGATTTATGATAAAGTCGGTGGATTTGTTGATTCT
>JAUNPT010000215.1:0-1701 GCA_030536565.1 Eubacteriales bacterium | reverse complement strand
GAAAGACTTTTAAGTGTTCTTTCTACAAAAGAAAATGTTAATCTTGCAACATTAGGGTTTGCTACGGATAATGTGAAAAAGTTTCAGGGGCTGATAGCACCAATTGAGATTGCAGGTGAAAGGCTTGGAACTCTCTTTATGTATAAGAGTGATAACAGCTATGAAATAGATGATATTATTCTTTGCGAATATGGGACTACTGTGGTGGGACTTGAAATGATGCGTTCTGTGAATGAGGAAAATGCGGAAGAAGTTAGAAAACAACAGATAGTTAAGTCTGCAATCAGCACATTATCATCGTCAGAGTTGGAAGCGATTAAGCATATTTTTAAAGAGCTGGACGGTACGGAAGGAATCCTTGTTGCAAGCAAGATTGCTGACAGAGTGGGAATTACAAGGTCAGTCATTGTCAATGCACTTAGGAAATTTGAGAGCGCAGGAGTTATTGAATCCCGGTCGTCAGGTATGAAAGGAACATATATTAAAGTTATCAATGATGTTGTTTTTGACGAAATAAGGAGATATGATGAACAATAAAATCATATGACATGAGGTCATATTACAAAGTGGAAGGATCCGCATAGCGGGTCCTTTTTGCATGTATGAATTAAGAAAATTGTGAAATTTTTAAAAATAACTTGTATTTCTACAGTTATAATCTATAATATACATTAGTGATTCTATGTAATGGGTAAAATTGGAAGGAGATATATATGAGTTCAGGAATGTTTGGATACGTTGATGTTCTTAAAACTGCAGCCGATGCAAGCTGGCAGAGGGAAGAAATATTAACGAATAATATTGCAAATGTGGATACGCCTAATTATAAAAGACAGGATTTAGAGTTTTCAACATATTTGAAATCAGCAATTATGTCTTCTGGAAATTCGGCTTCTACATTGACGCAGAAGGTAAATAATGCAGATTTAAGAAAGGCAGTTACCAGAACTTACACAGATTATGCTAATCTGTCCTACAGACTTGATGGCAATAATGTGGATTTGTCAACTGAGAATGTAGAACTTGCATCAGAGCAGATTAATTACAATGCCCTGATAGACAGCATGAACAATGAGTTTTCAAGAATAAGCTCAGTTCTTAAGTAGCATATTATTATATGTTTTTTGACAGAAAGGAAATGGAATATGTCACTTTTTACTTCATTTGATATAAGTGCATCTGGAATGACAGCACAGCAGCTTCGTACAGATGTAATCTCACAAAATATTGCAAACTCACACACGACAAGAACTGAGAATGGTACTCCATATGTCAGAAAGGCAGTCGTTTTTACAGAAAAAACACTCACTTCGGCAACAGCCATAAGAGGTGCCAATGCATCAGGGTCTTCATTTGCAAGCATATTGAAGAATGCCAGCGGTGGCAGGCTTGGAGATGGTGTTAAGGTAACGTCGGTATATGAGGATACCTCAACAGATATGAATATGGTTTATGATCCATCGCATCCAGATGCAGATGATAATGGATATGTTACATACCCTAATGTTAATGTCGTTCAGGAAATGACAGATTTAATAGATGCATCAAGGTCGTATGAAGCAAATATTTCGGCCTTTAATGCAAGCAAGTCCATGGCAAGCAAGGGACTTACAATAGGACAGAATATTTAAAACAATGCAGTAAAAATATAAAGCTACAGAAATGGGGAAAAGTATGGATTTAACATCAGCAGTAAATTAA
>JAUNPT010000040.1 GCA_030536565.1 Eubacteriales bacterium | reverse complement strand
TACGACGTGAGAAACTAGAGATGCACAAAGCACAACGCCCCTGGTTGATTATACTTCGGGAGATTGATGTACATCAGGTGTTGAAAGAACGCCGGGAGAAGACGGTACAACAGGTGGAGAAAATACACCGGGAGAAGGAGAAACAACAGGCGGAGAAAATACGCCGGAAGAAGGAAGTACGCCAGACGGAGAAAATGCGTCAGGTGCAGATACACAGCAGCCAGCGGCATAGCAGGGGATAAATATAGAAAGGAAGAACTGGGTATGAATATTTTAATTGCACAGTCAGGAGGACCTACAGCGGCTATTAATGCCAGCCTTGCAGGTGTTATGAAGGCAGCCTTTGAATCTTTGGAAATTGATAAGGTTTATGGTGGCTGCAACGGTATTCAGGGTATTTTGGAGGATAGGATTATACAGCTTAACGAAGGGTTTGAAGGAAATGAGGAAAGCCTTAATCGTTTGAAAATGACTCCAGCCATGTACCTTGGCTCATGCAGATACAAAATGAAATCTGTAGAAGAAGATACAGCCGATTATGACAGGGTTTTGGAAATTTTTAGAAAATATGCTATTGGTGCCTTTTTCTATATAGGTGGAAATGATTCTATGGACACAGTTGATAAGATGTCAAAATATGTGGAACTTAAAGGCGTTGATGTCAAGGTTATTGGGATTCCTAAGACAATAGATAATGACTTAATGATGATTGACCATACACCGGGCTTTGGTTCAGCTGCCAAATATATAGCAACAAGTGTCCGGGAGATTGCAATGGACACCTACATTTACAATATGGATACAGTAGTGATTGTTGAGATTATGGGAAGAAATGCCGGCTGGTTAACAGCTGCGTCGGCACTGGCAAGGAGCAATTATAATGTAGCGCCGCAGCTGATTTATCTTCCGGAGGTGGCATTTAACAGTGATGATTTTATTTGGCAGGTTAAGAAAATTTTATTTCAGTATCATCACGTTATAGTTGCGGTATCGGAGGGAATTAAGGACGAATCCGGAAAGTATATTTCAGCACAGGGAACCAAGACAGATAAGTTTGGACATGTTATGTTAAGCGGCACAGGTGCTGTGCTTAAGGAGCTTGTGGCGGAGCGTATCGGGTGTAAGGTAAGAAGCATTGAACTGAATGTTTTGCAGAGAGCAGCAGCACATTGTGCTTCTGCCACTGATTTGGAAGAAAGCTTTGAGCTTGGCTGCAATGGAGTAAAGCTTGCACTCTCAGGAAAAACAGGCGTTATGTCAACAATCGTGCGTACTGGGGATAATCCATATACAATAGAGTATTCATCAGCAAAGATTGATAAGATAGCAAATGCAGAGAAGAAGATTCCAAGAGAATGGATTACTCCGGAGGGGGCAGATGTAACAACGAAGATGATAGAATATTTAAGGCCTTTAATTCAGGGAGAGCCAGAGGTGCCTTACAAAGATGGACTTCCGGATTATATATTAGACAGAGTGAGAAGAAAATGACAAATTGATGTAATATTGCAAATTATGGCCGATTGTGGTATTGTGATTGACATAAATGTAATTATAATGTTGTTATTTGAAATTTATGTAATAAGAGAGGAAGAATAAATATGAAGGTTGTATTGCTGGCAGGTGGATTTGGAACAAGAATTAGTGAGGAGAGTCATTTAAAGCCAAAGCCTATGATTGAAATTGGCGGAAAACCAATTTTATGGCATATTATGAAGGAATATTCATCATATGGATATAATGACTTTGTAATTTGCTGCGGCTATAAACAGTATGTAATTAAGGAATGGTTTGCAGATTATGCATTGCATAATTCAGATGTTACATTTGATTTTACACAGGGCGGTAAAATGACAGTTCACAATAATTTCTCCGAGCCTTGGAAGGTTACGCTGGTAGACACAGGCTTGAACACAATGACTGGCGGACGTGTTAAAAGAATTAAGGATTACATCGGAGATGAAACATTTATGCTTACATATGGAGATGGCGTGTGTGACGTAAATATTAACGATTTGGTTAAGTTCCATAAGAGCCATGGCAGGATTGCTACAATGACAGCCGTTAGTGTAGGCCAGCGCTTTGGAGTCCTTGATATTTCGCAGGATAATACAATCAACTCTTTTAGAGAGAAGCAGGATGCAGACGGAAGCAGAATTAATGCAGGTTATATGGTATTAGAACCTAAAATATTTGATTTTATTGAAGGTGATGCGACTGTATTTGAGAAAGAGCCTCTTGAAAAGTGTGCAGCTTTAGGAGAACTGAAAGCATACAATCACAATGGTTATTGGCAGTGTATGGATACAAAGAGAGAGATGGAGAAGCTTGAGGAATTATGGCAGACAGGCAAGGCTCCATGGAAAAATTGGCAGTAGGAGAGCAGTATGGATTTAAGTTTTTATAAGGGTAAGAAGGTTTTAGTTACAGGACATACAGGATTCAAAGGTACATGGCTTTGCAGAATATTAGTGAATGCAGGAGCAGTTGTTACAGGTTATTCATTAGAGGCGCCAACACAGCCGAATCTTTTTTCTATTGCAGGTGTTGAAGATAAAATTAATTCAGTTATTGGCGATATCAGGGATTTAGAGCATTTAAAGAGGACTTTTGAAGATGCACAGCCAGAAATAGTTTTACATTTGGCGGCACAGCCAATTGTGAGGGACTCATATAAGAATCCGGTTTACACATATGAAACCAATGTTATGGGTACAGTTAATATATGTGAATGTGTAAGACTTTATTCATGTGTTAAGTCTTTTCTAAATGTTACAACTGATAAGGTATACCATAATAATGAATGGGCATGGGGTTATAGAGAGAATGAGCCACTTGATGGCTATGACCCATATTCCAATTCAAAGTCTTGTTCAGAACTGGTTACACATAGTTATATTAACTCATTCTTTAATGACGCGGGAATTGCGGTGTCTACTGCAAGAGCCGGCAATGTTATTGGAGGCGGGGATTTCGCCAACGATAGAATTGTACCAGACTGCGTTAGAGCGGCTATAAAGAAAGAGGATATTATTGTGCGTAATCCTCATTCAACACGCCCATATCAGCACGTTTTAGAACCATTGGCAGCATACCTTATGATTGCAATGAAGCAGTATGAGGACAAGAAATATGCAGGCTTTTATAATGTTGGGCCAGATGAGAGTGACTGTGTTACAACAGGGGATTTAGTAGATACATTTTGCAGAGAATGGAAAGAAGACGTTAAATGGATTAATAAATATGATGGCGGCCCTCATGAAGCAAACTTTTTAAAGCTCGACTGCTCGAAGCTTAAGACTGTTTTTGGCTGGAAACCAACGTGGAACTTTAATCAGGCCATAGCAAAGTCGGTTGAGTGGTCAAAGGTATATGCAGCGGGTGGAGATGTTATTGCATGTATGGATAAAGAAATAAATGAATTTTTTAATAATTAGTTATAATGTGAAAGGAAAATAAGCATGTTTGAAAATAAGAATGAATTAGAGGCAAGAGAAGAAATCCTTGGAATGGTAGATGAATATTGTAAGAAGTATCACAATCAGAAGAAGTATAAGGAAGGGGACAGGATTTCTTATGCAAGCCGTGTGTACGATAGTGCCGAAATGATGAATCTTGTTAATTCATCATTAGAGTTTTGGCTGACAGCGGGTCATTACACAGATGAGTTCGAGAAGAAGCTTGGAGAATATCTTAATGTTAAGTATGTGTCAGTTGTAAATTCAGGTTCATCTGCTAATCTGAATGCGTTTATGGCGCTTACATCTCCTTTACTTGGTGACAGGAGAATCAAGAGAGGTGATGAAATTATTACAGTTGCCGCTGGTTTCCCAACAACAATTACACCAGCAATTCAGTACGGAGCTGTTCCAGTGTTTGTAGATGTAACAATTCCTCAGTACAATATAGATGTTACTAAGCTTGAAGAAGCTTTATCAGACAAAACTAAGGCTGTGATGATTGCTCATACATTAGGAAATCCATTTGATTTAACAGCTGTTAAGGATTTCTGTGATGCACATAATTTATGGCTTGTTGAGGATAATTGTGACGCATTGGGTTCAAGGTATAATTTCCATGGTGAAGAAAAGTTTACAGGAACAATCGGTGATATTGGAACATCAAGCTTTTACCCTCCACATCATATGACTATGGGAGAAGGCGGAGCAGTGTATACAAACAATGCGCTTCTTAACAAGTGTATCCGTTCATTCAGAGACTGGGGACGTGATTGTGTATGCCCTTCAGGAAGGGATAACCTATGCGGACATAGATTTGATAAGCAGTATGGCGAATTACCACTTGGATACGATCACAAGTATGTATATTCACATTTTGGATACAACCTTAAAGCTACAGATATGCAGGCTGCTGTAGGCTGTGCACAGCTAGATAAGTTCCCGGCATTTGTTGAGAGAAGAAGACATAACTTTGACAGATTAAGAACAGCATTGGCAGAAATAGAGGATAAGGTTATTCTTCCTACAGCATGTGAAGGTTCACGTCCAAGCTGGTTTGGATTCCTTATAACAGTAAAGGAAGGACTTGACCGTAATAAGGTTGTTGAGTATATTGAAGAAAATGGTGTTCAGACTCGTAATCTTTTTGCAGGTAACTTAATTAAGCATCCTTGCTTTGATGAGATGAGAGCAACAGGGGAAGGCTTCCGTGTGGTCGGCAGCCTTGATAATACTGACAGAATTATGAATGATACTTTCTGGGTTGGAGTATATCCAGGAATGACAGATGAAATGATTGATTATATGGCAAAGACAATTATTGCAGCTGTAAATCAGTAAGACTTTCATAAAGAGGATATGATATGATTGAAAATAATGAAGTAGCAGTGTCTAAAAAAGAGAGCTTCGGTGAAATTCTTGTCCAGTTTATAAAATTCGGGATTGTTGGTGTATCCAATACAATTGTTTCAGGTGTTATTTATTTTGTGTTTAACCAGGTATTATTCCCGGGGGTTTGGCTTCTTGCAAGTGTTATAAGCTGGCTGCTTAGCGTTTTATGGGCGTTTATGCTGCAGAATGTTTTTGTTTTTAAAGAAGATAAGACAGAAGAACACCGTATATGGTGGAAGACATTGATGAAAACATATACAGCCTATGCATTTACAGGGCTGTTTCTGAACAATGTTCTGTTGTTTTTCTGGGTGAATATTATTGATTTGGCGCAGTACTGCGGGCCTGTCATTTCATTTTTTGATAGGATTAATGTTGGATTTTTAGGTGATCCAATTACTTTTTCCAGTAATATGGGCTGGGTTTTGAACATGATTGTATCTATACCATTAAACTTTGTTATTAATAAGTTTTGGGCATATAGACAAAAAAAACAATAAAGATATGGACGTGGGGGACTCATATAGAATGGTAAAGACTGTAATATATGGGTACCCCATATCGTGCTTGTAAAAAGAATTCTCAATAAGGAGGACTGTATATGAAGATTAAATTATCGAATTATGTATCAAAATTTCTTGTGGAACATGGAGTGACTCATGCATTTACAGTAACTGGCGGCGGCGCAATGCATTTAAATGACAGTTTAGGGCATCAGGAAGGGCTTACCTGTGTTTACAACCATCATGAACAAGCATGTGCAATTGCTGCTGAGAGTTATGGAAGAATTCATAATACAATGGCGTGCTGCTGTGTTACAACAGGGCCGGGAGGAACTAATGCGATGACAGGTGTTGTTGGAGCATATTTAGATTCAATTCCTATGATTGTAATTTCAGGACAGGTACGATATGATACAACGGCCAGAAGTACAGGATTGAACATCAGGGCAATGGGAGATCAGGAATTTGATATTGTGAAATCAGCTGAAGCTATGACAAAGTATGCACAGATGGTTGAGGACCCAAAGCAGATTCGTTACTGCCTTGAGAAAGCATTTTATATTGCAAAGACAGGAAGACCCGGGCCATGCTGGATTGATATTCCTGTGAATTTCCAGGGCTTTTTTGTTGAAACAGACGAACTGGAAGGCTTTGACCCGGCAGAATATGAAGAAAAGCTTGCACCACATATTACAATGGAACAGGTAGATGCAGTCATTGATAAGATAAAGAATGCTCAAAGACCAGTATTTTATGCGGGAAATGGGATTCGTATTTCAGGTGGATATGAGTATTTTAAGAAGGTTGTCGGACTTCTAAATATTCCTGTTGCAACAGGCTGGGACAGTATTGATGCAATCTATGATGAACACCCTTTATATGTGGGACGTGGTGGAATTATGGGAGATAGAGCTGGTAATTTCGCTGTACAGAATTCAGACCTTGTATTTGCAGTTGGAAATAGATTAAGTATTCGTCAGGTAGGTTATAATTGGACTACATGGGCAAGAGAAGCATACGTTATTATGAACGACGTATGTGAAGATGAAATGAAGAAACCAACACTTCATGTAGATATGCCTGTATGGGGAGATGCAAAGGAGCTGCTTATGAAGATGGCAGCCCGGCTTGAAGAACAGGGCTACGAATACACTTGCAATGCCGGTGAAGGCACAGATGTTGATGATTTATGCAAAAAGGGCTTGTTTAAAAATGCTGATTGGATTGAACAATGTATTCAGTGGAAGAAAAAATATCCCGTAGTACTTCCAAAGCACTATGAAGATAAGAATCATACAAATGTATATGCATTTATTAAAGAATTAAGTAATCGTCTTGAAGAAGGACAGGTTACAGTTGTTGGTAATGGCTCTGCATGTGTTGTTGGAAGTCATGCATATGTAATCAAAAAAAATCAGAGGTTTATAATTAACTCTGCCATAGCATCGATGGGATATGATTTACCAGCGGCAATTGGAGCGGCAGTTGCGGAACATGGCGACGATGCATTGTATGGACGTTCGATTGGTAATAAAGCAGTTAAAGATGTTATCTTAGTTACAGGAGATGGAAGTATACAGATGAATATTCAGGAACTCCAGACAATTATTCATCATAAAATGCCGATTAAGATATTCCTGATTAACAATGAAGGATATCATTCAATCAGACAGACTCAGACAAATCTGTTTAATAAGAATTTTGTTGGAATCGGGCCGCAGAGCGGAGATTTAAGCTTCCCAGATATGAGTAAGCTGGCACCAGCATATGGATATCCATATATGTCATGTGATGGCAATGAATTTTTGGGTGATACCTTAGAGGCTGCGTTAGCAATGGAGGGGCCTGTTATTTGTGAAATATTCTGTTCAAAGGAGCAGTTGTTTGAACCTAAATCTGCAACAAAAAGATTGGAAGATGGAACATTAGTATCTCCACCGCTTGAAGATCTCGGGCCATTTTTAGACAGAGATGAATTCTACAGCAATATGATAATTAAGCCTATTTCATAGAATTATGATGAAGGTGTTTTTTAAATGGAGAGTTTATGAAAAAAGTAGTTATTACCGGGCCAACGGGGGCAATTGGAACAGCATTGATTGATAGACTGGTTAAGGAAAATGTTCAGGTTATTGCTGTAGTCCGTCCAGGTTCAGCAAGAGCGGAAAGAATTTGTGAAAATGATTATGTAATAAAAGCAGAATGTAATCTGGATAACTTAAGTGAGCTGCCAGCACTTGTAATGGAGACAGAGCTTAAGCATGGCTGGAACTATGAAGAAAAACCAGATGTATTCTATCACTTTGGCTGGGATGGAACATTTGGTAACAGCCGTAATAATATGTACGGGCAGAATCTGAATGTAAAGTATTCGCTGGATGCAGTAACAGCAGCGGCAGATATTGGCTGCAGGACGTTTGTTGGAGCGGGTTCACAGGCGGAATATGGAAGATTCGAAGGTAAGCTGAATGGAAGTGTTCCAGTATTTCCTGAAAATGGTTATGGAATTGCAAAGCTGTGTGCAGGTCAGATGACAAAAATTCTTTGTGAACAGAAGGGTTTATGTCACATATGGACAAGAATATTAAGTATTTATGGCCCATATGATGGTGAGCAGACAATGGTTATGAGTACAATTCATAAACTTATAAAAGGAGAAAGACCTGTCTGTACAGCGGGAGAGCAGATGTGGGATTATCTGTATTCAAAAGATGCAGGACTTGCTATGTATCTTTTGGGTGATAAAGGTGTTCATGGCAGGGTATACTGCATTGGAAGTGGTCAGGCAGCACCGCTTAAGAGCTATATTGAAGAAATAAGAAATGCCGCCGCACCAGATAGTGAAATTGGCTTTGGAGAAGTGCCTTATGCAGAAAAGCAGGTAATGTATTTGTGTGCAGATATAACCGATTTAATCGAAGATACAGGATTTAAACCAGAGTATTCATTTAAAGAGGGAATCAAAGAAACTGTTTCATGGTGTAGAAATTTCAGAAGATAGAATTATTCGTGTCAGTTAAGGAAGGTAATGTAATGAAGAAAATTAGTATTATGGTTCCATGTTATAATGAGGAAGAAAATGTGGTTCCGCTAAGTGAAGCATTGATAAATATGTTTAAGAAGGATTTGCCACAGTATGATTATGACATTCTTTTTATTGATAATGATTCATCAGATACAACAAGGGTCAAGCTGAGAATGTTATGTGAAAATAATCCTAAAATAAAGGCAATCTTTAATGCGAAGAATTTTGGTCAGTTTAATTCTCCATATTATGGAATCCTTCAGACAGACGGAGATTGTACAATACCAGTCTGTGCTGATTTTCAGGATCCGATTGATGTAATTCCAAGACTTGTACACGAATGGGAAAATGGTTCTAAGATTGTTTGTGCAGTAAAGACAACAAGTAAAGAAAATCCAATAATGTATTTTCTCAGGTCTTGTTACTACAAACTGATTAAAAAAATGTCCGATGTTGAACAGATTGAACATTTTACGGGATTTGGATTATATGATAAATCATTTGTAAAAGTGCTTAGAGATTTGAAGGATCCGATTCCATTTATTCGTGGTATTGTTGGTGAGTTAGGATTTAAAAAGACGGAGATAGAGTATACACAGGCACAAAGAAGGGCCGGTAAGACGCATAATAATTTTTATACCTTGTATGATGCTGCCATGCTTAGCTTTACGTCTTATACAAAAATTGGATTAAGACTTGCAACATTTATTGGAGGGTTCTGCGGACTTGCCAGCTTGTTAGTAGGTGTTGTATACCTTGTGATGAAGCTTATTTACTGGAACAGATTTACAGCAGGTATGACACCACTGATTTTACTTGTAAGTTTTCTTGGTTCGTTACAGCTTATATTTATCGGTTTGATGGGAGAGTATATTCTTAGTATGAATAAAAGGCTGATGAATCGTCCATTGGTAGTTGAAGAAGAAAGAATAAATTTTAGTAAAAATGTTGAAAGTATAGTCGAGGACAAATAAGTATATCCATATAACAGGAGATGAAATATGAAGTGTATTATTCTTGCGGGGGGAAGCGGTGATAGCTTATGGCCATTATCCAGAAAGAATTACCCGAAGCAGTTTATGAATATTAAGGAAGGACGTTCCCTGCTGCAGGAGACTGTTGTGAGGAATATGCCATTCTGTGATGAGTTTATAATTGTAACCAATGAGAATTACCGGAATATTGTAAATGGACAGATGAAGGCATTTCAGAGCCTGAAGTACAGAATCATACTGGAAGGAACTCCAAAGGGAACGGCTGCGGCAGTTATGCTCGGCAGTCTGTTTTGCAATCAGTCAGAGCTGGTTTTTGTTGTTGCGGCTGACAATCTTATTGACGGTCAGGAGTATAAGGACGCAATACTTGAAGCTAAGGAGCTGGCAAAGGAGGGACATATTGTTTCTATTGGTATTAAGCCGGAGAATACAAATTCAGCCTATGGATATATATTAAGACAAAATCAGGACGTACTTAAATTTATTGAGAGAATTAATCTTAATGAAGACAGTAATTTTGGTTATGACGAAGGCTTCTTGTGGAATGGAGGTATGATAATATTTCGCTGCGGAGATATGATTAATACTGTTAAAAAGGTTGTTCCAGAGCTTTATGGTACATGCCGTATTGCTAAAAGAAAGGTTCCGGCTATACGACGTGCTATTCGTTTTACCAAAAATGTCATGAAGGACATTCCTGCGGGAAATATAGAAAAGCTTGTTTTTGAAAAAACATCTGACATGAAGGTAGTTGAGGCTGCATTTGAATGGAAAGATGTTGGCAATGTGACAGACTTAGAGGATGCACCAACTGTCAGTCACTCAGATTATGTAGTCAAAAATGATTGTGAAGATGTTACTGTTGTTAACAGCGCAGAAAGACAGCTTGTAGTTGCTAACGATTTAAAAGATGTCGTTGTTGTTAATACAGAGGATGCTGTTTATGTATCTTCTAAGAAATCAGTTGATAACATCAAGGAAATTATATGTGAAAATAAGGACAAGTATTCTTCTTATTTTGATTTTAACAGGCTTTCTTACAGAGAGTGGGGTATTCACGAGCTGTTAACATATTCACAGGGATATAAGGTAAAGAAGGTTACAGTATTTCCAGGAATGAGCATGAATCTCCATCAGCATGAGCTTAGAAGTGAACACTGGGCTGTTGTAGAGGGTGTGGCCACTATAACGCTTGGAAACGAAACAAGAGATTATGGCAAGTTTGAAAGTGTTTTTGTTCCGATTGGAATGATGCATAAGGTTGCCAATAAGACAGATAAAAATGTAGTGATTATTGAGGTTGGTATTGGTGAGATTGTATCAGAAAATGATATGGTTAAGATATATAACCAGGATAACACAAGGGATATTTACAATTATAATTATGCGCCTACAGTAACAAGTCCGATTGTTAAGCTTGATCCTGCATTTAAGGACAATCTGTGGGGAGGCACGAAGCTTCGCACTGTGTTTGGCAAGAAGTGCGATTATGATGTAATCGGTGAAAGCTGGGAATTATCAGCCCATCCAGATGGACAGAGCCGTATTGCGACAGGTCGTTTTAAGGGTCTGCTGTTTAATGATTATCTTGCAAGGATTGGCAAGGACGCACTGGGCTGGAAATGTCAGGCTCAGGACCGTTTTCCTATTCTTATTAAATTTATTGACGCTAAGCAGGCACTTTCGATACAGATTCATCCTGATGATGAGTATGCGCTTGAAAATGAAGGCGAATATGGAAAAAATGAGATGTGGTATGTTATTGATGCAGAACCAGATTCTTATTTATATTGTGGTTTGTCCAGAGCGGCAGACAGGGCTGAAATCGAGGAGAGAATTAAGAACAATACAATTACAGAAATACTAAACAGAGTAGATGTCAAGCCGGGCGATGTTGTTATGGTTAAAGCAGGAACCATACATGCAATTGGTGCAGGGATTTTGATTTGTGAAATACAGCAAAATTCCAACAGTACCTATAGAATGTATGATTATGACAGGAGAGATAAATTTGGCAATCCAAGGGAGCTGCATGTTGCAAAGGCATTAGATGTAGTGGATACACAGGCTTATATAAAGGATAATAAAAGTGAGGTTGTCCTCGCAAACAATGAACATTATTCTGAGGAAAGACTTGTACAGTGCAAGTACTTTGAATGCCTGAAGTACGATATTATTGATGAAGTTAAGATCGTAATGGACGAAGCGTCTTTTGTATCAGTTATATTCATTAGCGGAGAGGGAACAATTCGTGTGGACGATTACGAGGAAGCAATGGAATATAAGCCGGGAGAGAGCTTCTTTATAAGCGCCGGTAAAAGATCAGTCATAATAAGGGGGAAGGGTACCTGTATCGTTACCCATGTTTAGGTTAAACGAAGGCTGTTTGTTTTTGGGCGAAAACAAACAGTCACAGGTAAAAAACGCTCAGAAATGAGGAATAGTATGAACAAAAGTAAAGGGAAGTTTATTGCATTCTGGCTGCTTGTAGTGATTCTGGCAGGCTTTTATCTTACTATGATGTATCTTGGAACAAGACCGCAAGTCGGTATTGAATACAGAATGTATTATATTACCCATGAATTGTCTGACTGGCCTGGATATGGAAATCTCGCATATACATTTGGAACTGTGGAATATTGTACGGAGCTTAAAGGCAGAGACGGTAAGGAATTTACTTTAGGCAGGGTGTGCAGAAGGAAAGGGCAGGGCTTTAAGGAAAAACAGTATGATGGAAGTGAAAGCATAGGAGAAGCATCTTTCATATACTATATTCCAACAAAGTCTGCAGATAGTGCACAGTATGAATGTTATATTAATGGCTTCAAAGGAGATGGCCATGTAAATGTGTATGCAAATGACATAAAGATTGGCGAATTTGACAGTACAGGTGAGTACAGAATGAATATTGGCAGTGTAGCCGGTGATGAGTTGTTAACTATAAAATTTGTAACTGATAATTGTAGTTTTTCACTGTGGACAAGCAGTATCACAGAATAGGTGACAGGAGATTATGAAAGAAAAGATTAAAGATTTAGCTGGTAACGTAAAAGAGTATTTAGTTCCCGGTCTGATTACCTTGGCAGGTGTTGTGTTTATCCTGATATTTAGGGGGATATGGCCTTTTGGAAGTAATCGTATTGATTATTTTGATAATATGCAGCAGGTGGCCCCATTATATGCACATTTGTGGGACTGGCTTCATGGTGATGCATCAATATGGTTTGACTGGTATACAGGGCTTGGAACAAATATGTCAATGAGTATGTCAGCATTTTCAATGCTGAGCCCTTTTAATCTGATATTGTATCTTGTTCCAAGGAATCTTATACTTGAGAGCATTTCTATTATGACAATTGTAAAGATGGTGTTTATGGCAGTCGCAATGTATGCCTTATTGGATATGCTTAATAAGAAGCTTATTTATCCGCTTAAGGTTACATTTTCAGTTATGTATGCATTCTGTGGATATGTAATACTCTATGGTTCATGCTTTACACCATGGATGGATATTGTTGCATTATTTCCAGTGCTGATGCTTGCTTTATATAGAATGATAAATACTGGAAAGAAATTATTCTATATCCTTATGGTAGGATTGATTTTTATAATCAATTATTATGTCAGTGCAATGATTTTAGTGTATATTTTCTTCGTGGTGGGAATATACATGCTTCTTAAGGCAGAGCGTGGTACATTAAAGGAGCATTCATGGAATGTTGGAATCGGTACAATATCGGGGCTTGGGCTGTCAGCTGTCTGTCTTCTGCCAACAATGCTTCAGCTTTCAAGTTCACAGAGGGCTGCTTCAGGTTCGGGTATTATAAAGCAGTATATGGGCTGGCTTACAAGCTCTGTTGTATCTGATGGGCCAATGGCAGCGCTGCAGCGCTGGATGATGCTTTATGGGCTTGCATTCGTTCTTGCAGTCATTGTTATAGGCATGAAAAAAGTCTGGCCGGATAAGAAGGAAAGAAATTATATCGGAGCAATGCTGCTTTTAGTGCTTTTGCCTATGGTCGTGCAGGGAACTAATCTTATGTGGCATTTTGGCTCATATAACGGATACACCTTAAGAAATGGATTTTTAATTGCATTTACGCTTATATGCATTGCAGCACGTTTTGCAGAAAAAATGTTTAAGGATATTCCAATTGAGAGAAAGTATGTTATCAGGCAGAGTATAATTGCTGGTGCAATATGCGTCGCTTTTGCCATAGCTTACAATATTATGCCAAAGAGCAATAATATTGCTGCTATAATTTTCTTTATGGCAGTTTTAATTACTATGCTTATTGTATATATAAGAAAGCTTACAGAAAAAAAAGACGAATTTAATTGTAAATCAGTAATTGCGCTTATAGCTGTTGAAGTTTTCTTCGGAGCTTATGCGCTGATTGGGCCTCCTAAATTTTATGCGTATGAGGACTATCAGGTTGGGGATTATGTGCAGCTTGCCAACACAGCATATGAAGATTTAAATATAGAAGAATCACCGGTGGAGCGGATTGTTAATCCTGATATCAGTCTTAATGCTAATTATCCGCTGATTCTAAGGAGAGGAGCATTATCAAGCTTTACGGCAGCGCTCCAGAGTGATACCCAGAAATATGCCAAAAAGTGGGGATACTCAAGATATTTCTTATGGACGCTGGATTCAGGCGGGACGGTATTTACTAATGCACTTCTTCATGTGACAGAGGCGGTTAATCAAAACGTGCTTGACCCATCAATGTATACTCTGAAAAAGGAGGAAGGGGATTATAAGCTGTATTCAGCAAATTATCAGCTTCCGTTTGTTATGCTTATGGATGATTCTGCAGCCACTTCGAAAATTTTGACGGAAGGCAATTGGATTTCATTACATAACTATTTTTATAGTGCAATGACATCGGATAAATCAAGTCTTGTATCAGGCATTCCATATAGTGTGAAGACCAGGGAAGGGATAAGCACTTATAATATGGACATAAATCCAAACAGTGCAGTATATTTAAGTATTGCGGATACTAAGAACCGGGAGGCAGATGCAAATGTCTCCAAGCTGATTAGTTCGATTCATATATATGTAAATGACGAGCCAGTCGTTATTCCAACATTGGGAGATGTCAAGAACACAGCATATTTTACTGACTATAATAATAATCTTGTTTATCTTGGAACCTTTGATGATGAGAATATTACCGTACGCATAGAATATGATAATCCACAGTATTTAAGTATAGCGGAGGTTATGTTTGGGCAGCTGGACATGACTAAAATGGCAAATTTATGCTCACTTTATTCTGAACAGAAATCAGAGGTGGCTTATACGGATAATTCTATAACAATGACATTTAATGCTGATGCGGAAAAGAATTATGCGGTGGTTCCATTAATTTACAGCAAAAACTGGCAGGTTACTTTAAATGGTGAGAAGGTTAAGGCTAAAGAGATTGCGGGATTGTTTACTGGTGTTAAGGTTCATGCAGGTGAGAATACTATTACCATGACATTCGTGCCAAGAGGCAGGAGGGAAGGTGCGTTTATATCACTTGCTGCCTTGCTTGTACTGCTGGTATGTCTTATTATTAACCATTTTAAGAAAATATCTGTTTGGAACGGATTTAAATACTGTGCTGTATTTATATATCTGCAGCTGTTTAATCTTGCAGTGCTGGGTATGTTTCTGATTCCTGTAATTATGGTGGTTCCGGCATTTTTCTATCAGCTTTTTATAAAAATCAAGCAGTTTTTTTAACAAAATAACCTGACAATACGTATATTTAAGCAGTGTGAAAT
>JAUNPT010000039.1:6613-15168 GCA_030536565.1 Eubacteriales bacterium | reverse complement strand
TAAAGTATTATCAGACAACATTTTCTGAAGTGGTTCCATGGAATAAGCTTTATAAAAGAGAGATAATCACACAGGAATTTGATGTGGAAGTGGGCTTTAATGAGGACGATCTGTTTGGTATGGCTAATATACCTAATATCGGTAAACTTGTAAGTATATCGAAGATTTTATATCACTATTATTCAGCACCTGTGCCAGATAATATAAATGAGGCTTCAGCAATCACTAAAATTGCCAAATCTAATGATTATTGGGAAACTAAGCATACGTTCTGGTATATGAGACAGGCACTTCTTCCTAAGGTGCAGAAAATCCTGGATTCATGTTATGAACAGGAAGAATGGGACGATTTTAAATATGCCAGAACATTTGATTTTATGATTTGGTAAATAATTATATTTAACGGGTTAGGAACAAATAGAAATGGAATGATTAAAGAGATGCAGAATATATTTCATGAAAAGGACTTTATAGATGGAATAAATTACCGCTCAAAATATGGTGTTTCATTAAAGAGCTTTACAGAAGAACAGCTGAATAAACAGGTGCTATTTTATGTTGAGTGCTGTATGGATATACAGGATTTCCTTATTAAAAGAAATGCTGCGTTAAGACCGTTTTATATAGATTTATATTTGTTTGTGCAGATGTTTTGTGATATTGAGGAGGAAAAGCTTAACAGTAAGGATATAATTGCAAAAGCTTATTTAGATTACAAAAATGGTGCAGATGATGAGGCAGGTTTTTTGAAAAAATATTTTAAAGCAGAAATAGCAGCAGTTCTATAGAAGATATAATTTGATAAACAAAAAAAGATGGATACCAGCAGCTCTCCCGTTCAACTGGTATGCATCTTTTTTTGATGTATATTTCTGTGGTCACGCTCTATGTCACAGAAGTGTTTTATAAATATATAATACCATAATGATAAATTTATACCTCCCCCTTTTAGGGGGGATTTTGCGTTAAAAATGTAATAAATTGTAAAAAATATACTTGATATATATTGCACTAATGGATTACAATTATATAGTATTTCTTTAATATGAAGGGAGAATGATTATGGAAAAGTTTTTCAAAGTTAAAGAACATGGTTCTAACGTAAGAACAGAAATAGTAGCCGGCCTTACAACATTTATGGCCATGGCCTATATTCTTATGGTTAACTCCAACATGTTCGCAGCATTAGGAGTTGTATCTTATAATGCAATTTATATTGCCACAGCGCTTTCAGCTGTTATTGGTACAATGCTTATGGCATTTCTTGCCAATCTTCCACTTGCACTAGCTTCGGGTATGGGACTGAATGCATTTTTAGTATACACGGTATGTTTTACATTTGGTCTGTCTTATGCTAACGCATTGGTATTGGTTTTGCTTGATGGCATCATTTTCGTAGTGCTTACAGTTACGGGGATTCGTGCAAGACTTTTTGCGGCAATCCCAGATTGTGTACGTATTGCAATTCCGGCAGGTATCGGTTTATTTATTGCATTTATCGGTTTGCAGGATGCAGGAATGATAGTACCAGATAAATCCACAGGTGTTACACTTGCATCATTTAATTTATTCAGCGGAGCTGCAACATGGGCAACGGTTATGCCTAAGCTTGTAACTATTGCAGCACTTGTAATTATTGCTGTATTGTCAGTTAGAAAGGTAAAGGGCTCAGTCCTTTGGGGAATACTGGGAGGCTCAGCATTTTACTATATTCTCGGATTTACAGTAGATGGTTTTTATGATGGCTTTTTTGATAAAATGAGTTTCAATCCATTTGCTGCTTTTGGTGAATGGACAGACCAGGCTTTCTTAAAGGTGTTTACTGATGGATTTAATTTTGATCACTATCTTGCCGGGCATTCAACAGCTGATTTAGTAATATTAGTCCTTACCACAGCTCTTGCTTTCTGTCTTGTTGATATGTTTGATACGCTTGGGACACTTTATGGTGCATGTGCACGTGGTGATATGCTTGATAAGGAGGGTAATGTACCTAACTTTGAAAAGGCCATGCTTTCAGATGCACTTGCAACTATGGCAGGTGCCGTTTGCGGTACTTCTACAGTTACGACCTTTGTTGAATCCTCAGCTGGTGTTGCAGAAGGCGGACGTACAGGCTTAGCTGCATTTTCAACAGGTGTATTCTTCTTTATTGCAATGTTTTTAAGTCCAGTTGCCCAGTTAATTCCTGGCGCAGCTACCTCAGCAGCATTAATTTATGTTGGTGTACTTATGATGTCATGTGTTACAAATATTGACTGGAAGAATACTGCGGTAGCAGTTCCTGCATTTATGACGATTGCTATGATGGCGTTCTCATATAATATCAGTTATGGTATTGCATTTGGTTTGATAGTATATATATTCATTAACCTGTTTTCAGGTACAGTTAAGAAGATTAAACCATTTACATGGGTAATTGGCGTGCTGTTTGCAGTTATGTTCTTCTTTACACATTAATACTATTGTAAATTCATATAAAATTACAGGCAGCAGAATTGATTTTTTGCTGCCTTTTTCATTATGATATTTTAGTTCATAGATTTATATGAAAAATGAATGTTCACAAAAGCAGGTGAATATGTTAATATGTATTTCACGAGGTCAGATATGAAAGCAGAGAAAACATATTATTATAGTGATGAATTGAATGATGAATTTTCAGGAGTGAGTAGGGAAACTGTCAAGGTTGATGGGAAATATCAGTATATTCATAAGGGGATTATCTGGAGGGCAGCTTCATTTATAATTTACAGGATTATAATGACACCAGCTGCTTATATTTATATGAAATGTAAGTTCAATATAAAAATTGTTAACAGGAGAGCTTTTAAGCAGTGTAAGAAGGAGGGCTTTTTTCTTTATGGGAATCATACACAGATGCCGGGGGACGGTTATCTTCCCACGCTGCTTACATTTCCCAAAAGAGATTACGTTGTTGTAAATGCGGACAATATTTCATTGAAGGGAACAAAGACATTTATGGAAATGATAGGTGCGTTTACACTGCCTAATCATATAAGCGGCATGAAAAATTTTGTGAGAGCTATGAAATACAGGGTTAATGAAGGTAATGGTATCGTGATATATCCGGAAGCACATATATGGCCATACTATACGGGAATAAGACCATTTACAGCAGAGTCGTTTGCATATCCCGTAATGTTTAATAAGCCCGTTTTTTCATTTACAGTGACATATCATAAGAGGAAAAAACGAAGACAGCCAGTTATAAAAGTATATGTTGATGGGCCTTTATATCCAAAAAAATGGAAAAAACAAAAAGAGGCACAGAAGGATTTAAGAGATGCTGTATATGATAAAATGTGCCAGCGTGCCAAAAACTCCTCATATATTTACGTGAATTATATTAAAAAGGAAAATGAGAAGAAGGATTGATTGGAATGTTGAATCTTATGTTTTGTGGGAATGATAAGGTGTTTGATGGAATGCTGGTTTCATTACTTTCGATTATTAAATATACAAAAAAGCCTTTGGGTGTATATATATTAACAATGGATTTAAGCGAAATTAATGAAAGTTATATTCCTGTATCAGAAAGACAGGCAGTTTTTCTTGAAAAACTTATCAAGACAGTAAACTGTGAGAGTACAGTTAAACTTATTGATATCTCAGATATTTTTAAAAAAGAAATGACAGGCAGCATTAATATTTTAAGTTCATATACGCCATACACCATGGTTCGTCTTTTCGCAGATGAAATAGAGGACATACCGGATAAAATATTGTATCTTGATACAGATACTATTGCCAGTGACAGCATTGAGCCTGTTTTTGATACTGATATGGAAGGGGCAGAATTTGCAGGTGTAATTGATTATCTGGGAAAGTGGTTTATAAGGTACGATTATATGAATGCAGGAGTAATGCTGCTTAACATGCCGCAGATCAGAAAGACGGGTGTCTTTAAAAGGGCAAGGCAGATGTGTGGCAGTAAAAAAATGTGGTTTCCAGACCAGACAGCACTTAACCGCTGTGTTAAGAAGAAAAAGTTCATAGATACCAGATATAATGAGCAGAGGAGACTTCACAAGGATACATGTATCAGACATTTTTGTAAGACATTGAGGCTGTTTCCGTATTTTCATACCATTAATATAAAGCCATGGCAGATTGATAAGCTTCATGAGGTTTTCAAAATATATATTTATGATGATATTTTAAACGAATATACAAGACAAAAAAGGATATATGAGGAGATGGGATGAATTATTTTCATTTGATACAGACAACACCGGACGTGTTGGAGAAAATCGAAGAATCTGAGCGTAAGGGAATGTTTTCGGAACATTTGGATCCGATTGATTACAGCAATGCACTTCCAGTTGATGAAAATTACAAGTATATTCTGAAAGGCTGCCTTAGGCGCAAGTATACAAGAGAGGACTGGCTGATTGTAAAACCTTTTTCTTATATTGTTAACAGGCATTTTTTGAAAACAAGGGTTACGGGACAAAAAAACATGCATAGGATAAAGAGTGCTATTGTAACCTGCAATCATGTAAATAAGCTTGATGCACTTGCCTGCATGTATGCTTTAAAGGGGCATAAGTTTAAAGTTACCGTTGCGGATTTCAATAATCAGAAGGGAAGACTCGGAGAGTTTATGAGGGCAGCAGGAATCATGCCATTTAGCGCAAGTCTTTCTGCTATGCGTAATTTCAACAGATCAATCTCATATTATTTGAAAAAAGGTACATATATTTTATTTTTTCCGGAGAGAGCGGAGTGGTGGTGTTATGAAAAACCGCGCCCATATATGGACGGTGCATATCATTATGCTATTGCTAATCATGTACCAGTTCTCCCTGTTTTTATTACATTTAATAAAACGGGGCGGTATTATGACAATGGAATTGAAAAGAGGCAGTTTATTGTAAATATTCTTGAACCTATATATCCGGATTATACATTGTCAAAAAAGGATAATATTGAATATATGAAAAAGAAAAATTATGAATTGTGCAAAAAAAAATATGAAGAATTTTATAAAAAGAAACTGGAGTACAGCTGTGGAAAAATCAATCCAATTAAATAAATATCTTGAAAATAATAAGCTTTTGTGTGATGGTGCATTTGGTACATATTACGCATCCATTTATGAAACTGATTCTCTGCCGGAATATGCTAATCTGGAGGCGCCTGAAAGAGTAAAACGCATTCATGAAGAATATCTTGCTGCAGGGGCACAGCTGATAAGAACTAATACATTTGCATGCAACAGTATGGTTTTTGAAAATGAAGCAAAGCTAAAGGCATCGATAAGACAGGCGTTTCAGATTGCAAAGGAGGCGGCAGGCAGATACAGTACAAAAGATGAACCAAGATATGTGGCTGCTGATATTGGTCCTGCAGCCTGTAATAATATTATGCAAAAAGGACGCATACAGGAAGAATATAAGATAATAGCTAAAGAGTTTTTAAATCAGGGAGCTGACATATTCGTTTTTGAAACATTTGCATCCTTTGACGACATTCTTCCTGCAATAGAAATGATTGGCAGTCAGGCATTTATTATAGTACAGTTTGCGGTAAACCAGTTTGGATACAGTATTGCGGGCTTAAGTGCGGGCAAGCTTCTTAGTGAGGCCCATAAATGTGATTATGTCGACGCTGCCGGATTAAACTGTGGAGTTGGGCCGGGGCATATGCATCAGCTGATTAACAGGGCTGCGTTCTCAGACAAGTATATATCTGTGTTTCCTAATGCCGGATATCCACAGATTATCAGTAACCGAATGATTTTTTCTGACAAAAATATAGATTATTTTGTGAAGAAGACCATGGAGATTGCCTCAGAAGGAGTAAATATCATTGGCGGCTGTTGTGGAACTACACCAGCATATATAAAAAAAATGTCGCAGCTTATTCATGGGCTTTACTGCAAGTCCAGGCAAGTTGATAATACAGCAATGCAAAAGGAAAATAAAAAGGAAGATAAGTCTTTTTTTAGGAATAAAAAGGGTAGGAAGCTTATTGCTGTAGAACTGGCACCGCCTGTAGGAAGCGATGACAAGATATTAATGGATGCAGCTCATTTATTAAAGGCCTGTGATGTTGATGTCGTGACATTTCCAGATTCTCCGTCTGGAAGAACCAGAGCAGATTCTGTGCTTATGGCAGAAAAAGTCATGTTAGAAACTGGGCTTTGCGTAATGCCGCATATATGCTGTCGTGATAAGAATGCAATTGCAATGCGTTCACAGCTATTGGGTGCATATATAAATAAAATTAATAATTTTTTAGTAGTAACCGGTGACCCAATTCCATCAGTTATGAGAAATTCGGTGGAAGGTGTTTTTAATTTTGATTCAGTAGGACTGATGAATATCATAAATGATATGAATCAGGATGTATTTACAGACGCTTCCATGACCTATGGCGGTGCAGTAAATCAGGGACGGCGTAATTTTTCTGTTGAAATCAACAGAGTTAAGAAAAAGATTCAGGCAGGGGCGTCTTTTTTTATGTCACAGCCAGTGTTTTCTGATGAAGACATAGAAAGGCTTAAACAGTTAAAGAAGGAGACAGGTGCAATAATTCTTTATGGAATAATGCCTTTTGTAAGTCTTAGAAATGCATTGTTTATGAAAAATGAGATGACAGGAATTAATGTGACTGATGAAGTCCTTAACAGGTACCGGCCGGATATGACTAAGGAAGAAGGCGAAAAAACAGGAGTTTTACTTGCCGTTGATTTAATAAATAAAACAAAGGATATAGCGGACGGCTATTATTTTTCATTTCCATTTAACAGGGTACATATGTTAAAGGCTGTTATGGATATTCTTGACTGGAATAATAGTGATTGATATAATTTATGCAAAATAGCTGTTCGTGAATATAATGAGAAAAGAGGGTTATTATGGATGAAGCACAGGTAAAGTATTTTATACAAGCCGAGAGAAAAAAGGGAACTACGATAGAAGAGCTCATATTTATTCTTCACGACTATAATGTTCCAATATATGAAATATCTAACTTTTTAGAGCTTTCAATTAAGTATGTTGAGGATATTTTAAGTGATTATTAAAATTATCACTTCATTGCATTAAAAGTTTAAAACATTGAAGGTTATTCTTGATTGTTACAGCTAAATATGAGATACTTATACAGGTGTTTTTTGTTATATATGCATAAACACCTGTATTTTATTGTATGTATTGGAGGTATAGTTATAATGCCAGTTACAGAGCTGCTTGAACGTAATGCAAGTCTATATGGGGACGAGGTTGCATTGGTTGAATTAAATCCTGATGAGAAGGAATCACGAAGAATAACATGGAAGGATTATGATTTGATTCAGCCTACGCCGCAACAACCTTACAGAAGGGAAATAACATGGAGCGTATTTGATGAAAAGGCCAATAGATTCGCAAATATGCTTATGAGCAGAGGTGTTAAAAAGAATGATAAGGTCGCTGTTTTAATGTTTAATTGTCTTGAATGGCTTCCTATTTATTTTGGTATATTAAAGACAGGAGCAATTGCAGTCCCATTTAATTTCAGATATTCATCTGATGAGATTTTATATTGTGCCGAGCTTGCACAGATAGATGTTCTCGTATTTGGGCTGCAGTTTGTGGGAAGAATTGAGGCAATAGCTGATAAGCTTTTAAAGGGACGTCTGCTGATATATGTAGGTGATGGATGTCCAACCTTTGCAGAAAGTTATCGTGAGCTGGTGGCAGACTGCTCAAGCAAGGCACCGGATATAAAGCTTACAGATGACGATTTGGCTGCTATATATTTTTCTTCAGGTACAACAGGCTTTCCAAAAGCCATATTACATAAACACAGAAGCCTTTCGCAGGCTGCCCAGATGGAACAGAAGCACCATTTAACAAAAAGAGATGATGTTTTCTTATGCATTCCTCCACTTTATCATACTGGAGCTAAAATGCACTGGATGGGAAGCCTGTATTCCGCCAGCAAGGCAGTTTTATTGAAGGGGACTACGCCTGAGATAATTTTAAAGGCAATTTCGGACGAGAAATGCACTCTTGTATGGCTTTTGGTACCATGGGCACAGGATATACTTGATGCATTGGACAGAAAAGATGTGAAGCTTTCTGATTATAAGCTTGATCAGTGGAGACTTATGCACATAGGTGCACAGCCTGTTCCGCCTTCACTTATCAGACGCTGGAAGACATATTTCCCAAATCATCAATATGATACTAACTATGGCCTTTCAGAATCAACTGGGCCAGGCTGTGTACATTTGGGAATTGAAAATGTTGATAAGGTTGGAGCAATCGGTATTCCTGGATTTAATTGGAAGTGTAAAATTGTAGACGAGGCAGGCGTTGAAGTATCAAAGGGAGAAGTTGGAGAGCTCTGCGTAAGCGGCCCTGGAGTTATGGAATGTTATTATAATGATGAGAAGGCAACAGCGGAGGTATTAAAGGATCACTGGCTTTTTACAGGAGATATGGCAAAGCTTGATGATGATGGTTTTATTTTCCTGGTGGACAGAAAGAAAGATGTTATTGTCAGCGGAGGAGAGAATATATATCCAGTCCAGATAGAGG
>JAUNPT010000039.1:0-6603 GCA_030536565.1 Eubacteriales bacterium | reverse complement strand
ATTTTATACGTTCCAATGATAAGGTTAAAGATGTCGCTGTTATAGGTATGCCTGATAAGCGTCTTGGGGAAATTACAGCTGCAGTTATTGAGATTAAGGAAGGCTTTAGCTGTACGGAGGAAGAAATTAATGAGTTCTGTATGGAGCTTCCAAGGTATAAGAGGCCTAAAAAGATTATTTTTGCAGATATACCTAGAAATGCAACAGGTAAAATAGAAAAACCTAAGCTTAGAAAAATTTATGGTGTGGACAAGCTTATTGCTGAAGAAAATATGGCATAAATTACGTAAATTTAATGAAATCTTAACATTATTTCGGTTGATTACTTTTATCTGCTGACATATAATTACAAGTACATTACAAGGCAATGTGGCCTGGAAATGCATGGATTGCAGATAGGAGGGAATTAATGGAAATATATGAACTTCCAATTACATCAGAAGAATCAAGAAATTATCACAAGTTTCTTTTTCAGTTGAAAGCTTTGGACATTAATGGGTGGATTCGTGCGTACATTACAACTGTTATTTATACGGTAATAATGTGCTTTGTATTTTTTGCTTTTTCCTCGGAAACAGCATTATATATGGCAGTTAACACTGGCTGGTACATAAAGCTGCTCTTTTTTCTGGTGCTGTTTATTTTTTTGTCACTACAGCGTTCAAGAAACCAGCAGTTAAGGGCAATGCTCCAGAAGTATTTTTTAAGTGATGTTCCCAAAGAGTTTTTAAACGGAGGGATTATACTTAAAAAAATAAAAGTTCAGGGTGACAGAATATTGGTTTATTACAGAAGAAAAAATATGGAAGAAAGATAATATACAGGTGGTTATATGTTGGTTGCAGGAGCTAAGTGTGATAAATGTGGCAGAGTAGATGAAATTCCTTATACTTCCAGCACTGCGGTGGAAGTGATGTTAAGACAGCAGGGGTGGAAATTCAGAGGAAATCTGGCTACTTGTCCGATATGTGCAATAAAAGAAAAAAACCAGACTAAAAAATGATTCAATATAAGACTAACTGCATAAATATTCTTTTTTTTACATTACATAAAGGGTATTGATATTAGTTGTATATTTTTATATAATATACAAGCTGTGTTAATAGATTATTTATAAATATTACACATACTTAATATTGGATAATGCTGAAAGCATTATTGCGGAGGTTGTAATGGATAAAAAAAGAAGTAGTTTTACAGGTGGCCTGGGCTTTGTCCTTGCTGCTGCAGGAAGTGCAGTTGGTCTTGGTAATATGTGGAGATTCCCTTACCTTGCTGCTCAGTATGGTGGTGGAATCTTTATTTTAGTTTACATCATTTTAGCTTTAACATTTGGTTTTGCGTTAATGACAACGGAAATTGCTATTGGACGAAAGACAAAGTTAAGCCCAATAAAAGCATATGGAGCAATGAATCCAAAATTTAATTTCATAGGAAAACTGGCATTTATAATTCCGGTAATAATTTTACCCTATTACTGTGTAATTGGCGGCTGGGTTATGAAATATATGACAGTGTTTATTTCAGGCGCAGAGGCTGAGGCATCCGCTGCAGATGGTTATTTTGGAGGATTTATAGGAAAGGAGATGGTTCCTTTAATATTCTTCCTTGTTTTCCTTGGACTTACAGCAGTTATTGTCATAACGGGTGTTGAAAAGGGGATTGAAAAAATCAGTAAGATTCTTATGCCAATTTTAGTCGTTCTTGCTATTGGCATTTGTGTTTATGTTGCTTTGCTGCCAGGGGCTTCAGAAGGCTTAAAGTATTATCTGCTGCCAGATTTTTCAAAATTCTCATTTAAAACTGTATGTGCGGCAATGGGACAGATGTTTTATTCAATGAGTCTTGCCATGGGTATTATGATAACATATGGTTCTTACACAAGAGATGACGTAAGTCTTGTTAAATCGGTAAACCAGATTGAGATTTTTGATACAGTTGTTGCATTGCTTGCAGGTATGATGATTGTTCCAGCAGTCTATATATTCAGTGGTGAAGCTGGTGTTCAGACTGGTGGTGCAGGCCTTATGTTTATTACACTGCCAAAGGTATTTGATAAGATGGCCGGCGGCCAGTTTATTGGGTTGGCATTCTTTGTGCTCGTATTTTTTGCGGCGCTTACAAGTGCTGTATCAGTTATGGAAGCGCTTGTGTCAATGCTTATGGACCGCTTCAAAATATCAAGGGCAAAGTGTGTATTAGGAATATTTGTATTCAGTATTTTACTGGGTATTCCTTCATCACTTGGCAATGGTGTCTGGTCATCAATTACAATACTTGGAATGGATTTCCTTACATTCTTTGATTATGTGAGCAACAGTGTGCTTATGCCAATTGTTGCATGTCTTACAACTGTCCTTGTAGGCTGGTTTGTCGGCACAAAGTACGTTACAGACGAGGTTTCAAAGAACGGAGAAAAGTTTGGACGAAAGAATTTATATGAGTTTGTTATTAAATATATAGCACCGGTGCTGCTGGTAATTATTTTAGTATTTTATTCATTAGCCCAGTTTGGTATAATATCATTCTAATTGCATATTTTTTTAAAATTTGTTAATATAATAAAAGACTTCTGGCCACGCTTATGCGTGGCTATTTTTAGGAAAGGTAACAGAATTTATGAGTATCTTAAATGTAGAACATTTATCACATGGTTTTGGAGACAGGGCAATTTTTGAAGATGTATCTTTTAGACTTTTGGCAGGCGAGCATATAGGGCTTGTAGGAGCCAATGGAGAAGGCAAATCCACATTTATGAATATTATTACGGGCACTCTTATGCCAGATGAGGGAAAGGTTGAATGGGCAAAGAGAGTTCGTGTAGGCTATCTTGACCAGCATGCAGTCCTTACAAAGGGACAGACTATTAAGTCTGTACTTGCTTCTGCTTTTGACTATCTCTATGAGATGGAAAATCAGATGAATGATATATATGGCAGGCTTGCAGAGGCAGAGCCTGATGAGATGGATAAGCTTATGTCAGAGGCAGGAACAATTCAGGATCTGCTGACCATGCATGATTTTTATATGATTGACGCCAAGATTGAAGAAGTCGCCAGAGCGCTTGGATTGATTGATTTAGGTCTTGAAAGGGATGTTACGGAGCTTTCCGGCGGACAAAGAACAAAGGTGCTCTTAGCAAAACTGCTTCTTGAAAAACCGGATATTCTCCTGCTTGATGAGCCTACTAATTATCTGGATACAGAGCACATTGAATGGTTAAAAAGATATCTTAATGATTATGAAAATGCATTTATACTGATTTCACATGATATTCCATTCTTAAACAGTGTAATTAATCTTATATATCATATGGATAACAGGCAGCTTAACCGCTATGTGGGGGATTATGATAAATTTCAGGAAGTATATGCAATGAAAAAAGCACAGCTTGAGGCTGCATACAACAGGCAGCAGCAGGAAATTGCAGATTTAAAGGATTTTGTGGCCAGAAATAAGGCACGTGTTGCGACAAGAAATATGGCAATGTCAAGACAAAAGAAACTTGATAACATGGAGGTTATAGAGCTGGCAGCAGAAAAACCAAAGCCAGAATTTCATTTTAAGACTGCGAGGACACCGGGAAGATATATTTTTGAGACAGACAATCTTGTAATTGGTTATGATGAACCACTTTCAAGTCCATTGACACTATCAATGGAACGGGGCAGCAAGCTTGTATTAACAGGTGCAAATGGAATAGGTAAAACTACATTGTTAAAAAGTATATTAGGGCTGATTCCTGCTCTTTATGGAACGGTTACGCTCGGAGATTATCTGGAAACAGGGTATTTTGAACAGGAGATGCCGCCAGATATACAGACAACCTGTATGGAAGAAATATGGCAGGAATTTCCCGGCTTTACACAATATGAGGTTAGGTCTGCCCTTGCTAAATGTGGTCTTACAACTAAGCATATTGAAAGTAAGGTTAAGGTTCTAAGCGGTGGGGAACAGGCAAAGGTACGCTTATGTAAGCTGATTAACAGAGAAAGCAATCTGTTAGTGCTTGATGAGCCTACAAACCATTTAGATAAAGATGCCAAGGAAGAATTAAAAAGGGCATTAAAGGAATATAAGGGAAGTATCCTTATGGTATGTCATGAACCAGAATTTTATGATGGGCTGGCTACAGAGGTTTGGGATTGTACCAAGTGGACAACGAGATTTGTATAAAGTTATATAATAGCTATAATTAGGAGGCTAAATCCTCTGCTCCTGCAATGGCAGTCGCATTTTGCTTCGCAAAACAAGGAGGATAATCATGAAGATTGGTGTTTTTGATTCTGGAATAGGAGGATTATCAACACTTCACCAGATTATGCATACATTACCTGATGAAGAATATATATTTTATGCAGATGTTGACCATGTTCCGTATGGAGAAAAAACAAAGGAAGAGGTGCTTTCGTATGTAGATGAAGCAGTAGGCTTTATGGTAAAGCAGAACTGCAAAGCAATAGTTCTTGCCTGCAACACTGCAACCAGTGTTGCAATCACACCTATGAGACAGAAGTACAAGCTTCCAATTATAGGAATTGAGCCTGCAGTTAAGCCAGCTGTAATGCATCATGGTGATAAAAGAATTATGGTTATTGCAACACCAATAACGGCAAGAGAGGTTAAGCTAAGGAAGCTCATTGACAGATTTGACACAGAAGGCAATGTTGATGTTGTGCCAATGCCGGGACTCGTCCGTCTTGCACAGAACTGTGAATTTGAGTCTGACAAGGTAATGGAATATCTGAAAGAAGCATTTAAGGGCTATGATTTGAATAATTATTCAGAACTTGTCTTAGGCTGCACCCATTATAATTATTTTAAGGATTCCTATGCCAGAATATTTCCAAATGGGATAGAGATGGTTGATGGTAATCAGGGGGTTGCCAATAATTTAAAAAATATATTAAAGACCTGCGGAATCATCAATCTTGAAGCCCCAAAGGAAAAAGAGGAAGTTAAGTATTATTATTCCGGACGTCTTTTAAGCGACAAAGATGAATTACAAAAAATAAAGATGCTCCATGAGCGTCTGGAGGAAATGCTTAGGCTGTAAGATGGAATATTGACAATATCGTAAGCCATTTAGAAATGAGGAATATTATGGAAGAAAAAACAAATGTGTGCAGACTGCTTGACCAGAAAAAAATAAAATATATACAGCATTTTTATGACTCAAATGAGGCGCTTTCCGGAACTGAAGTGGCTGCGGTTTTAAATCAGGATCCGGCGAAGGTTTTTAAAACATTGGTTACAGTATCAAAGACAGGAAAAAACTATGTATTTGTTATTCCGGTAGAATGCGGGCTGGATTTAAAAAAAGCGGCTAAAGCAGTGGGGGAGAAGGCAGTAACAATGCTGCCATCAAAGGAGCTGCTCCCATTGACAGGTTATATTCATGGGGGCTGTTCGCCAATTGGAATGAAAAAGTTTTTCCCTACAACATTTCACAGGACAGCTGCGGATTATGATACAATTATGTTTTCTGCAGGCAAGATAGGGTATCAGATAGAAATGCCGCTCTGCAGCTTAGATAAAATAATTCGTTATAAAACTGCCGATATTGTAGCAGATTAGTTACATTTTCAGTGGGAAGGGATATTTATGCAGATTTTATTAACAGCAATCAATTCAAAATATATACATTCAAATCTTGCGGTGTATAGTATCAAAGCTTATCATGACGAGCATACCAATGGCAAAGGAAATGTTTCTTTAATGGAATATACTATTAATCAGCCAGTAGATTATTGTGTGGCAGATATATATAGAAGAAAACCGCAGGTAGTTGCCATCTCCTGTTATATATGGAATATCACATATGTCTGTGAAGCAGCTGCACAGTTAAAAAAAGTTATGCCAGATGTTAAAATATGGCTGGGTGGTCCAGAGGTATCCTTTAATGCTCATAAGCTTCTGACGGATAACGAAAATATAGATGGTATTATGTGCGGCGAAGGCGAGATGACATTTTTGCAGCTTGCAAACACAGACTTTAATGTGGAGGCATATGCAGCGCAGGATAATCAGGAAATATATGGAATAGTATACAGAAGCGGCGGTAATATATATTCAACTCCGCAAGTTAAAGCCCTTGACATGGATAAGCTTCCGTTTGTGTATAAGAATTTAGATGCATTTAAAAATAAAATTATTTATTACGAAAGCAGCAGGGGCTGTCCGTTTGGCTGCAGCTACTGTCTGTCCTCAGTAGATAAAAATGTACGTTTCAGAAGTCTTTCACTGGTTTTTAAAGAGCTTCAGTTTTTTTTAGATAACAAAGTAAGTCAGGTAAAATTTGTGGACCGTACATTTAACTGCAATCACGAACGGACAGTAAGGCTTTTAGAGTATATCAGGGAGCATGATAATGGCGTTACTAATTTCCACTTTGAGATTGCGGCTGACCTTTTAAATGATGATGAAATAAAAATATTAACTTCTTTAAGGCCAGGGCTTGTACAGCTGGAAATAGGAGTGCAGTCAACCAATATTGATACAATACATCATATTAACCGGATAATGGATTTTAAACATTTATCAGACGTTGTAAGAAAGCTTAATATGGGAAAAAATCTGCATCTGCATCTTGACCTTATTGCC
>JAUNPT010000038.1 GCA_030536565.1 Eubacteriales bacterium | reverse complement strand
GTATTTATATGCATTCTCGCATTTATTATTTCATTTGCAGGTTCTGCTGTTTTTAAAATGACCTATGTGTCACCAAAAATGAAAAAATATACGGTGAAATGGAATGATAAAATAGGCAAGACCTACACTGATTTATCTTATGGAAATAAACCGGCAAATAAATTTGATTTGTATGTTCCTGCTGACAATACCAAGGAAACCTATGGGCTTATAGTTTACTTACATGCAGGTGGTTTTACAAGCGGAGATAAAGCTGACGATGCGAGAATGCTACAGTGGCTCTGTTCTTTGGGGTATGTAACAGCAGGCATTAACTACACACTGTTCAATGAAGAAAATCCCGACGCAAACATTTATACGCAGTCTATGGAGATTAAAGATAGTATTCCTTATGTGATAGAAGAAGCAAAAAAGCTTGGATACAATATTGACAGAATGGCAATGTCAGGTGGCTCTGCAGGAGGCTGCTTAGCTCTTATCTATGCTTATCGTGATGCAGATACATCTCCTGTCCCTGTGAGAATGGTATTTGAAGGCGTAGGTCCTTCAAGCTTTTATCCTGAGGATTGGAAAAACTATGGCTTTGACCAGAACAAAGAGGCAGCCGCAGGACTTTTCAGCCAGATGACAGGCAAATCAATCACAGTTGATATGTTCGGAATAAGTGAATATGATGAGCTTGTGAAAGACACATCTGCTCTTTACTGGGTGAATAAAAATACGGTACCGACACTTATGGCTTATGGAAAGTACGATACCTTCCAGCCATATGAGGGTTCTGTAAGACTTGACGAAAAGCTGACAAAATATAATGTTCCACACGATTATATTGTATTTGAACATTCAGGACATGGACTGCAGAATGACAATAAGCAGATGATTAAGTACAGCGAGGCGATTTTAGATTATCTGGAAAAGTATATGGCTCATTAAGAAAGGTAATTTAACTTATGAAAAAGGAGAAATTAAAGATGAACTGGTGGAAAATAATTGCAATTGTTCTGATTGTAATCTTTGTCTGCATGTTATTGCTGAAGGGCTGTGGAAATGCATTATCAAAGATGCAGAGTGTTCCAGAGGATTACATAAAAAAGGTATCGACCGGAGCAGAGCTTGAGGCAAAATACTTGGCAATGGGTTCACATGATGTAAGTTATATTGAGTATGGTGCGCTTATGTCCTTTGGAAAGTATGAAATCTACTATCCGTCTGACATTGTGGAAATGAAAGGCAGGCTTCCTGTTGTTATTTTTGTGAATGGAACAGGTGTAAAGGGCTCAAAGTATCAGGCTCTACAAAAACACATGGCTTCATGGGGATTTATCACTGTAGCTACTGAAGAAGAAAATGCTTGGAATGGTTTTTCCGCAGAAATGTCTGTGCGTATGCTTGAAATGCTGAATGAACTCGAAGGTAAATATATGGACAAGAACAATGTATTGTTTGGAAAGGTTGATGTTGATAATATCGGAATTACAGGACATTCGCAAGGCGGATATGGTGTTGTAAATGCAATCACAGACCAGAAACATAAAAGCAGCTATAAGGCTTCAGTTATCCTAAGTTCTGCACCATATAGTGCAAATAATGATTTTCAGTGGGAAGCAGATCCTGCTCTTATTAAAACACCAACAATGCTGCTAAGTTCTATGGGAAATTTTGACGCTTCAGTAGCTTCTCTTGAGGGAATCCAGAAGGTTTATGACAGCATTTCCAATGAAGTGCCAAAGGTACTTGCAAGAAGAACAGCAGGTGACCATGGCGAAATGCTCTACTATGGAGACGGTTATGTAACAGCATGGTTTATGTACTGGCTGAAAGGCGATGCTGAAGCTGGAAAGGCTTTCTTTGGAGAAAATGCAGAACTTCCTTCTGACGAAAACTGGCAGGACGTGAAAATCTCAGGGAATGAATAAATTCATTTTGTGAGCAATCCATGCGGGTCTGTCGCACTAATTTTCTTGGTGCGACAGACCCTTTTATAAAGCTTTTGGATTACCTGAATTCTGCTTCAATTTTTATCTTGTAGTCTTCCCATTCCGCTCTGTAGAAAGAAAGTTTTTCAATCCCTGTTGGTGTGATTTTATAATATGTCAATAGGTTTTATATTAAAATACTTAGAATAATTGTCGATAAATTAAGAGTAGGGGCAAATGTTTAGAAATTGTATGTGGCGAAAGGAGAAAATATGAGTGCTGCACAGTTGATATATAAAGGAAACAAATTAAATAATCAGTTGAAAAGTACAGCAGCTGAGAAAATCACAGCTTCAATAAACCGTCAGTTTAGTGATAAGCCAGATATAGATACTAGGTCAAATATGTTATCAGCAGACGAACAGGTAAAAAAATTCTCATACAACATGAGAGAGCAGATAAAACATTTTTTTGACCCTTCAAATGGAATGACTGATGAACAGAAAAGAAGATACGAGAGAAAAATCAGGGCTAAAATTGAAGCTGGGAAGGAGCTTACAGCTGAGGAAATGCGGTATGTACAAATTAATATGCCTGATTTATATCCGTTGGTAATTCGTATTCAGATGCAAAGAAAAGCTCTCGAAGAAAATCTTAAGCATTGTAATTCAAAGGAAGAAGCACAAGAGGTGTATGAGCAGGCACTATCTAATGTGAGTGATAAGGATCCGGCTGCTAAGCAGCTTATTGCCGCTTACAATGATGTGATGAAGGAATTTAAGGAATCGGATACATATGCAGCGCTTCCCCAAAAAGATGAAGATTTAAAAAAGATGAATAAAAATTGTGACAAAGAAACAGAACATGATGTAGAAACAGAAGATGGAATAAACAAAATAGAAGAATTTTATTTTTCGGAGGATAGTCAGGTGATTTCGGTTATGGATGTAACAGCATAGGTTTACAGGTAAAGGAAGATTTCAGGGATTATTTAAAAGCATTGTTGCAAAAAATTGATAAAAGGTTTATGATAAAAAATACGGAAGGAGCCAGATATGCGGAAAGACAAAGATATAGTTTGTCTGCCAGTATATATGGTTCTTTTTCTATGAAATCAAATTATGCGTTAGCTACGGAGAAATAATTATGAAATACACTGAAGTTAAAAAGAAAAATTATGAAATGGATATGTGCAGCGGCCCTATCTTTAGGAAAATGTTAATGTTTACATTTCCGATTATGTGTTCAGGTGTTTTACAGCTATTGTTTAATGCAGCAGATGTTGTGGTCGTGGGGCAGTTTGCAGGACATACGGCACTCGCAGCAGTTGGTGCTAATTCATCATTAATTAATCTGCTGACTAACCTGTTTATTGGATTATCAATCGGTACTAATGTCCTTACTGCAAGATATTATGGGGCAAAGAAGCAGGAGCGTCTAAGCCGCTCCATTCATACCTCAATGCTTCTTAGCATTTATAGTGGAATAATACTTACTATAATCGGCTTTTTGTTTGCCAAAGGAATACTGGTGCTTATGCAGACACCAGAAAATGTACTGAATCAGGCAGTTTTGTATATCAGGCTGTATTTCCTTGGAATGACAGGAACTATGATTTACAATTTTGGAAGTGCTATATTACGTGCAACGGGGGATACAAAAAGGCCGCTGTATTATTTGCTGGCAGCGGGTGTAATTAATGTGGTTTTAAATGTCATATTTGTTGCAGGCTTTTCGATGGGGGTTGCAGGAGTTGCAATTGCAACGGCAATTTCACAGTTTATATCTGCTGGTCTTATTATAAGATGTCTGCTTAAAGAGACTGGGGCATTAAAGCTTGAAGTTAAGAAGCTAAGGATTGTAAAACAGGATTTTATGGATATTGTAAGAGTTGGACTTCCAGCAGGTTTTCAGGGAATGCTGTTCTCACTCTCTAATGTTATTATTCAGTCAGCTGTCAATGGTTTTGGAGATATAGTGGTTGCAGGAAATTCGGCTGCTATGAGCATTGAAGGCTTTGTTTATATTTCAATGAATGCTTTCTATCAGGCGACAATATCATTTACAAGCCAGAATGTAGGAGCTAAACGCTACGACAGGATTTTAAAGATTCTTTTGTCAGGTCAGGCAGCAGTTATTATGGTAGGCTTTGTGCTGGGAAATATGGCAGTCCTTTTTGGAAATCCGCTTTTGTCCATATATTCATCAGATCCTGAGGTAATAGCTGCCGGAGTGGAGAGAATAGGAATTATATGCTCAATATATTTTACCTGCGGTATGATGGACGTAATGGTAGGAGCACTTCGAGGCTTAGGGTATTCTGTTATGCCAATGATAGTGTCATTGCTGGGAGCCTGTGGATTGAGGCTTTTGTGGATTGCAACTGTATTTCAGATACCGGAATTTCACAAGATAACAACAGTATATGTGTCATATCCGATTACATGGGTAGTGACATTCACAGCACATGTAATCTGTTTTGTGGTGATATATAGGAAAACTATAGTGGGGAAAGAAAAAGGAGTACAGCATTAAGCGTCTAAGTAAGCAGGGATATAGTTTTGCAAAAACATAATATTGGGATTTCTTGAAGAAAAACTCTCGCATGTATATAATTTTGTACATGTGAGAGTTTTTTTAATTAATAACGGAGGTTTTAAATATGGATAAGGTAAAGAAAGATATCAATAAAAATGAAGTGTTATGCAATGAAATAAGGAAAAAAGCAGAAAGGATAGTTGAACAGATGACACCAGAGGAGATGGTGTATCAGACAGTAAATTCTGCACCACCAATTGAAAGACTTGGGATTAAAGGATATGACTGGTGGAATGAAGGCCTTCATGGAGTGGCGAGGGCTGGTGTTGCAACAGTATTTCCTCAGGCCATTGGACTTGCAGCAACATTTGACGAGGATATGGTTGAACAAGTGGCTGATGCTGTATCAACAGAGGCACGTGCTAAGTTTAATATGCAGCAGAATTATAGTGATTATGGCAGGTACAAGGGGCTTACTATGTGGGCACCTAATATAAATATATTCAGAGATCCGAGATGGGGAAGGGGACATGAAACCTATGGTGAGGATCCATATCTTACGTCAAGACTGGGTGTGCGTTATGTTGAAGGGCTTCAGGGGCATAATGAACATTTCTTAAAAACGGCGGCCTGTGCAAAGCATTTTGTGGGACATTCAGGACCAGAAGGATTAAGACATGAATTTGATGCGAGAATTTCAAAAAAGGATTTGGAGGACACTTACATGCCAGCATTTGAGGCATGCGTAAAGGAAGCCAGAGTTGAGACAGTAATGGGAGCATATAACAGAATCAATGGTGAGCCATGTTGTGGAAGTAAGACCATGCTGATTGATGTACTTCGCAAGAAATGGGGATTTAGGGGACATGTGGTATCAGACTGTTTTGCAATCAGGGATTTCCACGAGCATCATCATGTAACAAAAACGCCTGAAGAATCAGCAGCGATGGCAATTAATAATGGTTGTGATTTGAACTGTGGAAAAATGTTTTTGTATCTTACAAGCGCTTATGAACATGGATTGATTTCAATAGAACGATTGAAAGAGGCAGTGACGAACCTATATACAACAAAGCTGAAGCTTGGAACAGTTGACCCTGCGGATATGGGAAAAAATCCATACAATAATATTCCGTTTTCCATTGTTGATTCTAAGGAAATGCAGAAGCTGAACCTTCGTGTATCGGAAAAGACTATGGTTCTACTAAAGAATAAAGATAACATTCTGCCTCTTAATCCTGAAAAATTAACTACAATCGGAATTATTGGACCAAATGCTAACAGCAGGGCAGCATTAGTTGGAAACTATGAGGGAACAGCTTCAAGGTATTATACTGTAACAGAGGGGATTCAGGATTATCTGGATAAAAATGAAATGAATTGCAGAGTGTTAACGTCAGAGGGCTGTCACCTGTATAAAGAGAGCTGGAAAACCAATCGCATCTCTGAGGTTAATGCAGTATGTCATGCCAGTGATGTGATAATTTTATGTATGGGGCTGGATTCTACTATTGAAGGAGAACAGGGTGACGCAGGAAATGATTTTGCCAGCGGTGATAAGCTTAATCTTAATCTGCCTGGAGAACAGCAGCAGATTGTAGAGGCAGCAGTTAACAGTGGCAAACCGGTTATACTGTTGTATCTTTCAGGAAGTGCATTGACTGTAGGCAGTATGGAGGACAAGCTGTCTGCAATAATGCAGTGCTGGTACCCAGGAGCCCAGGGAGGGCGTGCCATTGCAAATATATTATTTGGGAAGGTAAGTCCACAGGGGCATCTGCCAGTAACCTTCTATAAGACAACGGAGGAATTACCTGATTTTACAGACTACTCTATGGAAAATCGTACCTATAGATATATGAAAAATGAAGCATTGTATCCATTTGGCTATGGACTCACATACACCAGATTTGAATATTCTAACATGATGGTTTCAACAAACAATGAAGATATGTCAGCACAAATTACTGTTCTTGTAAAGAATACGGGAAAATTTGATTGTACTGAAACTGTGCAGGTATATGTTAAGGCACCAGGAATGGATACACCTAACCCACAGCTCAAAGCATTTACTAAGGTCTCATTAAAAGCAGGGGAAGAAAAGGTAGTTAAAATGTCTCTTACAAAATCTGCATTTTCGCTGGTAGATGATAATGGAGAGCGTTTTATGCCAAGGGGAAGTTTTCAAATATATGCAGGAGGCTCTCAGCCAGACATTAGAAGTATTAACCTGATGGGACAAAAACCGCTGGAATATGAGCTGGAATTTGAAATGATGTAAACTTGTATACAATCAAAAAAGATGATAAGATAATTGGGACTAGATATAGAAAGAGGTTAAAACAGTGAAAAGTAATTTAAAGAAATTAGTAAAATATTATAGGCCCTATGTTAAAACATTTATTGCTGATATGATATTTGCAATATTGTCAGCAGTGGTGACACTGGTGATTCCGCTTGTTGTCCGATATATCACTTCAACTGTAATATATATGGACAGCAGTCATGCACTTAAGATAATTGCAGGTCTTGTGGGAATGCTTGCAGCACTTGTGGTTATGCAGCTTGGCTGTAATTATTATATATCATCTTATGGGCATATTATGGGGGCAAAAATAGAGTATGATTTGAGAAAAGAAATATTTGCCCATTATCAGAAGCTTTCATATTCATTTTATGATGAGCAGAAGGTTGGGCAGCTGCTGTCAAGAATCACATCGGATTTATTTGATATTACAGAGCTTTTGCATCATGGCCCGGAAAATATTGTTATCTCGCTTATTAAGATTGTTGGCGCACTGTGTATACTGGCAGCAATAAGTCCATGGCTTACACTGGCGGCATTTGCACTTATTCCTTTTATGCTGGTGTTTGCATATAAGCTTAACCGTAGAATGAAGCGTGCCTTTAAACGCAACCGTGAAAAGATTGGAGAAATTAATGCCCAGATAGAGGACAACCTGTCAGGAATCCGGGTAGTCAAGTCATTTGCAAATGAAGATATTGAAAATGAAAAGTTTAAGGCGGGTAATGACAAGTTCCTTGAATCAAAAAAAGACAGCTATCATTACATGGGGCAGTATCATGCAGGGCTGACAGCATTTACAACAATGATTAATGTGCTAGTCATCGCAGCTGGAGGAATCGGTATTACAAGAAACTGGGTAAATGTAACGGATTTTGTGACTTTTCTGCTTTATATTAATGTGTTTACAGACCCAGTTAAAGTGCTTATTGATTTTACAGAGCAGTTCCAGAATGGTTATTCCGGTTTTGAAAGGTTTCAGGAGATAATGGATATCGTGCCTGAGATAAAGGAAAAGGAAAATGCAGTGGAGCTTGGGGGCAGTGAAGGAAGAATAAACGGTGACGTTATATTTGAAAACGTGTCCTTTAGTTATAACGAAGGAACTCCGGCTGTACTTGAAAATGTGAATCTTCATGTAAAACCGGGACAGTATGTTGCACTGGTAGGGGCTTCAGGTGTAGGTAAATCTACGCTGTGTGCTTTAATTCCAAGGTTTTATGAGGCAACATCAGGTTCAATAAGGATTGACGGAACAGATGTTAAAGATGTGACATTAAAGAGTTTAAGAGATCATATTGGCGTAGTACAACAGGACGTATATTTGTTTATGGGAACTATACGTGACAATATAAGATATGGTAAGCCAGATGCTGATGATGAAGAAATTATAGAGGCAGCAAAAAATGCCAATGCACATGAATTTATAATGTCATTTCCTGATGGGTATGATACGGATATCGGTCAGAGAGGCGTGAAGCTGTCAGGAGGGCAGAAGCAGAGACTTTCAATTGCGAGAGTGTTTTTAAAGAATCCTCCAATACTTATATTTGATGAGGCAACCTCGGCTCTTGATAATGAAAGTGAGCTGGTGGTTCAGGAATCTTTAGAGAAGCTTGCTAAGAACAGAACAACATTTGTAATAGCGCACAGGCTTACTACAATTGAAAATGCAGAACGCATACTGGTTCTTACAGAAAAAGGAATATCTGAGCAGGGAACACATGAAGAATTGATGAAGGCTGATGGAATATATGCAAAGATGGTAAAAATTCATGGGAAATGAGAGACAATATGACAGAATTTATAAGATTTGAATATGGTAAAAATCCAGAACAGGAAATTGAATTTATAGAGCGTAGAAAAGACATAGAGAGAAGTATTGTAAAGAAATTCCGTAAAGAAATCTGGAGAAAGTTCACCAAGGCAGTCAACGATTATGAAATGATTCAGGATGGGGATAAAATTGCGGTATGCATATCCGGCGGTAAGGATTCCATGCTTCTTGCGAAGCTTTTTCAGGAATTAGAAAGGCATGGAAAGAAAAATTTTTCTCTGGAATTTCTGGTTATGAATCCTGGCTATAATGAATTGAATTACAATAATATTATGGAAAATGCAAAGCTGCTTGGTGTGCCTGTAACGGTATTTGAGTCAGATATATTCGGCGTTGTATCAAAGGAGGAAATAGGGGGTTCTCCCTGTTATCTGTGTGCGAGAATGAGGCGTGGCCATCTATACAGCAAGGCAAAACAGCTGGGGTGCAATAAAATAGCCTTAGGGCATCATTATGATGATGTTATTGAGACTATTTTAATGGGTATGCTTTATGGCGGACAGGTCCAGTCTATGATGCCAAAGCTTCACAGCACCAATTTTGAGGGAATGGAGCTTATACGTCCGCTTTATCTTGTACGTGAAGCAGATATAATTCACTGGAGAGATTATAATTCATTGAAATTTATTCAGTGTGCCTGCCGTTTTACGGAAAGTCTGTCCATAAGCGACAAGCCGGAAAATATTTCCAAAAGGCTGGAAATCAAGAATTTGATTAGTACTCTGGCAAAAGAAAATCCCATTATTGAGAAAAATATTTTTAAGAGCGTTGAGAATGTAAATATTGATACAGTAATAGCTTATAAAAAAAATGGGAAAAAACACCATTTTTTGGACGAATATTATGAATGTAATTCACAAATCAATAAAAATCATTTATAATAAGTAAGAATGCAGTTTTGATTTTGAGCTGCAAAAAGTAAATTTTATTAGGCAGGAGAATGAAAATGTTAACAAAAGATGTAGAAGCTATGGCGCAGGCAGCGGTTAACAAAGTAAATTTATGTGATGAGCACTTTGTAAAGTATTTTATGAGAGCAGTTATGGCGGGTTTTTTTATTGTAGTAGCTACAATTCTGTCAAATGTTTCAGCGGCAGTATTATATCCGACATATCCACAGTTTGGAAAGCTGTTAGGGGCATTCCTCTTTTCAATTGCAATAGTCTTGATTGTATTTATCGGTGGTGAGCTGTTTACTGGTAATAATATGACAATGGCAATGGGGGCATATAATGGAAACTGCCTGATAAAAGATGTGATAAAGGTATGGGTTGTAAGTTATATTGGTAATTTTATCGGAGCATTTATACTGGGAGCAGTTTTTGTTGGAAGCGGTGCATCACATGGCATAATGGTGGATTATTATAACAGCTTTATTGATGCAAAGCTTTCAATTGCACCGATGGAAATGGTCCTGCGTGGAATAATGTGTAACTTCATGGTCTGCATTGCAGTGCTTACAGGAACAAGAATGAAGTCAGAAAGCGGAAAGCTTATAGTTATGTTCTGCGTTATTATGGCATTTGTTGTGGCTGGCTTTGAACACTGTATTGCAAATATGGGAACATTTTCGATTGCATATATGCTCCTTGGTGGAATTAATCTTGGATTAGTGGCAAAGAGCATGTTTTTTGTTACAATTGGAAATATCATTGGGGGAGCAGTACTTCTGGCTCTTCCTCTAAAAATAATGAGTGCTGAGAATTAAGTCATAAAAATATGGTTAAATGAAAAATAGTTGGAGGTTTTACATATGAGATATGATGTAATTATTATAGGTGCAGGACCAGGAGGTATTTTTTCAGCTTATGAGCTTACAAAGTTAAATAAGGATATGAAAATTGCAGTATTTGAGGCAGGGAATACACTGGAAAAAAGAAAATGTCCGATTGATGGGGATAAAATCAAAGCCTGTATAAAATGTAAAACCTGTGCAATTATGAACGGATTTGGCGGCGCAGGAGCGTTTTCTGATGGCAAGTATAATATTACAAATCAATTCGGCGGAACACTTTACGAATATATTGGCAAACAAAAAGCAATTGAGCTGATGGAATACGTAGACCAGATAAACCTGACCCATGGGGGAGAGAAAACTGCGCTTTACTCAACAGCGAATACAAAGATTAAGACATTATGCCTTGAAAATGGCCTGCATTTGTTAGATGCATCGGTCAGGCATCTGGGAACAGATATCAATTATATTGTATTGGAAAATCTATATGCAGAATTAAAAGATAAGGTTGATTTCTATTTTCAGTCGCCTGTTGAGACTGTTTGGATGAGTGCTTCCGGTTATGAAATTACTTCTCTTGGAAAGTCCTACAGTTGTGATAAATGTATAATTTCTGCAGGGCGGAGTGGAAGTAAATGGATGGAAGGAGTATGTAAGTCTCTTGATATTCCAACAAGGTCAAACAGAGTTGATATAGGTGTCAGAGTAGAACTGCCGGCAGAGGTTTTTGCACATTTGACAGATGAGCTATACGAAAGTAAGATTGTTTACAGAACAAAAGTTTTTGAGGATCTGGTTAGAACCTTTTGTATGAATCCTAAGGGAGTCGTAGTAAATGAAAATACAAATGGGATTGTTACGGTTAATGGACACAGCTACGAAAATCCTAAACTGCATACAGAGAACACTAATTTTGCATTGCTTGTAGCCAAGCATTTTTCTGAACCATTCAAAGACAGTAACGGATATGGTGAGAGCATTGCAAGGCTTTCAAATATGCTTGGAGGCGGTGTTATTGTTCAAAGATTCGGTGACCTTATAAGAGGAAGGCGAAGCAATAAGGTAAGAATAGAGGAAAACTTTGTTACGCCAACACTTGCGGCAACACCAGGGGATTTAAGCCTTGTTATGCCTAAGAGAATATTAGATGGAATTATTGAGATGATTTATGCCCTTGATAAGATTGCTCCGGGAACAGCCAATGACGATACACTTCTGTATGGCGTTGAAGTAAAATTCTATAATATGGAGGTTGAACTGGATAATAATCTGGAAACAGAAAATAAGGGGCTGTTTGTAATTGGTGACTGCAGTGGTGTAACACATTCATTATCTCATGCATCAGCAAGTGGAATTTATGTTGCAAGATATATTTCTAAAGGAAATGTATAAATATAAAGCAAAACAAGGAGGATTATATGTATAATTTTCAGTATTTTACACCAACAAAGGTAGTGTTCGGAAAAGAAACAGAAAATCAGGTCGGTGAGCTGGTAAAAGCATGCGGCTGTAAAAAGGTGCTGATTCATTATGGCGGAGGAAGTGTAGTCCGTTCTGGTCTGTTAGACAGGGTAAAGAGTAAGCTTGATGAAAAAAATATTAATTATGTAGAATTAGGAGGAGCTGTTCCTAATCCAAGACTGTCACTTGTTTACAAGGGAATTGAGCTTGCAAAGAAGGAGGGCGTTGATTTTATTCTTGCAGTCGGCGGAGGCAGTGCCATTGACTCAGCCAAGGCAATTGGTTACGGAGCTGCGAATGAAGGTGATGTCTGGGATTTCTATGACTATAAGAGAAAAGCAGAAGCCTGTCTGCCTATAGGAGTTATTCTTACTCTTTCAGCAACAGGAAGTGAAATGAGTGATTCTTCTGTTATAACAAAGGAGGAGGGCTGGATTAAGAGAGGTTACAGCAGTGACTTGTGCAGACCTGTGTTTGCAATTATGAATCCAGAGCTTACAATGACACTTCCAGCATATCAGACATCATGCGGCTGTACAGATATTATGATGCATACAATGGAAAGATATTTTACTAATGGCGGCAATATGGAAATAACAGACAGCATTGCAGAGGGACTTTTAAGAACGGTAATGGCAAATGCCAGAATTTTAATGGATAAACCAGATGATTATGATGCCAGGGCAGAAGTAATGTGGGCTGGAAGTATTTCACATAATGGTATGACAGGCTGCGGCAGTGATGGCGGCGACTGGATGTGCCATAAGATAGAGCATGAGATTGGAGGAATGTTTGATGTAGCTCACGGAGCTGGTCTTGCAGCAGTTTGGGGAACATGGGCAAGATATGTGTATGAGAGCTGCATTTCCAGATTTAACAAATTTGCATTAAATGTTATGAAGGTTGAAGATACAGGTGATGATAAAAAGAATGCACTTATGGGGATTGAAGCGCTCGAAAAATTCTTTACACAGATAAACATGCCAATATCTTTAAAAGAACTCGGTGTTGAACCGACAGATGATGAAATAGCTGAGATGGCAGAGAAATGTGCGGTGGCCTGCGGACAAGAAGGCGGTTCAGCAAGAAAACTTAAAGAGTCTGATATTAAGGAAATTTATATGAGGGCCAGATAAGTACATAACTTACATAGGAGGAGGCTGCCATGAGTGATAGCTCCCGTTTAAAATTACAGAAAAAATATTATATTCAGGATAAACTTACCGGAGTGGCATCAATGGAGTGCTTTGTTAAGCTTGCAGACGATATTCTTGCATGTACTGGTACAAAGACAGAGTTTGTGTTTCTTTATTTCAACATAGATAATTTTAAGGCATTTAATGGCGTATATGGATATGAAAAAGGAGACGTATTTTTAGTAAAGATTGCTCAGATACTTGAGGACACATTTCATGAATATATAGTAGGGCGTCCATCAGATGACCGTTTTGTCGTCCTTGCAAATAAAGAGCATTTAATTGAAAAAATCGATGCTGTCCATGATAAGGTTCACAGAATGCAGGAAGATGCCTTAACAGAGCTTAATACCGGAATCTATGAATATGAAAATGGGATACCGGTGGCTAAGGCATGTGACAGGGCAAAGATTGCGTGTGATACACTGAAGGGGAATTACAGCGTACATTATTCATATTATGAAGATCAGCTGAGCGAAAATTTTATATTTGAAAAGTATATTGTAGACCATTTAGATGAAGCGATAGAGCAGGAATATCTGAAAGTATATTATCAGCCGGTATGGCGGGTTATGACAGATAAGGTGTGCAGTATGGAGAGTCTTGTCCGCTGGGACGACCCTAAGCTTGGATTCTTATCGCCGGGACAGTTTATCCCAATTCTTGAAAACAAAAAGCTTATTAATAAAATTGATCTTTTTGTAATTGAAAGAGTATGTAAGGACATAGTATTTTCTGAACAGATGGGTGAGCATATAGTACCTATTTCAGTTAATATCTCAAGACTTGATTTTCAGCTGTGTGATATATATAAGAGAGTTGTTGATATAGTTGAAAAATATAACATAGCGCCAAAGCTTATACATATTGAGATTACCGAAAGTGCGCTAAATAAAGATGAAGAATATCTGGTGGAAACTATTGGTAAGTTTAGAAAATATGGTTTTGAGGTATGGCTGGACGATTTTGGAAGCGAATATTCTACGCTGAATAAGCTTCAGAATTTTACATTTGATGTGCTGAAGATTGACATGAAATTCTTTTCGTCCTTTGATACCAATGACAATGCCAAGATAATTGTTATGTCTATAATTGATATGGCAAAGAGACTGCACCTTAGGACTTTGGCTGAAGGTATAGAGACAACACAGCAGTACGAATTTCTTAAGAAAATAGGCTGCGATAAGGCACAGGGATATTTATTATGCCGTCCAAAGCCATTATCAGAATTATATGGCGACAGAGATAATGTCGAGTATTTTAATGAGGCGGATTTTTATGACGCCATTGGTGGTGTTAATGTACTCAGCCCTAACCCAATTGCGGAGTTTGATGATAAGTCAAATTACTACCAGAGTACACCTATTGCAATCGTGCAGTACCGTATAGGAAGCTTTAAGTATTTGTTTGGCAATGACAGTTTTATTCTCGAGCTTCAAAGTATGGGAGTGCATTCACTGGATATTTCAGAAAAAATCATTAACGATAATACACAAAAACTTAGAACCAGACTGGAGAGCGTTACGAAGAAGGCCCATGCAAGCGGGGAAATGGAGTCGATAGATTTTATATATAATGGCTGTCAGGTCAATATTCAGCTTAAGGAAATTGTTTCATCTGAAGATTCTGTTGCCCTTTTTGTTAATATGATAAATCTTAGCAAGCTGGCTAATTATAAAAGAACAGAGCAGTTAGAGACATCTATGAATTTCCTGTATTCTATATATGACAGGGTCGACTTGTTTGATATGACTGATAAATATGCTGAAAATATATATATGGGAGCCGATTATTACCAGACTATATTCAAAGGAGAAAATCCTTATGATGCAGTTAAGGAATACGCTGATAAAGATATTGCCAGAGAAGACAAGAAAAAGTTTTTGGAATTTTATGATTTCGATACGCTTAATGAACGTCTGGAAGCAGGAGGCAGGGATTATGTTGCGCTTCCGATTAGAACAAACAGGGGAAGAATGGGAATCCATCTGCAGCTGTATATAATTATCAGGGTAATAGTAGACAATAAAACTAAATATCTGTCATGTGTCAGGGATATGGGAATTGAATATGCGGAGGTTTTCAACCAGAAGCTGGAAAGCGAATCAAAATATATGGCTGAATGGTATCAGATGGTTATAAAAGAATTGTCAGCCTCTATATTTCAATTCGATTTTAAAACAGGCAAATCAAATGTAAGCAGCTCATGCTATCGTTATATGCTCTGTCGGCAAAGTCTGGAAACAATTATGAATAATAAGGCGGATTTATCTT
>JAUNPT010000037.1:15011-15291 GCA_030536565.1 Eubacteriales bacterium | reverse complement strand
AGTACCTGTATAACACCCATAAACTGCATAAAAACAGTATTTTTTCATATACTACTATAATTTTATCCTATTACAGCATAGAAATAAAGTACTTTTTTACTATTTCATATAAATTTCTTTCGTTGCGACAAAATGAATTTTCGACTATAATATAATCAAATAATTAAATTGGAGGTCAGTATGAATAAGTGGCAAAAAATCGGATTAGCTGCAGGAATGGCTACAGCAGAAGTTACCACAGCTCATCTAATCAATAAACTAATATACAGCAAATCCACAG
>JAUNPT010000037.1:6349-15001 GCA_030536565.1 Eubacteriales bacterium | reverse complement strand
CCAATGTTAAAAACCGTAAAACATATCAATGGAAGTTTGGAAATATTTCTTATATAGAAAAAGGCAATGGCCCTGCATTATTACTTGTACATGACTTAAATTCTTACAGCTCATCTTATGAATGGAATAGTGTAATTGACTGTTTATCCAAGGATTATACTGTATATGCCATTGATTTGCTGGGATGTGGACATTCAGAAAAACCTAATATTACGTATACCGCATATATGTATACACAATTAATCAATGACTTCATAATGAATGTAATTCACAAAAGAGTTACTATTGTAGCAACCGGAGATTCTGCTCCCTTCGTAGTCATGTCTTCTTATATCAATTCTTTAATTTATAATAATGTGATTCTTGTTAACCCGGAATCAATAAAAAAAGCAATGAAAAATCCTAATAAAAGAAGCAATATCAGAAGATTTCTGCTTAATATGCCTATACTTGGCACAATGTTATACAATATCTTTATGAACAGACCTAACCTTGAAAAAATATTTTCAAAAGAATGCTTTGATAAAGGGATAATACCAATTGATATAATGAATGCATACCATGAAAATGCTCATCTATCCGGTTCCTCAGCTAAATATTTATTTACAAGCACTCAATGCCATTACACAACCTCATCTATTTCAAAAGCTCTTTCTGAATCTGACTTATGTATATATATTATAAGCGGACAGCAAAAAAACAATGATGAAACAATTTATGAGTATTTATCACTTAATCCTGCAATTGAGACAACAATTATTGACAATTGCAAACACCTGCCTCAGATTGAAGAACCAGAGGAATTTGTTAAGCAGATACACTTATTTACTGCCGAATATGATTAATATAAATAAAAAATCATGTCAGCATATGTCTGACATGATTTTTTATTTACATAATTGGTTCTTTTGTTGGCATTCCTGCTTTTCTGGGATACTTTCCACCAGTATTTTTTATTTTTTTAATCAGAATTAATGAACGCTCTATATCTGAATCTGGGAGCACATATCTGCAGACTGCATCAATATGACCACCCAAAAGCTCAACCGCTTTTTTTGCCGCTTCTACCTCTTCATCAACATTTCCTGATTTGTATGCCACAAAATATCCGCCAATTCTGACAAATGGCAGGTTGTATTCCACAAGAGATGACAAGTTAGCCACAGCACGTGAAACACTAATATCAAACTGCTCCCTGAATGTTTTATTTCTGGCAGCTTCTTCTGCCCTTCCATGAACTGCGGCAATTTCATTTAATCCAAGCTGGCCTATTACTTCATTTAAAAACTTAACTCTTTTATTTAGTGAATCAAGAAGAACCACGTTTATTTCTGGATATGCAATCTTAATTGGAAGTCCGGGAAACCCTGCTCCTGTTCCAACATCTATAAGCTTCATGTCCGGTTTATTCAAAACATTTTCATATTCAGCTTTAACCTTTTTATTCTGTAATAATCTTAAAGGAAGCTGCAGCACAAGACTATCTACAAAATGTTTCTGATTGACTTCATCATATTCTGTAATTCCTGTAAGATTCATAAACTCATTCCACTCTACAAGAATTTCAAAATAACGGTCAAGCTGCCTGTGTTGAACATCTGATAATTCTACACCTATTTTAGCCAGCTGTTCCTTAAATACTTTATTATCCATAAATACCTGCTTTCATCTAATAATATTTAACAGCTTTTATTGCTTATTCTGATGGTTAAACTGCTCCATATAGACAAGAAGAACAGAAATATCTGCAGGCGATACACCAGAAATCCTTGATGCCTGTCCTATAGAACGAGGTCTGAATTTTTCAAGCTTCTGAGTTGCCTCTTTTCTAAGACTATTAATCTGTGCATAGTCAATTGCATCTGGTATTATCTTATTTTCCAGTTTTTTAAAATGTTCAACCTGACGCATCTGTCTGTCTATATAACCCTCATACTTCAGGTTAATATTAACCTGTTCTCTCACATCACATGGAAGCTGTGGTCTGTGTTTATCAATTGGTTCAAGCAGCTCATAGTTTAATTCCGGCCTTTTCACTAATTCAGCAATAGTAGTACCTGTTATTAATCTTGTACTTCCCGCACCCTCGACGATTTTTTGTACTTCTTCACCAGTTCCAATATTTACAGCTTTAACTCTTTCTATTTCCTGTAAGATAAGTCTTTCTTTTTCAAGAACACTATTCATTCTCTCATCACTTATAAGTCCAACTCTGTGACCATATTTTGACAGTCTTATATCTGCATTGTCCTGGCGAAGGATAAGTCTGTACTCAGCTCTTGAAGTCATCATTCTATATGGTTCAAATGATTCCTTTGTAACAAGATCATCTATAAGAACTCCTATGTAGCTTTCACTGCGGTCTAAAATAAGAGGCTCCTTGTTTTTAACATACATAGCAGCATTAATACCTGCCACTATTCCCTGTGCTGCTGCTTCCTCATAACCTGAACTTCCATTAAACTGCCCGCCCGCAAACAAGCCCTTAATCTTTTTAAATTCAAGAGAAGAATCCAGCTGTACTGCACTAATGCAATCATATTCAATAGCATATGCATTTCTTACTATCCTGACATTTTCAAGTCCCGGAACGGTACGATACATAGCATACTGAACATCTTCAGGCATGGAACTCGACATACCTCCAAGATACATCTCATTCGTATATAAGCCTTCTGGCTCTATAAATACCTGATGCTTGTCCTTGTCTGCAAATTTAACGACCTTATCCTCTATTGAGGGACAGTATCTTGGCCCTGTCGAATGAATCACGCCACCATAAAGAGGTGAACGGTCAAGATTATCTCTGATAATCTTATGTGTTTCCTCATTAGTATACGTAAGCCAGCATGAAACCTGCTCCTTCTGGATACTGTCAGGGTCAGTCGTAAATGAGAACGGTACAACCCTGTCATCACCTAACTGCTCGCTCATTTTTGAGAAATCTATAGAACGCTTATCAACTCTTGCCGGTGTTCCTGTTTTAAATCTCCTGATTTCAATTCCATTGTTCATTAATGATTCTGTCAGATGTGTTGCAGCCTGCAGTCCATTAGGCCCAGTTTCATAGCTTGTATCACCGAATATACATCTTGCCTTCAAATATACTCCTGTACATAATACAACTGCTTTAGCATGATATACACCTCCTGAAACTGTCTTTACTCCTGCAATCTTTCCATCTTCGACAATTATTTCTGAAACCTCAGCCTGACGTACTAAAAGATGCTCTGTGTTTTCCATCACCATTCTCATTCTTCTGCTGTAATCAGACTTGTCAGCCTGTGCACGAAGCGAATGCACTGCTGGCCCTTTTGATTTATTCAGCATTTTTGACTGAATAAATGTGGCATCTATATTTTTTCCCATTTCACCGCCCAATGCATCAATTTCCCTTACCAGATGCCCTTTAGAGCTGCCTCCAATATTTGGATTGCATGGCATCATGGCAATACTCTCACAGCTGACTGTAAAGCATATTGTTTCCAGACCAAGTCTTGCAGATGCAAGTGCAGCCTCACAACCGGCATGTCCTGCACCAACTACCACAACATCATATTCTTCACTTATATTTGGCATTTCATACTCCTTCTAAATTCATAGTATTGTGTAAATCATTCAACCAAGTTTGAGCTCTGCTCAAACTTGTAATAATCAAATCTGTCATATATGGATTTGATTATTTACCCATACAAAACTTAGCAAATATCTGATCAGCTAAATCGTCTTCTACAGCTTCTCCAATAATTAGTCCAAGCTTCTCATATGCAGCCATTAAATCTATCGTAAGGAAATCTTCACTCATACCCATATTAATTCCTTCCTTAACAAGCTTAAGGCTGTTTAAAGCGTCCTTTAAAAGATTCTTATGTCTTGCATTTGTTATATAAATTTCATCATTAACATCAATATTCCCAGAAAAAAACATATTCTTAACTGTATCTTCCAGCTTATCAATACCAATTTCTTCTTTAGCGGAAACAGACAAAACATTACAATCCATAATTTTTAAAATATCTTCTTTGTTGACAACTGTTTCCATATCAGATTTATTTAAAAGGACAATTACATTTTTGTCCTTAATTAACTCCATAATTTCATCATCATTCTTATCAAGCTCTCTTGATGAATCAACAACAAATATAATCAGGTCTGCATCTTTTGCGTATTTTTTTGCTTTACTGACACCTATGCTTTCCACATAGTCGTCTGTCTGTCTTATTCCTGCTGTGTCAATAAGATTAAGAATTATTCCTCCAAGATTAATCTGTTCTTCTAAAACATCTCTTGTTGTTCCTTCAATATCTGTAACAATTGCCCTTTCTTCTTTTGCGAGCGCATTTAACAGACTTGATTTTCCTGCATTGGTTTTCCCCAATATAACAGTGCGTATTCCATCCCGCATTATACGTCCATTATCCGAAGTTTTCAACAATTTATCTACATTATCCACAGACTTATCCACATCTATTTCCAGTTTTTCAACATAGTTATCCAGAGAAATGTGCTCTGGATCATCTAAGGCTGCTTCAATAAATGCAACATTATCTATTAAAAGCTCTCTTATTTCTCTAATTTTATCTGATAATTTACCGCTAAGCTGTCTTACCGACGACTTTAATGCATATTCATTCTGTGAATTAATAACATCAATAACAGCTTCTGCCTGTGATAAATCTATTCTTCCATTTAAAAATGCTCTCTTTGTAAATTCTCCAGGTTCTGCAAGGTTTGCTCCAGCATCTAAAACTGCCTCCAAAACCTTTCTTGTAACAAGAATCCCTCCATGGCAGTCTATTTCCACTATATCCTCTCTTGTGTAGGTATTGGGTGCTTTCATTACAACAGCCAGCACCTCATCTATTTCCTCATCACCATTCCATATTGTTCCGTAATGAACAGTATGGCTTGCTGCATTTTTTAAACTTATATTTTTTTTTGACTTAAATACTCTGTCGGCTATTGTAATTGCATTCTCACCACTTATCCTTACAATACTGATTCCACCACTGCTCATAGTACTGGTCGAAATTGCTGCAATAGTATCTTCCATATGTTCATTCACCTCTTATTTATTATTTTTTACATAGAGAAATGGGGCTGTCGCACTAAGAAAGATTAGTGTGGCGCCTCTATTTTATATAAAGGCAATATATAGTTTATGTAGTTTCAGGTGCTTTGAGCCCGCCGGTACTTAATGAGCGTAACGCGCGAATTTAGTATCCGCTGCGAGGCGAGAGCAGCGCAAGCGTGCCTGAAATACATAAACTATATATTGCCTTATTATGTCATTGATGGCGTCACACTAATTTTTTCTTGGTGCGACAGTCCCATCTCAAAATTCATACTATTTAACTATTACTTATTGTATCTGTCGTACTTGTCATATTTAGGATTGTGATTTGGATTTTTTTCACGATCTAAAAAAACAACTACATGTCTGAATGGTTCTTCACCTTCACTCTTTGTTGAAACAAATTTATCATTCTGAAGTGCAGAATGAATAATTCTTCTTTCATAAGGATTCATTGGTTCTAATGAAACAGGACGTCTGCTTCTCTTTACTTTATAAGCAATATTCTTTGCAAGAGACTCTAAGGTTTCCTGTCTTCTGTTCCTGTAATCTTCAGTATCAAGCTTAATCCTTACATACTTTTCCTTACCCTTATTTACTACAAGGCTTGTAAGGTACTGAATTGAATCAAGTGTCTGTCCTCTCTTGCCGATAAGAACACCCATATTACTGCCTGATAAATCAACCTTTACACATTCTTCCTTCTTATCAAATGTAATCGTAACATTTACGTCCATATCCATTGATTTAAACATATCAGATAAAAATGTTGTAATTCTTCTCTCAATTTCTTCGTGGGACATTTCTGATTTTTCTTCTGTATGTGCTTTTACAGTCTTTGGTTCTGTTTTTACTTCAGCCTTAACTTCCTTCTTAACTTCTTTCTTAGGCTCTGCTTCTACCTTCTTTGGAGCAGCCTTAGGTGCTTCTGTCTTCTTAGGCTGTGCAGCCTTATCGTCCTCTGCTGTCTTTTTACGAATCTTGATTTTTGCTGGTTTAGAATTAAAAAGGCCTAAGAAACCGTTACTTCCCTTATCAATAACTTCATAAACAACCTTATCACTTGTTGTTTCTAATTTAATTAAAGCATTTGTTAATGCTTCATCAACTGTTTTTCCTGTTACTTCAATATATTTGTTTTCCATGTTTTTTCCCTCCATTATAGCAAGAAAAAATTACTTCTTGTTTTTATCATTGAATTTAGAAACCATACCAGCCTTTTCAGCAAGACTACCTGGCTTAGCAGTTTTATAATAATTAGTTGATTCGAGGATGTCCTTTACTTTCTGCTGGTTTTCTTCCTTTTTCTTTGTCAGAGAATCAATTCTTTGCTGATTTTTGTCTGTAGAATTAATTGACTTTGTGCTTGTAGTAGCATTCTTAACAATCTTCTCTGCTGGAAGCCCCTGCTTAGCACGCTTCTTATTACGCTTTTCAATATTCTTTGCAACTATTGCATCAACACCAATCTTATCATAATATTTATTAATACAAATCTGGATAATTGTCTGGAATACAGCTGTTGCAATCCAGTAAACACCAAGACCTGCCGGCACTGAGAAACCAATAAATACTGACATAAGAGGCATAACAAGTGTCATCATCTTCATTGATGCTGCAGCCGGATTATCTGGATCCATCTGCTGTTTTCCCTGCATTACCTTAACACTGATATACTGTGAAATACCGGCTAATATAGGAATTAAAACAGCAATAGTAAGACCAAAGCCTGGAGCCTGTGACATATTAATTCCACAGAATGTATTAAATGATGTCATTGCATCATGATTAGTTGTAATTACATCTGCAAATGCCGGAAATAATTCCTTCAGCTGATTCCACTGGTCAGTTGTAAATGTATTCATAGTTTCAATTGCTTTATTTACATTTGTCCAGTCAACTGAAGAAAAATTGGAGCTCATGATATCTGCATATCCATCTGCCGACATAATACCGCCATTGCTGCCAGTCAAAATATTCATAAAAAGTACTTTTAACTGTCCTACATACATAGGTATAAACTGAAATACTCTATATAATGCCATAAGAATAGGAAACTGAATCAATAACTGAACACAGCCGCCCATCTGTGAAACACCATATTTAGCATATACAGCTTTGGTTTCCTCCTGCATTTTCAACATTGCATTCTGGTCACCACGCTTGTCCTTATACTTTTTATTAATTGCCTGAATCTCTGGATTCATAATTGACTGCAGTTTAGTCATCTTCTGCTGCTTTGCTGTTAATGGAAGCATTAACAGTTTTACAATTAATGTAAAAATAATAATAGCAACAAATGTATTACCGAGACCAATTGCATTTAATCCCTGAAAAAGGACATCTAATATAGAGCCCAATACAGATGCAATTGGATTTATAATTGCATTATACAAAATACTACCTCCACTTATTTGTGTAATCCTTATTCTTCTTTAACTTATATGGAACAGGATCATAGCCACCCTTTGTCCATGGATTACACCTTAATATTCTTTTGAGTGCAAGAAAACCTCCCTTTAGTGCACCAAATCTGTCTACAGCTTCTATTGCATACTGTGAACAGCTGGGAATATAATTACAATAGCTTCTCCCCTTATATGGAGAAATAGCAAGCTGATAAAACCTAATTAATTTTAAAACAAGCTTTTTTCCCATTATAATTACCTTTCTACATTATCAACATATATGCCATGAAGTTTAAAAAGGTGAAGCATTGCACTCTCTGTTTCAAAATAACCTTTATCTTTCAAGCCTGCCCTGGCTACAAAAATTACATCATATCCATCAGGTATATGACTGATATTAAGCCTGAAGGCTTCTCTTATCAATCTGGCAAGCCTGTGCCGGACAATACTATTCCCGACTTTCTTACTCACAGATACACCAAGTCTGTTCGTATCCGTTCCATTCTCTTTTATGTACATAATAAGATATCTGTTTGCAAAAGACTTCTTTATATTATATACATTCTTAAATTCACTATTTTTTCTTAATGTTTCAAAATATTTATACTTCATAAAAATTCCACCACAACTTACATATTTACTAACTTTTTTTAATGTAAAAAATAAGCAGATAAATGCCCCGCATTCATCTGCTTTCTTAACTAATTAAGCTGAAAGGCTCTTTCTGCCCTTTGCTCTTCTTGCAGATAAAACTTTTCTTCCACCTGCGCTGCTCATTCTTGCTCTGAAACCATGAACCTTAGATCTCTGTCTTGTCTTTGGCTGGAATGTCATCTTTCCCTTATGCATTCTAACACCTCCTTATCTTTACCATTTTTATTTATATGGTAGGAATATTTTATCTAGTTAAAATTTAAAACATCGTTTTTTATTATATTCATAAAGTGCCTTCAAGTCAAGTAAAACCTGCATTTTTTTTGATATTTTTTTAAAAATTTACTTATACACAGACATGCACATAAATCCACATAAAACTAACAAGTTATCAACATTTTGTGTAAAACTTGTTGATAACCTATGATTTATCCATATATTTATACATTAATATTACATAATCCCCCTTTTTTCGCTGTTGATTTTGTTGAAAAGTTATACACATTTATTCCGGAC
>JAUNPT010000037.1:3945-6339 GCA_030536565.1 Eubacteriales bacterium | reverse complement strand
ATATCAAAGAATAATCATAAAAATTTTTAAAAAACGTACGAATTTGTAAGGTGCCAGTAAGGTTTACAGTGTAAAATAATCTTATAAAAATATTTGAGAGGAAAAATATATGGAAATTATTATGAAAGCAGAAAATATTTGCAGAACCTACCACAGTGGTTCGGTAGATGTTTTAGCATTAAAGCCTTGTACATTGAAGTTTGCAAAGGGACAGTTTACAGCTATTATTGGAAAAAGTGGTTCAGGAAAATCAACACTTTTACGTATTCTTGGAACATTAGACAAGCCGGATAATGGAAGCATAACCATTGATGGTGAGGAGATTTTACATTTGAAGGACAAGGAGCTTGCCAGATTTCGAAGAAGAAAGATAGGGTTTATTTATCAGGATTACAGCCTTTTTCCAGAATTTACATCCTATGAGAATATCGTAATGCCACAGGCATTTGATCACAAGAAAGCTGATGAAACAGAGATTGATGCATTACTAGAAGAACTGAGCATTACACACTGTAAAAATAAATATCCGGCACAGATGTCTGGGGGTGAGCAGCAGAGGGTAGCAATTGCAAGAGCGTTGGCTGCACACCCATCGGTAATCCTGGCTGACGAACCAACTGGAAATCTTGATGCTGGAAATGCAGAAACCGTTGCAAAGCTTTTGTCTGATGCATCTTTGAAGCATGATCAGACTATTATTATGGTAACTCATGATAGACAGATGGCAGATTATGCAGATAGAATTCTAACTATTTCTGATGGATATGTATCTTAGGAGGCGGCTGTATGAATGGATATTTATTTCGATATATCATGAAAAGTATCGTAAGAAGACGGAGGGAAATTATTCGGGTTATAGTTGCAACATTTGTAGCGGTTTTTTTCGTGACAGGAGTACTCACATTTGAAAGCAATATGTATTACTGGCAGATGGCATCGAACAAGGAACGGTTCGGAAGCTGGTTTGTTATGGAGCCGGGTAATGATAAAGTAAATGAAGGACTTGTTAATAATCCTTATCTAAATTCACCGGTTACGTCCACGAATATTTGTAATATTATGGATGAAGATTTTGAAGTTACAAAATACAAAATGGGATTTTTTACAGAGGATTTTCTTAATCAGGGACATATTACTCTGTTAGAAGGCAGGATGCCTGAATCGGACAGTGAAATAGCAGGAGACATGAATACACTTTTAAAGCTTGGTTATTCCATTAATGTTGGGGACACTATTACAGTAAGATTCCTTGATAAGAATAATAATAATGAGGAGAAGACAAAAGATTATACTCTTGTGGGAATTCTTCGAAGCTATAGTAATATTTGGGCGGCAGGTGATATTCTTCCTGGCATTATTGTATCAGAGCAGGGAATGCAGTCACTTAATATGAAGATGAATACAGTATATGCTTACAGCATTAAGAATTATGTGAAAACAAGTGATTACCGTGGAATATATGAGAATAATCTAAAAAAACTTGCAAATGGAAAACTGTATTACAATGATGACGTATACGATTTCAAGCCTTGGGGGTCTAAGGCAATCTATAATTATATGTATCTTTTAGTTGTCGTAATTGGTGTTGTAACTATTTCATATCAGCTTATCGGTTATCATAACAGTTGATGAATCATCTTGGGATTAGTAAAGGACAGACTACCATGATTACTGCTGTGGAAAATGTTGTGATGCTTGTTCCAGCAGGATTGCTTGGAGTTGGAACAGCATTTGTGACAGGAAAGCTAATCTGTTCATTCATTGAAAAAAATATGGGGATTCAGTTTTATCAGGTAGAAATAAGCGCGGTTCTTAAGGGATTATTATCAATTTTAATTGCACTGGCCTTATGGGAATTGGTTACTTTATTTGTATGGCTTAAAGAGACAAAAGCAGTGGATAAAACAAAGAAAAAAGCAAGTAAAATACAGAAATTCAATGCACCAAAGAGGGCTATTAATCAGGGAAATCTGACATTTCGCATGCATATAAGAATGATGAAAAGCAATGGAATTGCAATGAATGTAGGAATTCGCGTATTTCTGTCAGCAGTGTGCTTATGTTTAGTTGTTTGTGTATTATTTTTTTTACGTGCATATACAGAATATGAAAAAAACAATAACAGACCTGATTTAATTGGTTATCAGACAAATCAAGATTCAGATTTTATGTATGAATTTTCCTTTTTTAATAATTTCATATCATATTTGGATTACAACAGATTAACGACAGAGAAGTTTTATATGGATGAAATGCAGTATTTAAAGGACGACTATAACAATAATATCTCAAAATATGTTGTGAATATTTCCTATGAGCAGTTAAATAAGTCTTTTGAAAATAAGGATAACAGACTGACAGGAATTGGTGGTGAACCAATTTCAAATAGTTATT
>JAUNPT010000037.1:3710-3935 GCA_030536565.1 Eubacteriales bacterium | reverse complement strand
GATCATTGGGGATTTCATAATTCAAAATATGCAACAGACGGAAATAATAATATATATGAGGGCATTAGTAATGAAATTATTAATGATATAAAAAGTGTTCCTGGTGTTGAACAAATAATATTTGGCTCTGTAGAATCAGAACGTGTACTTACATGGGAAAATATGAATTACGAATTATTGGGGCGAAATAAATTTCAGGAGGAAAAAAATACTGCGACAACTATG
>JAUNPT010000037.1:0-3685 GCA_030536565.1 Eubacteriales bacterium | reverse complement strand
AAGGATATTTATAAGATTCTGAGTAAATACATAGATGAAAAGTATATTGATTATGATGCCTTTGCAAGTGGAGATCAGATCTTTGTTATTGTGAATGACAATCCATATGGAAATTATGATGATACCTTGAAAGCAGGCGATGTAGTTAATTACCACTATACCAAGCTTCCAACTTATAGAGGTCTTTGTACTGTTTTTGAAAATGCATATCCATATACAGATGCATTTACAAAACTTGGAATGGGAAGCATTGTTGATCAAACCGCCTATGAAGATAAAAAAGATAATCCAAATGGTAACATGGTTCCTACGAGCTTCAGTATTGGACATCGAATTGAATATAGTTCAGATGGCATTACTATTACAGATAGAACGCAGCAGGATAAATTTTTAGATGACATGACATACAGAGAATTATTTGAGCCATGTGTCGCACCAGTTGCAGCGGGTGTTGTTTATTTAGATGACTCATTGAAGGATGAATTAAAGGATATTGTTGTAAACTATGGATATTATACGGTTATTGCCTCTGATGAATTGGCTAAGCGGGCGTGTGAGCGTCAAAATGAGTTTATGGCGGCAGCATTAAAGATGGATGTGAGTGAACTTGGGGACAATATAAAATGCACTTATTCACCAAATCAGATGCAGGTCAGATATACATTGACTAGTGCAGTATCTTCTACCAGCAATATTATCGAGGCATACTGTAGAAATATTGGAATTACTTACGCCTCAAATACAGAAGAAAAAGTTATTTATCGTTCCAGAACAATCAATGCATTTCTACAGTACGGAATTACACTGATTGCCGTATTCGTAGTGGCTATACTACTCAGCGCAATTCTTGCAAAAAGCAGGTGTGAACGAAGAAAGTCAGAATATAAACAGATGCTTAGACTTGGTGCCGACCAAGGTCTGATTATTCGAATGTGCATGCTTGAAGCACTGCGTGAAGCGGTTTGGTGTATTCCACTGTTACCATTTCTATTACTGATACAGTTGGTAATCTATTTAAAAATGATGAGGAAATTTTAATTTAAGGTATTGATTTTCTTATTTTTAATAATTAATGTAGTTATTCCATCAAATCTTCTGATTTGAGATTAAACTGCGTAGGGGCTGTCGCACTAAGAAAAATTAGTGTGGCGCCTCTATTTTATATAAAGGCAATATATAGTTTATGTAGTTTCAGGTGCTTTGAGCCCGCCGGTACTTAATGAGCGCAACGCGTGAATTTAGTATCCGCTGCGAGGCGAAAGCAGCGCAAGCGTGCCTTAACTACATAAACTATATATTGCCTTATTATGTCATTGATGGCGTCACACTAATTTTTTCTTGGTGCGACAGCCCCTTTTTAAATTAAAAATAATGTCTTCCCCCTTTTTTCACAGAACTTGATTAAATTTTCTGAATGTTATATTATATTGAAGAGTATGTTTACTTAAATTTACAGCCAGAAAGGCATTATATATGGAAGAATTAAAACAAAAATGGGAGCTTATATTAAATACCCTAAAAGAAGAATACGATATTCAGGATATTTCATTTAAGACATGGATTAAACCTTTAAAGCTTTATTCAGTTGAAGGTAATAAAATAATACTTCTTATATCAGAAGAAACCATGGGAATATCCTACATAGAAAAAAAATATTTAATACCTCTCAAAGTAACTATAAGTGAGATTATGGGACAGGAATATGAAGTAGAACTTATTTCTGAAAAAGACAAGCAGGCCGCAGACCTTAAAAAAATAAAAAATTCCAATAAAACAAATCCAGCCAGCAATGTATTACAGAATCTTAACCCTAACTATACATTTAATACATTTGTAGTCGGTAATAATAATAATCTTGCTCATGCAGCATCTTTGGCTGTTGCAGAAACTCCAGGTGAAGTATATAATCCTTTATTCATATATGGAGGCGTTGGTCTTGGAAAAACTCATTTGATGCAGGCTATTGCACATTTTATTATTGCAAACGACCCTTCAAAAAAAGTTCTTTATGTAACATCAGAAACATTTACTAATGAATTGATTGATTCTGTTAAGAATAACAAAAACTCAGAGTTTCGTAACAAATATAGAAACATTGATGTACTTCTTATCGATGATATCCAGTTTATTATAGGTAAGGAATCAACTCAGGAAGAATTTTTCCATACATTTAACGCACTTTATCAGGACAGCAAACAGATTGTTATTTCATCTGACCGCCCTCCTAAAGAAATGGAAACTCTTACTGAAAGACTTCGTACACGATTTGAAATGGGTCTGCCTGTAGATATTCAGATTCCAACATATGAGACAAAAATGGCAATTCTTAATAAGAAAGCAGAACTTGGAGGATATGATATCCCTAACGAAGTTAAAGATTATGTTGCTACTCATATCAAATCAAGTATCAGGGAGCTTGAAGGAGCACTTACTAAACTTTCTGCTTTTTCTACATTATCACACAGTCCAATAACTGTTGAATTTGCCGAGGAAACATTAAAGGATTTGATTTCTCCTGACGCTAAGAAGGAGGTTACACTTGAACTTATTGTTCAGATAGTTGCAGACCACTTTAATATTTCTCCTGATGATATTCTTTCCCAGAAAAGGCAGGCTGATATTGTAAAACCAAGGCAGATTTCAATGTACCTGTGCCGCCAGATGACAACTACTCCTCTGCAGGCTATTGGTAAATATATTGGAAACAGAGATCATACAACTGTTATTCATGGTGCAGATAAAATTGCCAAGGAAGTCCTTACTAACGAAGCAACAAAAAACACTATAGACATACTTATAAAGAAAATAAACCCTTCTTAAACTGGAAAGTTATCCACAATTAATTCTTTATAATATGTTTGTTGATTGTTATTTAACTGTTAATTTATATTGATAACCTTTTTTCTAAAAAATTAAATCTAACCGCAGTTATTTTTAATCCACAAAAATTAACATCTGTTTTTATTGATTTTAACAGAGATATTAAGCATTACAAATTCAGTTATTTTGTGGCTTTAAAGTGCTTATCAACATATCAACACACACTACTACTACTACTACTGAAAATTATATATTTATATATACATTCTCATTTACACTTCACAGACTGAAAGGAGTTTTACACACAATGAAATTAATATTCACAAAAAGTAACTTAAACAAAGCTGTAGGCATTGTTATGAAAGCAGTTCCTTCCAAAACTACAATGTCTATTTTAGAATGTATCTTTATAGATGCTTCTTCTAATGAAATTAAATTCACCTCAAATGATATGGAACTTGGTATAGAAACTAAAGTTGAGGGCGAAATTATAGAAAAGGGAAAAGTTGCCATTGATGCCAAAATTTTCTCTGAAATTGTAAGAAAACTTCCAGATAATGAAATTACAATTGAAACAGATGATAATTATACAGCTACAATCACATGTGAAAAAAGTAAATTTAATATTTCCGGTAAATCAGGAAACGATTTTTCTTATCTTCCAATCATCGAAAAGGATAAATCAATTACATTATCACAGTTCCAGCTCAGAGAGACAATTAATCAAACATTATTCTCTATTGCCATGAATGATAATAACAAGATGATGACAGGTGAATTATTTGAGGTATCAGACCATTCATTAAAAGTAGTTGGTCTTGACGGACATAGAATTGCAATTAGAAATATAGAACTTGAAGGCAGA
>JAUNPT010000214.1 GCA_030536565.1 Eubacteriales bacterium | reverse complement strand
ATGATTAGAAACAAGAAACAATTTTTTTGAAGTAAGGGAAATAATCAATTTTTGATTTGTTAATAATTTCTTGAGCATCTAAATAAATTCGCACCAGCACACTTTTCGATTATGTATCACGATCTGAATTATTTGATAATCGGCACACACATTATAAAGGGATTAAATAGGTGCGAATTTGGTGTTTCTACTTTTGCTTGTTATTATCATTGCTTTTCAATGTTCAAAATTTTTTGATTGTGCTTGCGTAGATTAGAGGAGCTACAGAGTGAATAGATACTAATAGATTTATATTTACTGTTTAAAGAGAAGGAAAGGGGTTAGGTTATGCGATAGCATAACCTCCCTGTTTTCTTTTTGCTTCTTTTTCTTTTACACCATATCTAAATTCTTGTTATCGAAAATTGAGAAAATAATCAATTTTTGACAAATAAAAAAGACAGCCTGCATTTCTGCAAACTGCCAATTTTTTATATCATTTGAAAATATTTCAGAGCATCAATTATAGCTTCCTTTTTTTCTTGTGTCACTTGTGGCACATGGTTTTTACCTTCACCGACATTATAATTGATTCTTTCAATCAATCCAAATTCCCTTTTTACTTGTGCTATATATAATTGTGATACCTTTAAACCAAACTTATCCAGCACATATTTTTTGATTTCTGCATATGTTGCTTTGCTTTCTGCTTTGGTTAAATCCAGTTCAGATAGTTCTAAATCAACACTTATTCTATTAGTGGATTTTAGTTTGGACAATAAAACAACAGTTTCCACATGCACCGTATTCGGGAACATATCTACACAACAGCTTTTTGTAACCCTGTAACCATTCTCCTGAAGCGTAACAAGGTCTCTTACCAGAGATGTTGGTTTGCATGAAATGTAAACCATCTGCTCAACACCATAGTCAATAATCTTGTCCAACGCCTTGGGGTGGATTCCATCACGTGGAGGGTCAAGCACAATAAAATCCGGACGCTCCTCAATAGTATCAAGAGCATGCAAAACATCATCTGCAATAAATTCACAGTTAGTAAGTCCATTAAGTCTGGCGTTTTCTCTTGCAGCCACAACTGCTTCCTCAATAATCTCAACTCCAATTACCTTCTTAGCCACTGGAGCCAATATCTGTGCAATAGTACCTGTGCCGCTGTATAAGTCAAAAAGCACCTTATCTTTAGTAGCTCCAACATAGTCGCGGGCTTTAGAGTAAAGGACTTCTGCTCCCAATGAGTTGGTCTGGAAAAACGAGAATGTTGTAATCTTAAATCGCAATTTAAGAATTTCCTCTTCTATATAATCCCTGCCAAACACAAGCTCTGTTTTTTCATTAATAACCGCATCTGCAAAACTATCATTGTATGTATGAAGAAATCCCTTAATCTCTCCATCCAGTTTGAGACTTTGAAGCTTTTGCGACAATTCTTGCAAATCAAAATCCAGCTGTGTTGTTGTAATAAGGTCTATAAGAATCTGTCCTGTCTTCACTGCCTTACGCACAAGTAAATGTCTTAAATATCCCTCATGCTTCATCTTATGATAATATGGAATATTCCTTTCTTTGAAATATTCATATACACAGTCAAGAATCCTTGTGTAATCCTCATCAACAATTTTACAGCCAGAAACTGTCACAATGTCATACATGCTGTTTCTTTTATGAAGTCCGAGCGCAAGCTCCCCATCTTTTTTCTCATCACCAAATGAAAATTCCATCTTATTTCTATATGCTTCATACACTGGACTGCCAATAATTCCCTCAAATCCAAAATCACCATCAATCACTGATGATAAAAGCTTTTTTATCTGTTCCTCCTTCATGGCAAGCTGTGCCCCGTAATCCATTGTCTGATATACACAGCCGCCGCACTCTGTAAAATGTGCACATGGATTTATAATTTCTGTGTCTGCTCTCTCTAAAACATCAAGGAGTCTTCCCTCGCAGTGGCTGCCCTTTTTCTTATTAACCATAAAAGAAACTCTCTGCCCGGGAATAGAATTTTTCACAATCACCTTCTGGCCATTGTCCTGAGGGTCTTCTGATTCCACATATGCTGCCGCCTTATTCGGAAAATCAACATAAGCTACCGTACCTGTATAAATTTGTCCTTTTTTCATAAACATCTCCATTCTGTCTTACATAGTAAGAGCCACTAACCAGTTCACTTGGCTAGTGGCTCACTTAGCTGCTGTCACAAACTATTATTCTTCCTTGCCTGTGTCTTC
>JAUNPT010000036.1 GCA_030536565.1 Eubacteriales bacterium | reverse complement strand
TGGAATACATTCATTCAAGAATATATCGCTGATTGAATATTTTGCATTTTATGGAAAATTATTGGATGCCCAAATAATTATTCATTATTTTATATTTTTCAGTATTGCTTTACTAGTGATGATTTATACTATGATGAGAGGATTTAGAAAATGGAAAATATCTTAATATTAGAAAACGTAACTAAAAAATATGGGAGTTTTGAAGCTCTAAAACGAACAGATATTAAACTCACCAATGGAATATATGCCATTCTTGGATTGAATGGAGCTGGAAAAACAACATTTATTAATCTTTTAACAGATAATATTGTGAGAACAAGTGGAAGCATTTGCTATAATGGAACTGAAATAAAAAAATTAGGCTCTAGGTATAGAAATATAATTGGATATATGCCGCAAGAACAAGGATACTATGAAGAATTTTCAGGACGAGAATATTTAGCATATATAGCAGGATTAAAAGGGATTAAATCTAAAAGAAAAGTAGTTGATGCAATGTTAAATCAGTTCAATTTATCAGTCAAAGCAGATATAAAAATCAAAAATTATTCAGGGGGAATGAAACAAAGGCTCATGTTAGCTCAAGCCTTACTAAATGAACCTCAAATTTTGATTTTAGATGAACCGACTACAGGATTAGATCCTGTAGAGAGAACACGATTTAAGGAATATATAAGAGAATTATCAAAAGAAAAAATTATAATGTATTGTACTCATATTATTAGCGATATTACTAATTTGGCTGATAAAATATTAATTATTAAAAATGGCCGGATTTTTGAAGATACTCAGGTTGAAATGCTCAGGAATAATTTTGATGAAAACGATATGATGGATTTCTTATCATAATAGATGTTGATATACTATAAAATTATGCTTTTGGGTTTTACTGCCGGCATATTTCAAGCACCTTTTTAAATTCCAGTGAACCACCGAACAAATTAAGGGCACTTCCTATGGTAACATCTATTTTGTTATGCCCGAGCTCTTTAAGAAGCTGTAAATCACTGTAGCTGCCTACTCCGCCTGCGTATGTTATAGGGCAGGACTGGGCGTTGGAAAGCAGCTTTACAAGGGGGCTTTCGATGCCGCTGGCTTTACCCTCAACATCGACGGCATGTATAAGGTACTCATCACAGCAGTCGGAAAGCTCGTCTAATATTTCTTTTGTTATTTTAACATTGGTAAAGTTCTGCCAGCGGTCAGTAACTATATAATAATCATCACCCTTTTTTCTGCAGCTTAAATCAAGGACAAGATGCTCTCTGCCAATTTCATTTAATATCCGGTTAAGGTTAGTAAAATTGATTTCTCCATTTTTAAATACATAAGAGGTTACAATAACATGTGATGCACCAGCGTCAAGAAATGCAGCGGCATTGTCTCTGTTTATTCCGCCGCCAACCATAAGACCGCCGGGATATGCCATAAGAGCACTTTTGGCCTGGGTAACATCGGCCTCATAATATTCTGAATCTGCCGGATTAAGGAGAATGATATGTCCGCCATACAGTCCGGCATCTTTGTAAAGGGAAGCATAATAGCCGCCGTCTTTGTCGGAGACAAAATTTTCCTTGGCGTAGTCACCGGCGTCTAACAGGCTTCCGCCTACAATCTGTTTAATCTGTCCATTGTGAATATCAATACATGGTCTGAATAACATGGGATATGTTCCTTTCAAATATTCTTCTGAAAGTATAGCATTTATTCAATATATTTGCAAAAAGAAAAAGTGGAATTGCCATCAGAAAGTAGTATATACTATAAATAGTAATAATTTGTGTAAATTTTGCAGATGCGGGGAGGTTATTGACAATGGCAAATATAGAGGATTATCTGTTATGGCGTGGAGACCTTACCTTTGAACAGTCGCCATTTAATGATGTTGACAATCTTATATTGTCCCAGCTTGCTTATGTAGACTGGAAGGGAGTTATTCCATCAGCCGGGACGAAGGGGGGAATCAGCCTTTGCTCAGCAGCAGAGATTTTTTTTGAGCTGAATAATGAGGAAGAACTTAAAAAGGTTAAGTCATTTATTGCAGAAGTTCCTTTCTTTATGAGAAATGCTGCAAAAACTAAACGGTTTAAAAACATATGGCTGTCAGAATATGTTGAACATATTGATGAGGAAGCTCAAAAGCAGTTCGCTGCCTTTCATGCCAAATTGGGAGATGGTTCAGTATATATAGCCTTTAAGGGAACAGATGATACCATAGTAGGCTGGAAAGAGGATTTTAATATGAGTTTTATTATGCCTGTTCCTGCTCAGCTTGAGGCTGTGGAGTATGTTAACAGGACAGTCCGTTTCCGTTCAGGAAAGGTGCGTCTGGGAGGCCATTCCAAGGGCGGGAATCTGGCTGTTTATGCCGCAGTGAAGGCGCTTCCGGGAGTGAAGAAAAAAATTATTGATATATATAATAACGATGGGCCCGGATTTGATAAGGTTATGATTAATTCTCCAGAGTATCAGCAGATGCGTCCGCGTATAAAAAGTATCGTGCCTGAAAGTTCAGTTGTCGGTATGCTTTTAGAGCATGATGAGGAATATACGGTTGTAAGGAGTGAAAATAAGGGCATCATGCAGCACGATGCTATGAGCTGGCAGGTCATTGGTACAGCTTTTGAAAGGGTTAAATGTGTTTCTGACAGAAGCCGCAGACTTAATGAGGCATTGAGCAGCTGGATAAATGGACTGAAAAAAGAAGACAGGGCAGCATTTGTGGAATCTTTGTTTTCATTAATAACAGCCAGCGGGGCTCAGAATCTGTCTGATTTAAATACGGATTTTTTTAGGAGTGCAAATGCAGCGCTTAAGGCATATTCACAGATGGATAAGCAGACAAAAGCTATGTTAAGGAAGATGCTGGCCTCTTTAACTGATGAAATAGGAAAGGCAAGGAAAAATATAAAAATATAGTTTAAATAAGTTATTGACATAGTACTTGCGTTAGTCTATACTAATCATGAAATTAAATTAAGGTGTTATGTTATTGAAGCAGGTCAGAATATATATGACTGATTCTGGCTTCAGAAGGGAAGCTATTTATGACATTAGACAAGCTGGAAATAGGCAAAGATGCCATTATTGAGGCAGTAGGCGGACAGGGAGCATTAAGAAAGCATTTCCTGGATATGGGGCTTACGCCGGGAACAGAGGTTACACTTATCAAGGTGGCACCGATGGGAGATCCTATTGAATTAAGGCTGCGGGGGTATGAGCTTACATTAAGACTTGCAGATGCGGCAAAGATAGATATCATGAAGGTTCATGATACAGATATTGTTTTAAAACAAAAGGAGCCCACAAAAGAGATTCCCCACCCACAGGTAGGGGAGATGGGAATATATCATGTGCAGAAAAGAGGAGATACTTTAAGAGAAGGAGAGCCACTTACATTTGGGCTTATTGGAAACCAGAACTGTGGCAAAACGACACTTTTCAACCAGCTTACAGGAGCAAATCAGCATGTAGGCAATTTCCCGGGAGTCACAGTTGACCGTAAGGATGGCGAAATAAAAAATCATTCAGAGGCAACAGTTACAGATCTTCCAGGCATATACTCACTTTCTCCTTACACCAGCGAGGAAATAGTCACAAGAGATTTTCTGCTAAAGAACAGACCGCAGGGCATTATAAATATTATTGATGCCACAAATATAGAGAGAAACCTATATCTTACAATGCAGCTTATTGAAATGGAAATCCCAATGGTGCTTGCACTTAATATGATGGACGAGGTGCGTGAAAATGGCGGAACAATCAAGGTTAACCGTTTGGAGGAGGCTCTGGGGATTCCGGTAGTTCCTATTTCAGCTGCCAAAAACGAAGGCATAGGAGAGCTTATTGAACATGCGATTCATGTCGCAAGATATGATGAATGTCCGGGAAGGGTGGATTTCTGTGATGCAGATGGGCCTGATGGAATTGGGGCGGTACATAGAGGTATTCATGCGGTAGTGCATTTGATAGAGGATCATGCGAAGTCTGCACATATTCCGGAGAGATTTGCTGCGACGAAGCTGCTTGAGGGAGACCAGTTAATAATGGAGGCATTGAAGCTTGATGACAATGAGAAGGAGATGCTGGAGCATATTATTAATGAAATGGAAGATGAATGCGGAAAAGACAGAGAGGCAGCACTTGCCGATATGCGTTTTAATTTTATTGAGAATGTATGTCACTCTACGGTTGTAAAGCCAGTAGAAAGCAAGGCGCATGCAAGGAGTGTGAAGGCAGATAAGCTGCTGACAGGAAAGTATACAGCTATACCGGCGTTTATTGCCATTATGGGGGTTATTTTCTGGCTTACATTTGGCGTTATAGGAACAGCACTTTCAGACTGGCTTGACATGGGGATTACATGGATTACAGAGATTGTTGATAGTGCACTTACTGTATATGGTATTAACGCGGTTGTTCATTCACTTGTGATTGATGGTATATTTGCAGGCGTTGGTAGTGTTTTGAGCTTCCTGCCAATTATTGTTGTACTGTTTTTCTTTTTATCAATCCTTGAAGACAGCGGTTATATGGCAAGAATAGCATTTATAATGGATAAGCTTTTAAGAAAGATAGGACTTTCAGGTAGAAGCTTTGTTCCTATGCTTATAGGCTTTGGGTGTTCAGTACCTGCTATTATGGCGACAAGAACATTGTCATCAGAGAGAGACCGCAAGATGACTATTCTGCTGACACCATTTATGAGCTGCTCAGCAAAGCTTCCGATTTATGCATTGTTTACTGCAGCATTCTTTCCTAAGAATGGGGCGCTGGTTATGATAATGCTTTACTTTACAGGTATTATAGTTGGAATCCTGTTTGCATTGGTTTTAAGAAGAACGAAGTTTAAGGGGGAGCCGATTCCGTTTGTAATGGAGCTGCCTAATTACAGGCTTCCTAGTCCGAAAAGCGTGGGACAGCTTATATGGGATAAGGCAAAAGATTTTATGACCAAAGCATTCACGATTATTTTTGTCGCATCAATTGTAATATGGTTCTTACAGACATTCGATACAAGATTAAATGTGGTGTCTGATTCACAGGACAGTCTTCTTGCAATGCTTGGAGGATTAATTGCTCCAATATTTACGCCGCTGGGCTTTGGTGACTGGAAAATTTCTACGGCATTGATTACGGGCTTCACTGCAAAAGAGAGTGTGGTCAGCACGCTGACTGTACTTCTTGGAGGAAGTGCAGCGAGCATAAGCCAGATATTCACACCATTTACCGCTATAGTATTTCTTGTATTTACATTATTATATACACCATGTGTTGCTGCAATTGCATCAGTTAAGAGAGAGATGGGAACGAGAAGGGCAGCAGTTGTTGTTGTAATTATGCAGTGTATTATTGCATGGCTTGCAGCATTCCTTTTACATAGCGTGGGAATGCTGCTGGGATTTTAAAAAGCTTGTGTGTGAAACATATAAGGAGGTAGTTATGGCTGATTTATTAAGCGCAGCAATTGTTCTGTTTGTTTTTGTGGGAATCTATGCTGCCGTATCGTATATGTACAGGAAAAGAAAAGAGGGTTTTGGCTGCTGTGGTGACTGCAGCCGCTGTTCATCTGATTCAGAATGTAAAAAAGATTTTTCAGTTAAATAATGACAATTATTGACATAATCTGTTGAGTTAAGAAATTAGAAGTGATAAAATATCCTTAAAATAATTGTGAAAAACTATGTGTCAGGAGGAATTTTATCATGGAAAAGAAAAGGAGAGTTAGTTTTCAAAAAAGGCTCCTTATGCTGGTATTGCTTCCAGTATTATTTATGGGAATTGTACTCACTATTATTTCAGTATATTTTGTTAATAAAACAGGTATGGATGCGACAAAAAGTGAGCTTTATACGTATGCGAGGACAACACTTGCACGTTATGATGCAGTGAATGATGACGAATACGTATATAAGAATGATCTTTTCAGAAAAGGTGATTTTACAATTTCAGGCAATACGAGTGTCGTTGACAATCTAAAAAAGGATATAGGTCTGGACGTTTCAATATTTTATGGAAGCAAGAGAGTATCGACGACATTAAAAGATACTGATGGGAAAAGGCTCATGGGAGATGCCACAGACGAGGTTGTTGAAAAGGTCCTTAAAGGCGGAGGAGATGATTTTGTTGAGAGCATAATGCTTGGAGGCGTTGACTATTCAGCATATTATATGCCGATTCACCAGCCGGGAAGCAACGAAATTGTCGGTATGGTCTTTGCTGGAAAACCAAGGGCAGAGGTGCTTAAAAATATTTATGCGACAGCAGGAATAACTGCTTTTCTGGCCTTAATAACATTGGCTGAATGCATTATCGTAGGTGTAATAACAGGAAGAAGGATAAGCAGGGCTATTAAGAAGACACAAACAGAGCTTGTTAAGGTTTCAGAGGGGCAGTTAGATTATGAGAATGATGAAAAGGTACTTAAGAGAACCGATGAAATCGGAGAGATGGCCATGGCAACCAAACAGGTTGTCAGCTCTTTGACAGAGGTGATTGGGAATATCGTTAATACAAGCGGACAGCTGAGGGAGTTCTCAGAAAAATATGTGGATTCATTTAAGGCAATCGGCGAGAATATTAATAACATGGAATCGGCTTCCAATGAAATTGCAAAGGGTGCAACATCACAGGCAATGGAGACTCAGGAAGCTAATGAAGGCGTTGTAAATATAGGAGCTTCAATTGATAACATTTTAGATGGTGTCAATCTGCTTGATAAAAGTTCAGAGACAATGAAGGACTACAATAAGTCAGTACATAATACACTGGAGCAGCTGGCAGATATTTCAGAAAAGACCAGAGACTCAGTTGAAACAGTTTATGAGCAGACTAACGCAACTAATGCTTCTGCCAACCATATAAAAACTGCAACGGATATGATTACGGATATTGCCAGCCAGACTAATCTGCTTTCACTTAACGCCAGTATTGAAGCGGCAAGGGCCGGAGAGATGGGAAAAGGTTTTGCAGTTGTTGCTGACCAGATTCGTTCTTTATCAGAGCAGTCTAAGAACTCAGCCGAGGAAATTATCAGAATAGTTGAAGACCTCATTGGTAATTCTAATATGAGTGTTAAGACTATGGCAGAGCTTAACAAGGCAATTGAAGAACAGGGGAATATGCTTACTAATACAAGAGCTGTGTTTGAATCACTTAATGAAGAGGTGGGCAGTGTTGCTGACGCTGTTTCTAATATTGCAGAACAGGTAAATGAGCTTAACAGGCTGAAGGAGTCTGTAACGGGAGTTGTAGAAAGCCTTGCGGCTATAGCTGAGGAAAATGCAGCAAGTGCAGAGGAGACTTCAGCGTCCATGACCCAGCTTCAAAGTATTGTTGGGGAATGTAATTCACAAACATATAAGATTTTAGAGCTTTCAGAGCTGCTTACAGCTGATACCGAAAAGTTCACATTTTAAAAATATATAAAAAACTTATAAAGAAACCTCTGTGTTAGTAAAAACTGACATGGAGGTTTTTTAGTTCGCCTTGCGTTACACGTCACTTTGGAATGGATTTTGAAAGTAATACATGCAAATTAGCAAAAATAAGTAGTTGCAGACAAGATTTGTTTGAGAGTATAATAAGGCTTGAATAAGATGAAGACAGGAGGAGAGCTGTGGTAAACATATATAAAACAGATGAACACGTGCTGAGTGTTCTTGACCATAATGAAGACGGTGTATGGATTCAGATGACTGCTCCTACAAGCAAAGAATTAAATTACATCTCAGAAAGCTATGGGCTTGATACAGTAGACCTTGCCACTGCGCTGGATGAAGAAGAAAGTTCACGTATAAGTCTGGAAGATGGATATACACTGATTCTTGTAGATATTCCATCACCAGAGGTAAGACATGAAAAAAAGATGTATACTACAATCCCTTTGGGAATTATTCTCAAAAGTAATGTAATTATTACTATTTGTAAAGAAGATACTCCGGTTCTTCATTACTTTACAAGGAATAAGGTCAAGGAGTTTAGTACAAAAAAGAAAATGCGCTTTATATACCAGCTCCTGTTCAGGTCAGCAATGCTTTATCAGGCATATCTGCGCGGCATTGATAAAAAGCGTATAGAGATAGAGGAACGAATCAATACAGATACGCATGACATGGATCTTATTGAGCTTCATGAATTAGAATCAACACTGGTTTATTTTGCCACTTCACTTCGTGCAAACAGTATCGTCCTGGAGAGGCTTAGGAGATATAAGAGACTTGAGCAGTATCCTGAGGATATGGAGCTGCTTGAAGATGTAACCGTCGAGTATCAGCAGGCTATTGAGATGACCAGCATTTACCGTGATATTATTGATGGTACAAGAGAACTGCTTTCATCTGTTATTGATAACAGGCTGAATAATGTAATGAAATATCTCACATCAATAACGATTGTAATGGCAATACCCACGATTATTTCGGGAATTTATGGTATGAATGTTTCGGGGGAATGGATGCCTCTTTCTAAGACACCATTTGGTTTTGAGATTATATGTGGAATTATTCTTCTTATATGTGCAGTGACTATGTGGATTCTTAAAAAGAAAAAAATGTTATAAAGGATATGGATACAATGATTGATACAGTGATTTTTGATTTAGATGGAACCCTGTTATATACAATTGAAGATTTGACAGATGGAGTTAATTATGCAGTCAGGCTGTTTGGATATCCGCAGCATTGCGTTGATGCAGTCAGAAAAATGGTTGGTAATGGAATTAGAAACCTCATTAAAAGAGCAATACCTGACGGAATGGATAATCCGGATTTTGAAAATGTATTTAATGCTTTTAAAGAGTTTTATACAGATAACTGTATTGTAAAGACACGCCCTTATGAAGGAGTGGTGGAGGTTTTGGAATATTTAAAACGTGAGGGCTTTAAGACTGCAATTGTTTCAAATAAAAATAATCAGGCAGTTATAAAGCTCAAGGAACATTTTTTTGATGAACTTATTATGGTCACAATCGGACAGTCTGATGATATTAAGAAAAAACCAGCTCCGGATATGGTATTAAAGGCTGTGCAGGAATTAGGTTCGGATATAGGAAACTGTATATATGTGGGGGATTCAGGCGTTGATTATGAAACTGCCAGAAATGCCGGAATGAATGGTGTTATAGTCAGCTGGGGTTTTTGTGAGCGGGCTGAATTGGAGAAGCTTAAGGACGTTACTATTATAGATAAACCATCGGAGCTGCTGGATATGATTATACACTAGAATGGAGTATTTAAGATGTTATTTAAAAAACTAAAAAACACAAGAATGTCTCACGCACAGACTATTGCACTGGGATTTTTTCTTACAATTCTTGCAGGAGCACTTCTTTTAATGCTTCCAATTGCAAGCAAATCCGGACAGTGGACATCATTTTCTGATGCTGTATTCACAGCGACAAGTGCTGCCTGTGTGACAGGACTTGTGGTAGTAGATACATTTACATACTGGACGACGTTTGGACAGATTGTTATACTGCTGCTTATTCAGATAGGTGGTCTTGGCTTTGTAACAATGGGTGTATTGTTTGCATTTTTCTTAAAGAAAAGGATTGGGCTGGCAAAAAGGGATTTGATTCAGGAGAGCGTCAGTTCCATGAGACTTGCGGGAGTCGTTAAGCTTGTAAAAAATATTCTTGTAGCCACTGTGCTGTTTGAGGGTATTGGTGCAGTGTGTCTGGCAGTCAGGTTCATACCGAAGGTTGGCTGGATAAAGGGTATATATTTTGGCGTTTTTCATTCTATTTCAGCATTTTGTAATGCGGGTTTTGACCTTATGGGCGAATATGGTCTGTATTCATCGCTGGTTACCTATTATGATGATGTAGTTGTAAATGTTGTGATTATGAGCCTGATTACTATTGGAGGTCTTGGCTTTATTGTATGGGAGGATTTATACAGAAATAAATTTCATTTCAAAAAATATAGTCTTCATACAAAGATTGTAATTATAAGCTCCTGTTTGCTGACATTTGGCGGTGCATTGCTGTTTTCAATGTTTGAGCATGGTAATCTTATGGCAGGAATGTCTGCAAAGAATACTGTTCTTACATCACTTTTTGCGTCGGTTACAGCAAGAACGGCGGGCTTTAACACAATTGATTTGGGGGCTATGACACAGGCAGGCAAGTTTTTAACAGTAATTCTTATGTTCATAGGCGGAAGTCCGGGTTCAACAGCAGGTGGTATTAAAACAACAACGATAGTAGTAGTGGCATTTTATGTATGGTCAAATATACGTAATAAGTCAGGTTGTAATATTCTGGGAAGAAGGATTGATGATGAAGGCATTAAGAAAGCCAGCATGGTATTTTGTCTCAATTTATTCATGGCGGTTACAGCTATGCTGATTATCAGCAGTATACAGATTTTTGATTTGGAAGATTTAATGCTGGAGGTGTTTTCAGCAATAGGAACAGTAGGCTTATCAACAGGAATTACAAGGGCACTTATTCCAGCTTCAAGGTGGGTCATTATTTTTTTGATGTATACGGGAAGAATTGGAAGCATGACGTTTGCGTTGTCGTTTGCACATAAGAAAAAGGCGGCAGCTGTAAGATATCCAGTAGAAAATATCAATGTGGGATAATACTGTTAATAAAAATGGAATTACTTATTTTATAAATATTGTGCCAGCACCACAAGGCTTGTGGTGTGCAGCGGATTGGAGATTAATATGAAAACAATTTTAATTATTGGAACGGGTAAATTTGGTCATCATTTGTGTCATAGACTTGTCGCAATGCAGAATGAGGTCATGATTGTGGATAATAATGAAGAACATATCAGGGATTTGTTTACACAGGTGACAAGTGCAAGAGTAGGGGACTGCACTAATCCGGATGTATTAAAAAGCCTTGGTATTGGAAATTTTGATATTATTATTGTATGTATTGCGGAAAATTTTCAGAACAGCTTAGAAGTAACCAGTCTGGTAAAGGAATTAGGCGGAAAGTATGTTATCAGTACAGCCAGCAGGGATATACAGGCAAAGTTCCTGTTGAAGAATGGTGCAGATGAAGTTATTTATCCGGATCGTGATATAGCATATAATCTTGCTATGAAATGCAGTGCAGACCATGTCTTTGATTTCGTTGAGCTTACAGATGAATACTCAATTTATGAGGTGCCTATCGTGAAGGAATGGGTTGGAAAGACTATTCGTGAAATTAACGTACGAGCAAATTATAATGTGAATATTATAGGTATCGTATCTGGCGGTGAGACAATTATCATGCCATCTGCGGATTACAGCTTTGCCTCAGGAGACCATATTAAGGTTATCAGTGACCAGAATAGTTTGAAGAAGCTGGTTAAGAGGATATAAACTGTTATCTGATAAAAATTGTAAGGAAAAAATTCTTGGATTATTTATTGACAAACAGTTTTTAGATGCTATACTTTAGATGTTCGAAGTACAAGAACAAATGATTTTAGATAATATAAAAATAATGCGTTGATGAGACGAGTAGCATGCGGAAGCGTTCAGAGAGAGATATGAAAGGTGCAAGTATCTTACGGGAAAGTATGTGAAGACTACCTCGGAGTGCCTCTAATCCAGGCCGGTGATTCCGTTATAATCGTTTGAGTGGTTTGATGGCCATGAATCATCTAAAACAGGTGATGGCTGGCTGTTAAGCAAGCAGGGTGGAACCGCGAATTGATTTTTCGTCCCGGGCTGTAGATATACTACAGCTCGGGATTTTTTATGCAAAACAAGGAGGATTTATGAAGATTACATTAAAAGATGGTTCAGTAAAAGAATATTCACAGGCAATGTCAGTAATTGATATTGCAACAGATATCAGCGAAGGACTTGCTAGAATGGCTACAGCCGGCGAAGTTAACGGAGAAGTTGTTGATTTAAGAACAGTAGTAGACAGCGACTGCGAATTAAGTATCCTTACATGTAATGATGCAGAAGGACTTGCGGCATACAGACATACATGCTCACATGTTCTTGCAGAGGCTGTTAAGAGATTATATCCAGAGGCAAAGCTTGCCATTGGGCCATCAATTGAAACTGGCTTCTATTATGATTTTGACCATGCATCATTTTCAAGAGAAGACCTTGATAAAATTGAGGCAGAGATGAAAAAGATTATCAAAGAAGGTGCGGAAATTAAGAGATTTGAGCTTCCACGTGCTGAGGCAATTAAGTTCATGGAAGAGAGAAATGAACCATATAAGGCAGAGTTAATTAATGACCTTCCAGAAGATGCAGTTATCAGCTTCTACAGCCAGGGAGATTTCACAGACCTTTGTGCAGGACCTCATTTAATGAGCACTAAGCCAATTAAGGCATTTAAGCTTATTTCATCGTCAGGTGCGTACTGGAGAGGTTCAGAAAAGAATAAGATGCTCACAAGAATATATGGTACGGCATTTGCAAAAAAGGCAGAATTAGAAGAGTATTTAGAGTATCTTGAAAATATTAAGTTAAGAGACCATAACAAGCTTGGTCGTGAGATGGAGCTGTTCACAACAGTTGATGTTATTGGACAGGGACTTCCTCTTATTATGCCGAATGGTGTTAAGATAATCCAGAGATTACAAAGATGGATTGAAGATGAAGAAACAAGCCGTGGATATATGAGAACCAGGACTCCGCTTATGGCAAAATCAGACCTTTACAAGATTTCAGGACACTGGGATCATTATAAGGACGGTATGTTTGTACTTGGCGACGAGGAAAAGGATAAGGAAGTATTTGCACTTCGTCCGATGACATGTCCATTCCAGTATTATGTATATAAGGCAAGTCAGAAAAGCTACAGAGACCTTCCTTGCAGATATGGGGAAACTTCAACACTTTTCCGTAACGAGGATTCAGGTGAAATGCATGGACTTACAAGAGTCAGACAGTTTACAATTTCCGAGGGACATTTGATTGTCCGTCCAGACCAGATGGTTAAGGAGTTTAAGGATTGTATTGCTCTTGCACAGTACTGCCTGCAGACCTTAGGGCTGGAGGAGGACGTGACATATCATCTTTCAAAATGGGATCCGGCTGACACAGAGAAATATATTGGTACGCCTGAGGAATGGGATTACATGGAAGGCCATATCCGAGCAATGCTTCAGGAGCTTGAAATTCCATTTACAGAGGACGTTGGAGAGGCTGCATTCTATGGCCCTAAGCTTGATATTAATGCTAAAAATGTTTATGGCAAGGAAGACACAATGATTACAATTCAGTGGGATTCACTTATCGCTGAGCAGTTTGATATGTATTATATTGATGAGAATGGCGAAAAGAAAAGACCATACATTATCCATAGAACATCTATTGGCTGCTATGAGAGAACTCTTGCATGGTTAATTGAAAAATATGCAGGAATGTTCCCAACATGGCTGTGCCCAGAGCAGGTAAGAGTGCTTCCAATTTCAGATAAGTATGCAGATTATGCAGAAAGTATTCTTGCAGAGCTTAAGAAGAATGGAATTGATGCTACAGTAGATACACGTGCTGAAAAGATTGGTTATAAAATCCGTGAGGCAAGACTTAACAGGATTCCTTATATGCTTGTAGTTGGTGAGAAAGAGCAGGAGGCAGGCCTTGTCTCTGTAAGAAGCAGATATGAGGGAGATGAAGGACAGAAGCCTCTTTCTACATTTGTTGATGAAATCTGTAAGGAAATCAGAACAAAGGAAATTAGAGAGATTAAACCACAGGAATAATATTGAGAGGTTGCCTTTAAAAGGGCAGCCTCTTTTTGCAAAAGGGGGGAAAGGGTTTGAAATGTCCTAATTGTGGAGGAGAATATGATAAGGGACGGCTTGCGTGTCCATACTGCGGCGCCGAGAATAAGGAGGCGTTGGAAAATTATAAGCAGGATACATACGACAGCTTGAACAGGGAAAAGCAGTATATAAAAAGGCTGCCTGAAACAATAAAGAGAGCAGCCAGCAGACTTATTGTAAAGGTGGTGCTTTTGTCCATACCTGTTCTTATTATTGTTGTTATTGGGGTATTTATTATGTCAAATGCCGCCAATAATAAAGCCTCGTCAGAAAATGAGATGGTTGAAAATGCACTGCAGGAACTGTTAAACAATGGCGATTATGCTGGGATGAGTGAATATGTGGATAAAACTAAAGCAACGGTTTATCAGAGCAGGTATGATAAATATACCCAGATAACAGATATTTATGATGTTGTTGTAAAAAATGAGGAATACTGGAATATGATTGTTGATGTAAAAACAGGAAATTACAGCAGCGACAGCAGGGAGAAATTCATATCCGGTTATGTGAACTGGATACTTAAGGGCTCATTTAAGATAATAAAGGATAGCGAGATTGTGGTAAGCGACAGGGCACCCCTTGGAAATGAGCAGATTATCAGTACATTTATTGATGAAATAAAGATTAGTTTGAAAGAGAAGCTGGGCTTGACAGATGAAGAGTATGACAGCTTATACAAGATGGAAGCTTATACGGAGGACAGCCTTAACGAAATTTCAGAAATTTTAGCGGGGAGGATACTAGGGCAATGAAATGTAACCATTGTGGTGCGCCAATATCTGAATTAGATAGAAAATGTCCATATTGCGGCAGCGTGAATAGGGCAGGAAATGCATTTTTTGATAAAGTGCAGCAGATGTTAAGCCATAACAAAAAGCTTAAAAGAGAAACACTTAAAAAGAACAAGGTTGACATTGTTAACGGTATTGCAACGTGGGTTATGGCAGGTAATATATTTTTATTCGTTATAAGTACTGTTGTTTCATTTGTCTCATATTTAGTTTTGGGCAATGGCTGGGAATTTACAAGGACGTCAGACAGTGAGGAGAGGATGGAGCAGCTGTATAGCCAAGGCAGATATGGCGAGCTGCATAAATATATGGACAAGTATGGACTGTTTGGTACGGATGATTACAAATACTCCCAGATGGCATTGTATTATTATGAGTTTGAAGATTTTCAGATAAAGCGTGACGAGTTTATTGAAAAGTATCTGAATCATGAAGAGATGTATGAATGGTCGGCAAGCTATGTGGTAAGCCGGGCAGAGGATATTCTTTCTATGGAGATTGGTATATATGATAAGCCTGATGCAGATAATATGGAGCGTATGCAGGATATGGCTTCCCAGATGGAAGATTTTTTAGTTGGCTGGCTTAATGTTTCAGAGGAAGAAATTGAAGCTGTAAAAAATGGTGCATATCTTGACGAAAACAAGATTGATCAGTGGTTTGTGGGGAACTATCAATGGATAAGAGAATAAAGAATATTATAATAAAAGTGGTTGTGTCAATTATTTTACTGCTTATTACGGTTCAGTTGGTTATGTACACCTTTGACAACATACAGGAGGAAATAAGCTGGAATAATGATACTAACTATGTACGAATGATAGAGAATGACATAAGCGAGGGCGATTACGCTGGTATGTATGAAAACCTTACACTCTATGATTGTTATGACCCGATATATGACAAGTACTGGCAGGTTGCTTATGTATATAATGATAAATGCAGCTGGGTGATGTATAAATATATGGCAGAGAATGAGGAAAATCCAGAGAAAAAACTGGAATACGAGAAAAAGACAGATGAAATGAAACAAAAGGTTCTTGAGGGTGTAGACAAGTATAGTGATAATGAATATGCGGCTGT